>JAYUPB010000067.1:0-11405 GCA_043760405.1 Sphingomonadales bacterium
CGGGCAAGCCGCGTCGTCAATTACATTCAGCAAGCCTGCGGCTGGAAACCATATCGAATGCTTACCCCTACCGGCATGGCAAAAGCGGACCCCTTGGCAAGCAATGACACGGCTGAAGGCAAAGCACAAAATCGTCGGGTTTCTTTGAATGTCTTGGTCAGCAAGGGTCTTGACGGTCTGTGACCTGCGCGGGGTGGGTGCGTTGCCCACCCCAAGATTTTCGATGAAGAATCTAGGATCAACGCTCCAACCACCCCGCCGAACGGATGTTCGCGACGGCGCTGCGCGCGACGGGGGCAACGGTACCGTTTGACAGTGTCAAGGTCATGGAACGCGGCGTCCCGTTGATTTTCTTGACCGCATCGCGCGCGACCCACCAGGACCGATGTGTTCGGATGCCTTCTTTTCCGCCTAAACCCTCTATCGCCTGACCAAGAGACATCAGCACCAGGCGGGACCCCGACGATGTGTGAATGCGGACATAATGATCCTCCATTTGCAGCGCCACGATGTCCGGCGTCAAATGTTTGAGCATGTGCTGAGGGGATAAAGCGCTTTTTTCCTCAACGTCCTGTTCAACAAAAAAATACTGTCGCACGACCATAAAACCAATGGCGATAAAGGAACTGAGTGCCGCCACCTGCGAATACCACAGCGTCCATGATATATCCAAGCCGCCAAGGCGCGGCCAAAACTGAAAGGCCAGCATGCGCGTAAAAATCGTTTGCGGCAGGCTGACCAAAAGCAGCACCAAAATCAGGAAGAACCAGGATGAAAGCGTGCCAGCCGTCGTCATGCGACGCCACAGCGTGATGCCCGAACCATAGAGGAACAAGCCACCCCATAAAGTGAGTATCCAATAGGATGCCCGCAACAGGATGCCGCCGTTCAAATAAGTACCAAATGGTCCCAAAGCACCAAGCAACAGCCCGACGAGCGTCGCGAGCATCAAATACCGAACCAGTGAAGAAAGCATGTGACGCAGGACTGTCACCGAAAAACGATCACTCATGCTTGCGGTCTACAACAAAGCGACCTGATGGCAAATGTCATTTCTATCCCGTTCGCCCATCCACGTACCCATTCGCCGATTAACGCAAATACGCTATTTTATCGCGGCAAAGACCGCGACTATTCCCATCATATTGAAAGGGAATTTCTAAATGACTATTCGCCGCACGCTTCGCATACTGATCGCTTGGACATCGATCGCTACTCCACTGACTGTTTTCACTGTGCCCAACGCGCATGCCAAAGGAACAGAAGTCGGCTTTGAACAGCGGCAGATGGATGACGGAACCAAAGTCGGCATTTGGTATCCCGCATCGGGCACAGCGCAACGAAAGCGGCTTGGGCTATATGAGCAGGATGTTGTCCCTGATGCAGCAGTGCGGGGCACGCGGCACGGATTGGTGGTGATGTCACACGGTTCTGGCGGTCATTTTGCAGGGCATTTGGACACTGCAATCGCATTAGCACGTTCAGGCTTTATCGTCGCAGCCTTAACCCACACCGGCGACAATTGGCAGGACAGAAGCAAAGCAACCCAGCTGGAGCGTCGCCCGCAAGATTTGAGTGCGGTTGTCACCTACATGTTGGACGTTTGGCCATCACACACCCGGATTGATGTCAAAAAAATTGGTGCTTTCGGGTTTTCAGCGGGCGGTTTCACGGTCCTTGCAGCGGCCGGCGCGCGCCCAGATTTTACAACAATTGCGCAGCACTGCGCCGCCCACCCGACGTTTTTTGACTGTAGCTTGATGCGGCAAAACCCGCAAAGCGCGCGCCCGCTTTGGACCAACAAAGCGGATGCCCGTATCAAAGCGATTGTGGTTGCGGCCCCGGCGCTTGGGTTCACATTTTCAAAAGCCGCGCTGGCCCCCGTCACGCTGCCAGTGCAATTGTGGCGTGCGGCCAATGATCAAATTCTGCCCGCGCCGCTTTATGCCGACGCAGTCAAGGCCGCACTTCCCAAGCAACCGGAATATCATGATGTGGCGGGTGCTGGGCATTTTGATTTTCTGGCGCCCTGTGCAGACCCAAAGCAGAATCCGCAAATATGTTCCAGCGACGCCGCGTTTGACCGCGCCGCATTTCACACCCTGTTCAACCAGAATATTGTGCGTTTTTTCCGTCAGCATCTCCGAAAATAAGGACCGCCGTTTACCCTTCGGCAACACCAATTGCTTATGTCTGTTTTTGACCAGGCCTATGGGAGACATATGATTTTCCTTGGGTCTATCGTGAAAAATTAAGACTAGGCACATTGACCCGATGGCAAGAAACAAGATTTTCAGTTTATTTTCAGCGCCGTCTGGGGATGATTTTGCTGTCGCTCAACCCGATTATGCAGAAACGCTGCTGCTGCTCGAAAATTTTGAAAACTCAAACAAGGGGTGGTTCTGGTCCACGGACTGTGACGGTCATCTCACCTATTTGTCCGGCAGCGTTTCACGGCTGATGAACGATGAAACCACTGCGCTGCTTGGGTTGGCCTTTTCCGACCTGTTTATTCGCGCTGACAATGCCGCCGATGTGCGCGAAAGATTGCCGTTCATCTTGTCACGCCACGCCAGTTTTGAAAATATCATTGTCCAGTCTGCGCGTTCGCAGGATGACCGCTGGTGGGAGGTCGCGGGATCGCCCCAGTTCGATAAAGAAGGCAACTTCAAAGGCTATCGTGGATACGGTGTCGACGTCACGGAACAGCTGCAAACGTCTGAAAACGCATCTCAATTGGCCATGTATGACCCGCTCACGGGCCTATCCAACCGGTTAAGCATGGCAAAATGCCTTGAAGCGGGGATGATGGGAATTGAACAATATGGTCGGTCTTGCGCGGTCCTTCTGATTGATCTTGATCGTTTCAAACAGGTCAATGATTCGCTTGGCCACCCGGCAGGCGACGCGCTTTTGAAGCAGGTGTCTGAACGTCTGCTCAAAATTATTGGTGACCGTGAAAAAGTGTTCCGTCTGGGCGGGGATGAATTTCAGATCATTTTGCCAAATTGCGAAGATCGCGGCATCCTTGGCGGTATCGCGAATGAAATTATCGCAAGCCTGTCGCAACCCTATTCGGTTCTGGGCAGCCGCTGCGTTATTGGCGCATCTGTGGGGTTGGCCGTGGGGCCAAGCGACGGACGCACACGTGAAGAATTAATCCGCAATGTGGATTTGGCGCTGTATGCGGCAAAAGAAAACGGACGCGGCTGTTTTCGCTTCTTCTCCAATGATCTTCTCCAAGCCGTGGAGGAAAGGCGGGGATTGGAAGAAGATCTGCGCGATGCGCTGGTCAAGGGGCAGCTATCACTTTTTTACCAACCCCTTGTCAGCACCAAAAGCAGCTGTGTCACCGGGGTCGAAGCCCTGATTCGTTGGCAACACCCGACACGCGGCGCAATTTCCCCCGCACTTTTCATTCCCATAGCCGAAGAAACAGACATGATTGGCATGTTAGGGGAATGGATATTGCGAAAGGCTTGCGAAGACGCCGCACAGTGGCCTGCTGATATTCGTGTTGCGGTCAATGTGTCCCCCATCCAATTTGCCAACGAAGCACTGCCGCAAATTGTCGTGTCTGCGCTCGCCAATTCGGGTCTCGCACCCAACCGTTTGGAACTAGAAATAACCGAAGGCGTTTTTCTAGGCGAATCCGCCGAAACAGACACGATGTTTACAACCTTAAAGGAGATCGGCGTCCGTTTGGCACTTGACGATTTCGGAACCGGATATTCGTCACTCGGCTATCTGAAGACAGCACCGTTTGATAAGATCAAAATCGACCAGACTTTCGTGAGAGAAGCCACTTTGCCGGGGTCTCGCAACGGCGCCATCATTGCGGCGATTGTGGCATTGGCAGGCGCGCTGTCCATGGAAACTACCGCAGAGGGCGTGGAATCGCTTGACCAGCTTGACCTGATCCGCAGGCTTGGGGTCAGCCACATTCAGGGCTACGTCTATAGCAAGGCAATTACGTCTGATGCGCTTGCCAAGGGATTGACGTCTGGGGAATGGCGGATTGAACCAACAGGGCCTGCAAAACAGCGCAACGAACGGCGTGCCATGTACCGCAAAGTCGGGGCCATCCTTGGCAGCTATTACCATCCAGCATTGATCCGCAATCTTTCAGAGACAGGGGCTTTGATCGAAGGCTTTGTTGACGTTCCCGTCGGCACCCAAATCATCGTGGATTTCGGGGAATGCCAGCTTGCGGTCGCAACCGTGCGGCGCGCTGGCAAAAAACAGCACGGTATCGAATTTGTCGAACACTTGGTCGATGACGGGGTGGGTGGCCTCTGCACCAGCCGCCGTGTGTCTGCATATGCACTTTCCAAACTTGGCCTTGGAGGCGCAGATCAATCGGTTGAAGCGCTGATGTGGGATACGACCAATGCCGCAACAGTTGAAAAATTATCAGACAGTCTTGGGCTTAGCACGGCGGCAAAGAGCATCCAGACGCCAGGTCAAGGCTCTGGTGCCGGCGGGGACAACGCACCCCAATTCCAAAGCCTGTCGTTGCTCAACGCTGGCAGTGCATCTCAACGCCATTTATCCAATGATGAGTTAGCGCGCCTCAAAATGGCGGTTGAGGCCAGCCATAATCCTTCCCTCAAATACTTTATCGGTTTGGTGCTTTTGACAGGCGCAAGGTTGCAAGACTTGCTGACGGCGCAGTGGGATCATTTTGACCTGAACGCACGGATGTGGACGGTTCCCGCTGAAAATACGGAGAAAGCCCGAAAAATATCGCTTTCCACCGCTGCGATGGACCTGATTAATCAGCTGCCGCGTTGGGACGATTGCCCCCATTTGATCGCAAATCCCAGAACCAAAAAACCGTATAATTCATTCTATGGCAGCTGGGACGCCGCAAGGAAGAAGGCCAAACTGGGTAATGTTGGTATCCATGATCTTCGCAATAACGTCATAACGACGTGGTGAATTTAACAGCCTAGACATATCTTAACCATCGCGGCATAAAGCGATAAGATGATCACACGGTCCACACTTCTTCTACGACTTACGCGCCCTTAGGCGTGTGTGATCCTGCGTGGCCGCAAACTGGCCCGCGATACCGCCTAAGGGCAAACCTCCCCAAACCCACAGACAAGCCCAAATAGCTTGCCCTTTGCCCATTTTTGTTAAAAGCGATACTTCATGACCATGCTGCGCACCCCGTCGACCAAATACCGCCCTTTCCCGCAAATTGACTTGCCCGACCGGCAATGGCCTTCGCGTACGATCACAACTGCACCCCGCTGGCTCTCTACTGACATGCGCGACGGCAATCAGGCCCTGATCGACCCGATGGACAGTGAAAAAAAGACCCGCTTTTTTGATTTGCTGTTAAAAGTAGGGATCAGGGAAATTGAGGTTGGTTTTCCTGCCGCAGGGGCAACCGAATTTGATTTCATCAGCGGATTGGTCACTTCTGGCCGTATTCCAGACGATGTCATCATCCAAGTGCTGACTCAGGCGCGGCAGGATTTGATCGAAACCAGTTTTGCATCCTTGCGCGGCGCGCGCGCGGCGATTGTCCATCTTTACAATGCGGTCTCGCCGGCTTGGCGCAAAATCGTGTTTCAGATGGACATGCCGGAGATAAAAGAAATCGCGATCACCGGCGCAAAACTGTTGCGGGATGAAGCGGCCAAACAACCCAACACCGATTGGCATTTTGAATATAGCCCGGAAACATTTTCCACAGCAGAGATCGATTTTTCGCTGGAGGTCTGCGCCGCCGTGATGGACGTGCTGCGCCCCACCCCCGACAAACCAATCATTTTCAACCTGCCCGCAACCGTCGAAGCAGCAACACCCAACATCTATGCCGATCAGATTGAATATTTTGGGCGGCACATTCCCAACCGCGACAGTGTGATCATCAGCCTTCATACCCACAATGATCGCGGCACTGGCGTTGCTGCGACCGAATTGGGCTTGCTCGCGGGGGCCGACAGAGTTGAAGGCTGCCTGTTCGGCAACGGCGAACGCACCGGCAATGTTGATTTGGTGACCGTCGCGCTCAACATGTACACACAGGGCATCAATCCCGGCCTTGATTTTTCCGACATTGACCAAGTCATCCAGACCGTTGAATATTGCAACGCGCTGCCCGTTCATCCCCGCCATCCCTATGCCGGTGAACTCGTCTTTACTGCGTTTTCAGGCAGCCATCAGGACGCGATCAAGAAAGGCTTTGTTGCCCAAGACGCGCGCAATGATGCGTTATGGGAAGTCCCATATCTGCCCATCGACCCCGCCGATTTGGGACGATCCTATGAAGCGGTGATCCGTGTCAATTCCCAGTCTGGCAAAGGCGGTGTCGCCTGGGTGCTTGAACAGGATAAGGGCCTGAAACTCCCCAAAAGATTACAGGCCGATTTCAGCCGCTCTGTGCAACAGATGGCCGACGATACCAGCCGCGAACTCAATGCTGAGGACATTTGGCATTGCTTCACACGCAGTTACCGGTTGGACGAACCGCAGCATTTCGCGCTTGTCGATTATGAAGAAACCAAGGCCAGCAACGGTGATCGCATTTTCGTTGGCAAAATCGCGGTTGGTGGGCAGGAACAATCGGTCAGCGGACGGGGCAACGGCCTGATCTCCAGCATTGTTGCAGCGTTGGAGAATAATTTCGGGGTTGCGCTTAACATTGTTGATTATGCCGAACACGCCATTGGACACGGCAGCGACGCGCAGGCAGCGGCCTATGTCGAATGCAAACTGACTGACGGTTCGATCCGCTGGGGCGTGGGCATTGACGCCGATGTCGCCACCGCCAGCGTACGCGCCGTTTTGAGTGCTGCAAGCGGGGTTGGGCGTTAGGCTTCCTGTAACCAACATGGCCTCCGGATCAAGTCCGGATCAGTGATAGCTTTAACGAGAAACGGCCCCAGAGCGATCTGGGGCCGTTTTTCTATTCCGACGAAGGAAAGAGGCTTAACCTTTTTTCTTATCCGCCCAGATGCTCTTGTATGATCCGTATGCCAACCCTGCAAAGATCAACAAGAAGATGATCGAAGCAATCCCTGCGCGGTTGCGGTTTTCCAATTTGGGTTCTGCGGTCCAAACAAGGAATGCAGAAACGTCCTTTGCCATCTGATTTACGGTCGGCTTGGGCGCGCCTTCGCCGTATGTCACTTGCCCCTCTGTGGTCAGCGGCGCTGCCATGGCGAGGTTCAAATTGGCAAAATAGGGATTATAATGTGTGGTCGCGCTGGGCATTGAATCAGGAAATTCCTTTTTCAATTTAGCTGGCGGTGCCTGATACCCTGTCAACAATGAATAGATATAAGGTGCGCCGCCGTGGCGTGCTTTGGTCATCAGCGACAAATCTGGTGGAGCCGCGTTGTTGTTGGCCGCGCGCGCAGCCGTTTCATTGGCATAGGGCGATGGGAAACGGTCCGCTGCAAGCGATTTCCGCGTTGCCGCTTCACCCGTATCCGGGTTCACACTGGGGGTTTCAATTGGCCATTCGGTTGCGATGGTTTTGATCTGACCTTCGTCATAACCAAGGTCTTTTAAATCGCGGAACGACACCAGTCGCAGACTATGGCACGCCGAACATACTTCCTTATACACCTGAAACCCGCGTTGAAGCTGAGCACGGTCAAATTTACCAAGCGGGCCATCACTGGCCAGCGCAAGATGCTTGGGGTGTTCATGAAATTCATGTTCAGCCGTCACCGCAGGCGGTTCAGCCACGAAGTTCACAACACCGCGCAAGGTTGAATACAGCAGCATGCCCGAAAAGAACAAACCGACAAGAAAAGCGATCGGACGAATCATCTGCAAATTTCCTTATGCGGCGTTCTGTGTCGCGGGTGCGGCAGCCTTGCCCAACACGGCTTCCGTGATGGAGTTTGGCAGCGGCAATGTTTTTTCAATCCGCGAGATGATGGGCAAAATGATCAGGAAGTGCGCGAAGTAATAAGCCGACGCGATCTGGCTGATGATAACATAGGGTTCCGCCGCTGGCGCGCCGCCACAAATTCCCAAAACCACAACACACGGGATCAGACCGAACCAAAAGAATTTGCGGAACAGCGGGCGGTAATGCCCAGAACGCACTGGTGATTGATCGAGCCAAGGCAGAATGAAAAGCAGCAGGATTGACGCGAACATCGCAATCACGCCGAGCAGCTTTGCCGGAACAAAGAAGAAATCAAACGTGAAGGCACGCAAGATCGCGTAAAATGGCCAGAAATACCATTCCGGCACGATGTGCGCGGGCGTCGACATCGGATTGGCCGGAATATAATTGTCAGCATGTCCCAGATAATTAGGCGCGAAGAACATCAGTGCGGCAAACACAATCAGGAAAATCGCAAGTCCGAACCCATCTTTCGCGGTGTAATAGGGATGGAATGGCACTGTATCCTGTGGCCCCTTCACATCAACACCGGTTGGGTTGGATGATCCCGGAATATGCAGCGCCCAAACGTGCAGGATGATGACACCCAAAATCACGAATGGCAGCAAGAAATGCAGTGAGAAGAAGCGGTTTAGCGTTGCATCATCGGGCGAATAACCGCCCAGCAACCAAGTTTGAATGGGTTCACCCACCAGCGGAATTGCGCCGAACAGGCCGGTAATGACCTTCGCACCCCAGAAGCTCATTTGCCCCCAGACAATGACATACCCCATGAAAGCCGTCGCCATCATCAACAGAAATATGACAAGACCAAGCAACCACACCATTTCGCGCGGAGCTTTGTAAGATCCAAAGAACAGCCCTCTGAAAATGTGGATATAGACCACAACGAAGAACATTGATGCCCCGTTGGCATGCGCATAACGCAGGAACCAGCCAGAATTGACGTCGCGCATGATATGTTCGACCGAATCGAATGCCAAACCAGCGTCAGCGGCAAAGTGCATCGACAGGACAAGACCTGTCACGATCTGGATCATCAGGGCAACGCCCGCAAGCACCCCGAAATTCCACCAGTAATTGAGGTTGCGAGGGACAGGATAGCCTGCACCAACCGCATTATAGACGAAGCGCGGCAAAGGCAGCTTTTCGTCCATATAGCGCATGAAAGGATGGGTTGGCTTATATTGTTCAGCCCAGGGAAAACTCATCGTCTAATATCCTCAGCCGACCTGAATGACGGTGTCTGTAGTGAAAGCATATTCGGGAACCTCGAGATTTTTCGGGGCAGGCCCTTTGCGAATGCGCGCGGCAGTATCATAATGCGAACCATGACAAGGGCAGAAAAATCCGCCGAATTCGCCTTTGACTTCACCAGCAGCAGCACCAAGCGGAACACAACCCAAATGGGTGCAGACACCCATTGTAACCAGCCACTGAGGTTTTCCTTCTTTGGTGCGCTGATCAAGCGTTTCAGGATCGCGCAAGCTCGACACATCAACCTTTTGTGCAGCTGCAACTTCGGCTGGTGTCAAATGCCGCACGAACAACGGCTGTTTGCGAAACATTGTTTTGATCGATTGGCCCGGCTGGATTGACGACAAATCAACTTCGATCGACGCTTCTGCCAAAACATCTTGACTGGGGTTCATCTGGGTGACGAGCGGAAGGACGATGGCCCCTGCCCCGACCCCTGCAAAACTGACTGCCGCAATATTAATGAAGTCGCGGCGACGCACCTCACCTGATTCGATACCAGCGGTTTTATTGTCTTCTGTGACCGTAGCCATAGTTTGTTTTCTGCCCTTGATTCGGACCACGCCCCAAATTCGTAGCGTTACGCAGCGGTAACTCCTGAGATTTGCGACTGTGTCCCCTAAATCGTTAGATTTGCGGCGCTGATAGCGCCCTTCGCGGCGCTTGCAAACCTGAATTTGACCTTCTTGTGACATTGCCCTGAAATAGCCTATCGGGGTCAAATGAGAATTGCACTGTATCAACCCGAAATTCCCGGCAATGTTGGCGCAATTTTGCGCCTTTCGGCTTGTCTTGGTGTTGCTGTTGACCTGATCGAGCCCTGCGGCTTTCCGTTTTCGGATAAAAAATTAAAACGTGCAGGGATGGATTATGCTGACCATGTCGTGCTGAATCGCCATGCTGATTGGGATCAGTTTAAGCGCGCAGCGCCCGGCCGTGTGATTCTTTTGACCACCAAGGCAGAACATAGCCTCTATGATCTTGCGTTCCAAAGCGACGACACACTTTTGTTCGGACGCGAAAGCGCAGGCGTGCCTGATGATGTGCGTGACGCCTGCGATTTAACTGTCAGGATTCCGCTCATGCCGGCGCTGCGCTCCTTGAATGTCTCTGTCGCGGCTGGCATCGCGCTGTCTGAAGCCTTGCGCCAAACTGGAGAAATGCCAGCGTGATTATACTCGACACTGAACAACAATCGGCACGCAGTTGGTTTGAGGCGCTTCGCACCCGCATCTGCACCGCATTCGAAGCGATTGAGCGCGAAGCCGGCAGTGACGCCAGTTTCACTTTCACCCCGTGGAACCGCGACGATGATCCAGAAGCCAAAGGCGGCGGCGGGGTGATGGGCGTGATGAAAGGCAAAGTGTTTGAAAAGGTCGGCGTCAACGTGTCGACTGTTGGCGGTGCATTTGCCCCTGAATTCGCCAAGACCATCCACGGCGCGGTCGACAATCCAGATTTTTTCGCAACCGGCATCAGTCTGGTCGCCCACATGGCCAACCCCCATGTTCCTGCTGTCCACATGAACACACGCTTCCTCGCCACCCAGAAACGCTGGTTTGGTGGCGGGGCTGATCTGAACCCGCCTTTGCCCTATGATGAAGACACAGCAGATTTTCACGCACGTTTGAAACAAGCCTGCGACCCGCATGGCGCGGAACTTTACCCAGCTTTGAAAAAATGGGCAGATGACTATTTCTGGATTCCCCACCGCAACGTTCACCGCGGCGTTGGGGGTATTTTCTATGACCACCGCGACGCAGATTTTGAAGAGGATTTCTCGCTAACCCGCAATGTTGGTGAAGCATTTCTGGATATTTTCCCAAAGATTGTCCGCCGCCGCATGGACACGCCCTTCACAGCTGAGGAACGCGAGGCGATGTTGCTATGGCGTGGGCGCTATGCTGAATTCAATCTTGTCTATGATCGCGGCACATTGTTTGGCCTGAAGACCGGCGGCAAGATTGATGCGATTTTGATGAGCCTCCCGCCGGAAGCAAAATGGGCCTGACCCCTGTCCCACGGGGTGAACTCGCCACCATTGTTACGTCACTGGAAATGACCGCGCGGCCAAGACCCAGACCCCTGCCCAGTTCGTCGCTGCGCTTGGTTGCTTGGCCAGAACCGTCGCTGGAAAAGTACCGCATGCTGTTTCGCCGTGTGGGAGAACCGTGGCTGTGGTTTTCGCGGCTTGTGATGGCGGATGACGCCCTGCGCACGATTATCCATGATCCCCATGTGCGCGTCAGCGCTGTCGTCGACCGCGAAG
>JAYUPB010000068.1:0-11346 GCA_043760405.1 Sphingomonadales bacterium
GAAACATTTTCCGACGTATCGATCATTGGTAACATTAAATCAGCGCGATTTGATTTCACCCAATCCGAATGAAAGTGCGTCAAATTCTTATTGGGTAAAACCAGTGATACACTGTCCACGCCGCCGGCAACATAAATGCCCTCTTCGCCCGCCATGATACGCTGTGCCGCAAGTGCGATGGTTTGCAGACCAGACGAACATTTGCGGTCAAGGGTCATCCCTGACACAGAGACAGGACATCCGGCACGCAAAGCGGAAACACGCGCAATGTTATTGCCAGTTGCACCTTCTGGATGCGCAGATCCAAGCAGTACATCTTCGACTTCGCTCGGCATCACTCCTGCACGTTCGAGCGCGGCTGTGATAACATGTGCTGCCAATTCTGACCCGTGCGTATCCGTCAAAGAACCGCGGTGCGCCTTTCCAATGGGGGTGCGCGCGGTGGAAACGATAACGGCATCTTGCATATGATAATCTCCTAAGAATATGCATTCCCAGAATGGTTCAACAACGCAAGATACATTTCGATTTTTATTCACCCGACTTATAGTGAGATATTACGTAGCTTTGCATTTGTGCCGCACATGATCGGTGCATTTTACATTTCATCAGGCTGTTCAGAGGCTTAGTGATTGCCACACACAAGCTGTCCAATTTTGGCACGGCGTTAAGCATTTTAAACTCTTGAAACATTCTAAACAAAAGATTAATTCTGAAAATAGAACCGGTCCACTCAAACAATGTCGAGTCGCGGACAGTTGAATCCGGTTCATCCTCACAATTTTAAAGGGATGAACATGAACAAATTTATTATTGCTGCAATCGCCAGCTTAGCTGTTTTTAGTACCTCTGCCCATGCTGCGACCGTTGTGTCCGTGCCCGGGTCCAATGCAAATTTTGTACCACCAGCCGGTGCAATATCAACATTCAATGGTGGATCTTTGGCCACCGGCTTTACGCGTACCGGCGGTACTATCCAAAATGGATTTTCTGGCGGCCAATATGCGCAACCAGCGTTCAGCGATGGCAGTGACTTCCTTAATGTCTTCGGTGGAACATCATCGACTTTACAATCGTCGACTGGTTATAATGCCGTCAGCTTTTTCTGGGGATCAATTGACACCTATAATACGGTGCATATTCTTGATGTTCTAGGAAACACGATAGCTTCTTTTGTCGGTAATGACCCACTTATTATCGCTCCAGCAAATGGCAATCAGACTGCTTCAAACAACAACCGTTTTGTAACGTTCACGCGGTCTGGCAGCGATGCAGCCTTTGGTGGTATTCGTTTTGCATCAAGAGGCAATTCGTTTGAACTCGACAATGTGTCGTTCCAGTCACCGGTTCCAGAACCAATGACATGGATGATGCTGATCGCTGGATTTGGCATGATGGGATTTGCAATGCGCAAACGTTCGTCAAAAGGTCTCGCTACTGCATAATTGGCAGTATTCGTAAATGAATAGGGCGCATGTTTCAGGACTTGCGCCCTTTTTCATGTCTGCGCTGGACGGATCAACCTGATAATGGCAGGTTTGTTATATGACCCAGCGCTTCATTGATCTTTCCATCCCGATCACAAACGACGTCATTTCGGATCCGCCCGTGATGCGCCCGCAAATCACTTACATGACCCACGAAAATACGTGGGAACAGATTGCCATGTTCTTTCCTGGCCTAGCCAAAGATGATTTACCCGACGGAGAAGGCTGGGCGGTCGAAAGTCTGACATTGAGTACCCACAATGGCACCCACATGGACGCGCCATGGCATTTTCATTCGACGACCAACAGCGGCGTAACCCCCGCCCCGTCCATTGATGAAGCGCCTTTAGACCTATTCTTTCGTCCCGGCGTGAAACTCGATTTCTCAGCAATGCCGCACGGCCATGTGGTGAGCGCGGCAGAGGTCGAAGCTGAACTGACCCGGATTGGCTACACGCTCCAACCATTTGACATCGTACTCATCCAATCCGGCGCAATTTACGGCACGGATAATTTCACCGACCAAGGCTGCGGTATGGGAGCGGAGGCGACACTTTATTTGACCGCGCGCGGAATCCAAGTTGTCGGTACCGATGCGTGGAGTTGGGACGCCCCCTTTTCGCACACTGCCCGCAAATGGGCCGAAACGCGCGATCCTAATATAATTTGGGAGGGCCATAAGGCTGGACGAATACTGCCCTATTATCAGATCGAAAAACTCACCAACCTCTCCGCCCTGCCCGCATCCGGCTTCATGCTCAGCTGTTTTCCGGTGAAAATTGAGCGGGCAAGCGCCGGCTGGATTAGGGCCGTGGGGATTTTGGGTTCACCCTAAATTACCTAGCGCAAGTATCCAAAACGTCCAGCTGCTTAGCACCAGCAAAGTTGCCCAAGTAACAACCACGCCAATCTGACGCGGCACCGGTGGTTTTCCCGGCGCGGACGGTGTGTATAACCCGATAACGTGCGCGATGCGGCCAATCAGAAACAATGCCCCAATCGACATCAACGCCATATGGTGCGCACGCGCCATTTCGAGCATCGCGATGAGGAGAATAACCAGCGGCGCATGTTCGGCGAGATTGCCGTGGCTGCGGCTCGCGCTGATCAACCTTGCGTCCCCAGCATCGCCAAAAGTAGCGTTCAGGCGAATGCGCTGGCGCACAGTATCAACACCGGTGATGAGTAGCAAAAGCGCACAGATCGCTGCGACAAACGCCGTGATCGGTAATGGCATGATTTCTCTCCCCAAAAATTAAGGCGAACATGACAGAGATGCTATTCCATCTCAAGAATTACTGCATCGACCGCCAGACTATCCCCCGCAGCCGCGCTGAGCGATTTCACCATCCCAGATTTTTCAGCGCGCAAGATATTCTCCATTTTCATGGCTTCAACCACGGCAAGCGGTTGCCCCGCCTCAACCTTGTCACCCGCTGCGACGTGCAGCGTAACCAACAATCCTGGCATTGGGCACAAAAGGAAGCGCGACATATCAGGCGGAATTTTCTCGATCATATAGGCAGCCAGCGGCGCGACATGCAGGGGAAGAACGCGAACATTGTGGATCGCACCGCGCGTGGTCAGCGTAAAGCCCGTCCGCGTCTTGGCGATTTTGACACCGAGCGGAACATCGTCAATCTCTGCGTCCACAATCCGGTCGCCCGGCGTATATTCCATCGCAAGGTGGAGCGGTGCGCCGTCGACGGTCACTTCATCGCCCGACAACCCTACGGTGTGCAGCACAGTACCAACCATCACCTGCCAGTCAGACGGCGGGGAAAGCCGATCCCCCAGCTGACCATCAACCCGCCGTGCACGGTCCGCCTCCGCTGTCGCCGCAAATGCCGCGATCGCCGCAAGGTTGCGCAGCAGGTCCGTGGACGCGGGCGCGCCGTGGAAGCCGTCGGGATATTCCTCAGCGATAAAGCCCGTCGTAATGTCGCCAGAACGAAATCGTGGGTGCTGCATAATCGCGGAGAGAAAATCGAGATTATGACCTAATCCCTGTATTTCAAACTGATCAAGCGCCTCGATTTGTCTGTCAATTGCCTCTTCACGGCTATTGCCATGGGTGATCAGTTTGGCGATCATGGGATCGTAAAACATCGAAACCTCGCCCCCTTCCGTAACGCCGTCATCAACGCGGACGCCGTCGCCAGCTTCAGGCGGATTATAGCGCACCAACCGCCCTGTGCTTGGCAAAAATCCGCGATATGGGTCTTCGGCATAGACGCGGTTTTCCATTGCCCAGCCTTCCAGCTTCACATCTTCTTGTTTGAAACTCAGCGCTTCGCCGTATGCCACGCGGATCATCTGTTCGACCAGATCGATGCCGGTGATGCATTCGGTCACGGGATGTTCGACCTGCAACCGCGTGTTCATTTCCAGGAAGTAGAAGCTTTCGCCCGTCGGGTCCGCGCCCGACACGATCAGTTCGACCGTGCCTGCTGAATAATAGCCCACCGCGCGCGACAAAGCGACGCATTGTTCGCCCATCGCCTTGCGCATTTTGGGCGTAACGAAGGGTGACGGCGCTTCCTCGACAACCTTTTGGTGCCGCCGCTGGATCGAACATTCGCGTTCATTAAGATAGAGGATATTGCCGTGCTGGTCTCCCAATATCTGGATTTCGATATGGCGCGGATTGAGAATGAATTTTTCAATAAACACGCGGTCATCGCCGAACGACGCTAGCCCCTCGCGCTTGGTCGCCTCAAACCCTTCGCGGACGTCCTGTTCATTATAGGCAAGCCGCATCCCTTTGCCGCCACCGCCGGCGCTGGCCTTCATCATCACCGGATAACCGATCTCCGCCGAAATCCGCACCGCATGTTCGGTGTCGTCGATCTCGCCGACAAAGCCGGGGACGACATTGACACCCGCCTTCATCGCCAGTTTTTTGGACTCAATTTTGTCCCCCATAGCAGCGATGGCATTAATTGGCGGGCCAATGAACGCAATGCCGTTGTCTGCGCAGGCTTGCGCAAACGAGGTCCGTTCGGACAAGAACCCGTAACCCGGATGTACGGCCTCCGCACCCGTTTGCTTGCACGCCTCAATGATCTTCTCGGCGATCAAATAAGACTGCGCGGCAGGCGAAGGTCCGATATGCACCGCCTCATCCGCCATCTGCACGAACGGCGCGCGCGCATCGGCATCCGAATAGACCGCGACGGTCGCAATCCCCATGCGGCGCGCGGTCTTGATGATGCGGCAAGCAATTTCACCACGGTTGGCGATCAGGATTTTTTTGAACATTTAGCTTTGGCCCTTGGTTCTATTTGGCAGTTAGGCGCTGCAACGCCTTGCGTAAGATATAGCAGGTAATCGCGAACAAAATTTGCTGGCCTGGAAAAATCCAACTTGCCTTCAACGGAGACCAATAGCAGCTCGTGTTGCTGGAAAACGCAGGGCACGGTCCCATGAACCATACAAATACGCCTAAAAGTGAATACAAGCTCCCGATGATCACATAAGTGAAGAAAATCGCGCGAGCCCATGTTGGAGTGCGAGGCTGATATTCAGCATTCACTCTGCCGCCTCCCACGCCTTACATGCCCGAAGCGTTTCCTCCGCCTTCATAGCCCGCAGTCCCAGCTTCGCCAACATCGCCGCGTCTTTGTCGTCGCCTGCATTGGCGGCGGTCAGCAGCTTGTCGCTGGTGAGGATGTTGTTTGCGCCCGCCATCACTCCACCCTCGCTAAACCAGCGTGGACGAAATCATCACCCTTATACAGCAGCGCCTCACCCCGCTCCATCGCCAGCGCATAAGCAAAACAATCGCCGAAGTTGAGCTTGGCGGGGTGCCCGCTACCCTTACCAAAATCGCGATAGGCTTGGCGTGCCAGTTTGGCTTGTGACGGAGTAACGGGTAATATCTCGACCGATAACCTATCGAGGACAGTGTCAAGACGCGCACTTACCACGGCATCATGGCCACCATCGATCACGATTCCTGCCTCCAGATAGTTGGCGGCTGATATGTGGGTTGGACGTTCTGTGTAAAGCTTCGTCGAAAACAAGCGTGCCTCTGGCTCCTCACGCAAAATCGCGACGATTGCCGACGTGTCGACAATCACTTAGGTAGCCCTAGCTCGTCGTAAAGATACTCACCATGATCCAATGCAAGCGCTTCGGGACTGAGCCGTGCCCGAGTGTCGCGGGCAAGTGCCATCACTTCTTCGATAATGTCCCGCTTCGCCAACTCCCGTTTTCGCGCACGCAGCGCGCCGAGTACGGCTTGCGTCATGGTAACGCCTTCTAGTCCCGCCAGCTCGCTGGCAATAGCATATGCCTCTTCACTTTTGATGTTCATTTGCACGCCCATATTTCTACCTTTCTATATATAAAAGGTAGAATAGCAGAATATACCAAATTTACAATGAAACTCATTCTGCCGCCTCCAACGCCTTGCGCGCCCGCAAAGGCTCCTCCGCTTCCATAGGCACCAGCCCAAGCTTCGCCAGCATCGCCGTGTCCTTGTCGTCGCCTGCGTTGGCTGCCGTTAAAAGCTTGTCGCCAGTAAAGATGCTGTTCGCGCCTGCCATAAAGCATAACGCCTGCGTCGCCTCGGACATGCTCTCGCGCCCCGCGCTCAGCCGGACCATGCTCATCGGCATGGTGATCCGCGCAACAGCAATCGTGCGGACGAATTCAATATCGTCGATTTTCGCCAGAGGCGTATCCGCCAGCATGTCGCCCAGCACGGTGCCCTTCACCGGCACCAGCGCGTTTACCGGTACACTTTCGGGATGCTGCGGTAAGGTCGCCAGCGTGTGGATGAAGCCCACCCGGTCAGCGCGGGTTTCACCCATGCCGACAATCCCGCCGCTGCACACGTTGATACCAGCACGCCGCACCTCGGCCAGCGTATCGAGCCGGTCTTCCATCGTTCGCGTGGTGATGATTTCGTTGTAACGCTCTGGGCTGGTGTCGATATTGTGGTTGTAATAATCGAGCCCCGCCTCGGCGAGCATATCCGCTTGTTTGGGCGTCAGCATGCCCAAGGTCATGCAAGTTTCCATGCCCATTTGCCGCACGCCACGCACGATTTCGACAATCGCGGGCATGTCGCGGTCCTTGGGGTTGCGCCAGGCCGCGCCCATGCAGAACCGGTGAGAGCCATTGTCCGCCGCCTGCGCCGCCTTTTGCAGCACCGCCTGCACATCCATCAGCTTGGTCGCCTCAACACCGCTGTCGGCCTTCACGGATTGGCTGCAATAGCCACAATCCTCTGGGCAACCGCCAGTCTTGATGCTGAGCAAAGTGCACAGCTGAATTTGCCCCACTGCATGATGTGCACGGTGGACGGTCGCGGCCTGATAGACCAGTTCGTCGAATGGAAGGTCGAACAGCGCGGCGATCTCTTCGCGGGTCCAGTTGGTGCGCGGTGTCATTCAGTTTCTCCCAGCGGCGGCATATTATGCCCCAATAATCGCAGAACATCTGCTGCACATTCAACGATGTTGCTTCCAGGGCCGTAAATACCCTGCACCCCAGCGTCGCGCAGATAGTCATAATCCTGCGGGGGTATGACGCCGCCGGCAAAAACTTTGATGTCACTGCGGCCTGCTTCGCGGAGAAGCCGGATCAGTTCGGGGATCAAGGTTTTGTGTCCCGCCGCAAGGGATGATGCACCAATGGCATCGACTTGGCGTTCAAGTGCGAGTGCGAGCGCCTCTTCAGGCGTTTGGAATAATGGCCCTGAAATCGCGTCAAAACCCATGTCGCCAAATGCACTCGCCACCACGTTCGCCCCGCGATCATGACCGTCCTGCCCCATTTTTGCGACAAGAACGCGGGGTTTGTGACCGATGCGCTGTGTGACGGCCTCTACCCCTTCCACCACCTGCGCCCAGCGTTTGTCGAATGCGTGCGCGCTGCCGTAAATGCCCTTCACTGGGGTTGGGGTGGTGGCGTAGCGGCCAAAGACTGCCTCCATCGCATCAGAAATTTCACCAAGCGTGGCCCGCGCGCGCGCGCATTCGACGGCCAACGCCAACAAATTCCGCTCGGGCTGAGCTTGTCGAAGCCCTTCCTTCCCTTCATCCTTGGTGTCAGAAGAGGGGAACCCTTCGACAGGCTCAACGCGAACGGTGTTGGTTGAGCCGTGTCGCGCGCCTTCCGTCAGCGCAGCCAGTGCCGCCGAACACGCAGTCTCATCACGGCTGCTGCGCGTTTTTGTCAATCTGGCAATCTGCCCCTGCCGCACTTTATCATTATCAATATCGAGGAAGTCGATGGGCGTCACATCCGTTGGCTGATATTTATTGACGCCGACGATCACATCCTCACCCTTGTCCACGCGTGCTTGCCGCGCAGCTGCGGCTTCTTCAATCAGACGTTTGGGCATTCCGCTGGCCACTGCAACGGTCATCCCGCCCAGTGCATCCACCTCTTCGATCAATTTCCAAGCTTCATCAACCAAGGTGCTGGTGAGCGCTTCAACATAGTAACTGCCGCCCAGCGGATCGACCACTTTGGTAATCCCGCTTTCTTCCGCCAGTACGATCTGCGTGTTCCGCGCAATACGGGCCGAAAATTCTGTTGGCAGCGCAATTGCTTCGTCCAGCGCATTGGTGTGGAGTGATTGTGTTCCACCCAAAGTGGCGGCCATCGCCTCAATTGTGGTGCGGATGACGTTGTTATAGGGGTCTTGTTCTTGCAAACTCACCCCCGACGTCTGGCAATGTGTGCGCAGCATCTTGCTCCGCTCATCCTTCGCGCCCAATTCGTCCATTACGCGATGCCAAAGCGTGCGCGCGGCGCGGAGTTTGGAAACCTCCATAAAGAAATTCATGCCGATGCCGAAAAAGAAGCTCAACCGCCCAGCAAAGGCATCGATATCCAGCCCGCTTTCCATCGCGCGCTGCACATATTCCTTACCATCAGCAATGGTGAAGGCCAGTTCCTGAACCGCCGTCGCCCCGGCTTCATGCATATGATAACCGCTGATCGAAATACTGTTGAATTTCGGCATGTTGGCACTGGTATATGCAATAATATCTGAAACAATTCGCATCGATGGCTCGGGGGGATAGATGTAAGTATTGCGGACCATGAACTCCTTCAGAATATCATTCTGGATCGTCCCGTCGAGCGCGGCAAGCGGAACCCCCTGCTCCTCACCTGCAACGATGAAGAAAGCCAGAATGGGAATGACAGCGCCGTTCATCGTCATGCTGACCGACATTGACCCAAGCGGAATGCCGTCAAACAGGATTTTCATATCCTCAACGCTGTCGATGGCAACGCCCGCCTTCCCAACATCGCCGACAACGCGGGGATGATCGCTGTCATAGCCCCTGTGCGTGGCAAGATCGAAGGCGACGCTTAAACCCTTTTGCCCGGCGGCAAGGTTTCGGCGGTAAAAGGCGTTACTTTCCTCGGCGGTCGAAAAGCCCGCATATTGGCGGATCGTCCATGGCCGCCCCGCATACATGCTCGCGCGCACCCCGCGTGTGAACGGCGCAAAACCGGGTAGGCCGGGGTCGCTGGAATCCTCCACCGTATAAAGCGGCTTCACAGCAATCCCCTCAGGCGTTTTCCACGTCAGGTCTTTACCTTTGACCTCTTTCGCGGCTGCGGCCTGCCAGTCTTCAATGCTGGCCATTACTTGCCCGTAAACACTGGTTTGCGCTTTTGCAGGAAAGACAGGCCGCCCTCCACTGCATCTGCACTTGCACCTGCATTCCTTTGCCCTTCGGCTTCGCGGGTTAGGGCACTGGCATAATCCATCTCAAGCGCAGTGGCGATGTTTTGGCGCATGATGCCCAGCGCCAATGTCGGGCCGTTTGCAAGCTTTACCGCCAGTGCACGCGCCTCAACCAACAGATCAGCGTCTTCAACGCATTTGTAGATCATGCCCCAATCGGCCGCCTGTTCGCCGCCGATTTTTTCACCCAGCATCATCATCTGCGTCGCGCGCGCCTTACCGATCAGGCGCGGCAGCATCCAGCTTGCGCCGCCGTCTGGGACAAGCCCAATATTGACGAAGGCTTGCAAGAAGTAAGCGGATTTTCCAGCAAGTGCGAAATCGCTACACAGGCCAAGCGAACACCCAATGCCCGCCGCAGGGCCATTCACGGCGGTGATAATTGGGACATTCAGCCTCGACAGTTTGACCATGGTCGGGTTGTAACTGCGGGTCAGCGCGCCGTAAGGCCCGTTTGCCCCCACCGATGTCGCCCCGCCGCGCGCCTGAAGGTCAGCACCGGAACAAAAGGCCCGCCCTGCCCCCGTGATGATCAACGCGCGCGCACCGTCCAAATTATCGATCGCGTCCGAGATTTCGTCGGCCATCTGCGGCCCCATCGCATTGAGCCGTTCTGGGCGGTTGAGGGTGATGGTCGCGATCTGATCGCTTATCTCTAGAGTAATGGTTTCGTAGGTCATCTCAATGTGCCCCTTTCGGCGTTTCCATAATTTCGGTCAGAACCCCGCCCATATCCTTGGGGTGCAGGAAAAAAATCAGCGTGCCGTGCGCACCGATGCGTGGCTCACCCAGCACACGCTTGCCCAGTGCCTCGAATTCCGCCTTGGCGACGTGGATGTCGGGCACTTCGTAACACAGATGATGCTGGCCACCGAGCGGGTTCTTGGCGAGGAAGGAGGCGATGGCGGTGTTGCCGGGTAACGGCTCGATCAGCTCGACCTGCGTGCCGTTCATGCCGCTGTCGGTCGGCGTGTCGATAAAGCAGACCTTCACGCCTTGATCAGGCAGGTCGAACGGTTCATGAATTTTCGTCGCACCCATCACATCGCGGTAAAAGACGATGCTCTCCACGATAGAAGGCGTCGCGACGCCGATGTGGTTGAGACGGCCTAGTTTCATTTGCTATTCCATGGCGGATTTGTTCCGTATATTAGCTCAAATAGACTAGCTCTCGATGGGCGTTTCTTGAGCGGCTTCCATACAGAGTATTCATTCATTGCTTGGGAGTCTCTCCTCATTGCTTCAATCACGTCAGATACATCGGAACGAGCGGGATCGGTCCACAAGTTTGGACCATTTTTGAAGACTTTAGCCCATCCTTCAACAACATCTCTCGATCCAAATAGTGCTACCCTTCCGCGTGCTTCAGCCATTGCCATCAGCGCACTTCGTGCGTCTTCAGCGTCGTCGCTCACAAATGACATCCTGCTAATCCCGTTTAAGTAAGCCAAATATGCATCATTCCGATTTTGTCGCTCAAACCGAGAAACTTCATGGTTTTTGTTCGCCCAAGCAGTCAAAGCACTACCAATAACGGCACTCAAGAAGGCAACCAAAGCTATATATAAATCGTCCACGTCAGCACCTCACAACGGGATATTATCATGCTTTTTCCAAGGGTTTTCCAACGCCTTGTTCCGCAGTTTCCGCAAGCCCAAGGCAATCCGTCGCCGCGTTGAATGTGGGTAGATCACTTCATCAATAAACCCTTTTGACGCCGCGACGAACGGGTTGGCAAAGCGTGCTTCATATTCGGCTGTCTTCACCGCCTGCTCCTCTGCGCCTAATCCGCGGAAGATGATCTCTACCGCGCCCTTCGCGCCCATCACTGCGATTTCAGCCGTCGGCCAGGCATAGTTCAAATCGCCGCGCAGATGTTTTGACGCCATGACGTCATAGGCCCCGCCGTAAGCCTTGCGCGTGATCACGGTGATTTTGGGTACGGTTGCTTCGGCATAAGCGAACAACAGCTTTGCGCCGTGCTTGATGATGCCGTTATGCTCCTGCCCTACGCCCGGCAAGAATCCGGGCACGTCAACAAACGTCACAATCGGAATTTCAAACGCATCGCAGAACCTTACAAAGCGCGCGGCTTTTTTCGATGAATTGATGTCGAGGCAGCCTGCGAGCACCATCGGCTGG
>JAYUPB010000069.1:0-71713 GCA_043760405.1 Sphingomonadales bacterium
TGGATGTCGTGATAAAAGGCGTACAAGACCGACTCTTGGCTGTCGCCGCACTCCTGATCCTCTCTCCCGTGCTTCTTATCACAGCGCTGGCGATCAAGATGGAAAGCAAGGGCGACGTCTTGTTCGTGCAAAGGCGTTTTGGCTTTAACAATCTGGAAATTGGCATTTTCAAGTTCCGGTCTATGTATTCCGAAACACAGGATGTCACCGGCGCGGCGCGCACGACAAAGGATGACCAACGTGTGACAAGGGTCGGCCGGATCATTCGGCGCTTAAGCATTGATGAATTGCCCCAGTTGTTCAATGTGCTGCGCGGTGAAATGTCACTTGTCGGCCCGCGCCCCCATGCCACCCAGATGATGGTCGGCGACAAATATTATTTTGATGCCGTTGAAGGCTATACGGCGCGCCACCGCGTAAAGCCGGGCATCACAGGGCTAGCCCAAGTGCGTGGTCTCAGAGGCGAAATTGCAACGATCGAGCGCGCAAAAAAACGTGTCGAATATGATAAATATTATATCGATCATTGGTCACCGTTGCTTGATTTACGGATCATTTTGGAAACATTGGTGGTGGTTGTCTGGGATCGAAATGCATATTGACGCCACCCATTCTGCAGCGTCGCCGTGCTTTCTCGGTATAAATTTTTCCGAACTTTCGCTGACAGCCCTCGCGGCCCAGATTTCCACGCAATCCTCATCGCACGCATTCAGTTATGTCGTGACTCCCAATGTCGACCATATTGTTAAATTAAAAGGCGATGCGCCTTTTCCGAAACGCGCGTCCTTTCAAGCGGCGTATGACAGCGCTGCATTTACACTCTGTGACAGCCGCATTCTTGGCGGACTCGCCCGTCTTTTTGGATATAAGTTGGTCGTTGTGCCCGGCAGCGATTTGACAGCGACGCTTTTCAATCAATATTTTTCTGATCAGTCGCGCATCGTGATTGTTGGGGGGCGGGCAGATATGCTGACGCGCCTAAAGAATGTGTTTCCTGGACCGGACTACCAGCAACATATCCCGCCCATGGGGTTGCTGGACAATGAAGAGGCGATGCGCCTCGCAGAGGATTTTGTGTGCGATGCCAAGTCCAACTATGTCCTGTTCGCGATCGGCGCGCCGCAGAGTGAAATTTTGGCGCACCGCTGTTTGAAACGGGGGACGGCGTCAGGGATTGGGCTGTGCATCGGTGCATCGATTGAATTTTTGCTGGGGGATCAAGCACGTGCGCCGCTGTGGATGCAAAATAGCGGATTGGAATGGGCATTTCGTCTGGCATCAAACCCGCAAAGACTGTGGCGGCGCTATCTTGTTGAGGGGCCTAGGATCTTCGCCATTGTGGCGAAATGGCGCTATGCGGGATGGGGCACGGCTTTATGAATCCAATTGCAACGCATGCTGACTGGGCGAGGGAATATAAACCTGTTTTTGCGTGGATGCCTTCAAAATCGTTGCTTGCCAGCATAAGAAGTTATCAACGGCACAGCGGCGCAGGCTTATACAGAAAATTTTTCAGAACAGTGGCAGTGCTGAGGCACCGATTTTGGAGTGTCGTGACGGGTGCGGATATTCCGATCAATGCCAAAATAGGCGGCGGGCTTATGATCCCGCATCCAAATGGTATCGTTATTCACGCTGATTGCAGCATTGGTCCGAATTGTCTTTTATTCCAGCAAGTAACTCTTGGCCATGCGGGCACAGGGGTGCCAGTGTTGGGAGGGCATGTTGATATTGGCGCGGGGGCAAAAATTTTGGGCCCGATCACCATTGGGGACGACGCGCGAATAGGGGCCAATGCGGTTGTGTTGATAGATGTGCCTGCGGGCATGACTGCCGTTGGGGTTCCCGCGAAGATTGTAAACCATGAATCAAATGGCCCTAGGATTGCAAAGCCATACTCATAACGTTACCCATTGATTAGGCTTTTTAGCATATTCAATATGCATGGCATTGGTTGAGTTGGGGGAAGGATCGTTATGGGCACATTATTTTCGGTATGTTTGGCGGTGAAGGCATCCTAATGCACGCGCGGCAACGCCCCCCTTTGTTGGCTTTTCTCGCGGAAAACTGGCTTCTATTTTTAGGGCTGGCAGCGCTCTTTGTGCCAACGATGATGCTTGTCGCCAAATTCAGTTGGGGCACTGAACAAGGTGCGCATGGTCCCATTGTCGTGGCGACCGGTATTTGGCTTTTAATGCGCCAATGGCCTTTGACATCGGGGGTTCGGCAGCCAGCCCCGACCAGGAATATTGCGATTTTTGCTTTGCTCTTACTGGGCGCTTATTTCATGTCTAGCGTAACGCAGATCATCGAAATTCAGGGCTTCATCATGTACGGCGTCTTGCTGACTGCGCTTTACAGCTTCGTAGGGGCCAAGGCGATGACGATCCTGTCTTTCCCGCTCTTTTATTTGCTGTTTTCATTTCCACCACCCGACACTTTGGTCGCGATTATTACGCAGCCGCTGAAAATTGCGATATCAGAGGCGGCCATTTGGTTGCTTTATTTGTTTGGATATCCAATCGCGGGCGCAGGCGTCACCATCCAGATCGGCCAATATCAATTGTTGGTTGCTGCGGCATGTGCTGGGCTCAATTCTCTCATTTCCCTCTCGGCAATTTCGCTGTTTTATGTCTATGTCCGCCATCAGGCACGTTGGCGTTATGCGTTATTCCTTGTGCTAGCGATTTTGCCAGTGGCGGCGTTTGCTAACTTTGTCCGTGTGTTGATTTTGATTTTGCTAACCTATCATTCAGGAGAATCCGCAGCGCAGGGTTTCCTGCATAACTTTGCTGGCATGACGATGTTTGTTACGGCGTTGCTTTCAATATTTGCCTTTGATTCTTTTGCAGAGCCAATTTGGCGGCGCTTATCCAAAGGGGAGCCTGCTCTTGTCAAATGACCAGACACCGGAACGGAGTCCGTCGTTAGGTTTATCGCGTCGGCATATGATTTTGGGGGCGGCTGCGCTGACAACGTCAATTGCCGCCTTTGTGCGAGAACCAAAGGCTGCGATGCAGCCACTCGCCAAGGGGGTGCTGGAAGGATATGTTCCTAAGGCGATTGGCCCTTGGAAATTTGAAACTAAAAGCGGTTTGGTTTTGCCGCCGGTCGATCCCCTGACCGATCAAATCTACAGCGACATTGTGACGCGCGTCTATGTATCTGAAAAAGAGCCGCCCGTGATGATGCTGATTGCTTACAGCAACACGCAAAACGGCATGCTGCAACTTCACCGGCCAGAGGTCTGCTATCCTGCGAGTGGGTTTACGCTGACTGAGACAGTGATTGAGAGCATCGCCGTTAATCCGCAAACGCAATTGGCTGTTCGGCATTTTAGTGCCGAAGGCGCGTCCCGCAATGAACAAGTATTATATTGGACACGGATTGGGCCTGATTTGCCAACAAGCTGGCTTGAGCAAAGGTCTGCCGTTGTGCGCGCCAATTTGCGCGGCGAGATTCCTGACGGTATATTGGTGCGGCTTTCGACCATCGCTCCGGATTATAACGCGGCTCGACCGGTGCTTGATGCCTTTACAAGTGGGCTTGTCGGCAGTTTGAATGCTCCCGGACGAAAGCTGCTGGTTGGCGTTTAGCCTTTTTTCCAATTGTCGAAAGGTTTGAGAATGAACCAGACAAATGCCAAAACCGCTGTGATCATAATCGCGGCTAAAATTGGGTAGCCTTCATTGCCAAGATAGTTTGCAACTGCGCAACCAGCGGAGGCCGCAAGATATTGCCAGAGGCTATCACGCGGCTCATCTTCAGAGGACCTCTGTAAAAAAAGAACAATCAATCCAGAAAATATACCGACCGAAAGCCAGTCAAAGATGGTTTCCAAGGACTTTCCCCATTGCAAAGTTAAAAGTTTTTAGCCTATTCATATTACCATACCACAAGCAGGCCGATAAACAACATAGGGCCGTTCCTGCCGGTATCGTTGGGAAAATCGTGGAGAAAAACTGTGAAGAATAATTTTAAAGCTGCCGCCTCAGTTGGGCTTATTGCTCTTGCACTAAGTGTCAGCGCTTGCGGAAAAAAAGCAACGGGTCAGGTGGTGGCCGTCGTCAACGACGAAGAAATTACCCTTGAAGAACTTAATGCTGAGTTGAACGGTGTTTCCATTCCAGCAAATGCGGATAAGAAACTCGCCATGCGTCAACTTTTGCAGCAGGTTATTGACCGTCGCTTGCTTGCCCAAGCGGCAAAAGAGCAGGGTTTGGACCGTGATCCAGTCTATATCACGCAGCAACGCCGGGCGAATGAGGATTTGCTTGTTCGACTTTATGCGAAAAAAGCATCCGATAGTATTCCGGTTCCAGATGCAAAAGCGATTGCGCAATATGTCACGGCGCATCCAGAAATGTTTGCGTCCAGAACGCGCTATAAACTGGATCAGTTGCGCTTTGCGGCGCCATCAGACCCCGCCCAGATCAAGGCACTTGAGGCAAATCATACGATTGCCGAAATCGCCGCGACTTTAACGAGGTTTGGAATTAAGTTTGAACGTGGCAATGGTGCTCTTGATACAGGCGCAACACCGCCTGCGACATTGAAGCAAATTTTGTCGCTGCCAGCGGGTGAGCCCTTCATCACCCCATCAGGACAATTGCTTGTCGCCAGCGTTATTGTCGGACAAGAGCCAATGACGGTTCCAGAAGCTCAAACGCGGCCATTGGCTGTGCAATCGATCCGCAACGAAAATCTGAACAAAATTGGCGAGACACGTCTTAAGGAGGCGCGTGCGGCAGCAAAGATTGATTATCAACCCGGTTATGAAGCGCCGTCGAACAAGCCGGTTGCTGCAAAAAAATAGCGTTGTTGTCTTGGTAACGGAGCGCCTTTATTTTTCAGGGCGCTCCGTTCTAACCCAAGACTTTTCAACGCCCTTGAACAGCCCAAGGTAAATGGGCAGCTTCCATAAAATATAGAGCGGTATTTTGACCAGTGTGGACGGCGTCAATGTCGCGCGCCCATAGCGCAGCCATGACAGCAGAACGATCATTATACTGGCCAGCATCGCTGCGGTAAGCGCAAAAGCTTGGCTGTAACCAAGCCCCAAAAACCCCGCGCTGTACAAGAGTGTCAGAACAAGCAATCCGGTGAGGAACAATAAGGAAAGCGGTGGCACGAGCAGATGAAGACCCAGCCAAAAAAGCGCAGGCTTGCCGCGCGTCAACCCGTCAGCGAGCAGCGGAAGGCCCTGCGACCGTGCCGTGTCCAAAAATCCGTGTTCCCAGCGGCGGCGCTGGGTTAATGTGGCTTCTTCTGTCGCTGCAGCGCTCAAAATAATGGCGTTCTCAACAAAAAGCGGTGGGTGACCCCCACGCGCGAGATGGATACCCAAGGCAAGATCTTCGACAATGTTGCTCGACGCAAGCGGGGCATCTTTGAAAATTTCCCATGGGAACACCATCCCTGTTCCCGTCAAAACCGCTGCGCCACCCAAGTTCGCAACACCGCGTTGACGGATAAAATTCTTGATGAGAAAAGCAAAGTTTGAAATCTGCACCTTGGGTTTTGCCTGAGGCGCTTCAGCCATTAAATAGCGTGCCTGAACGGGTTGGCCAGAGGATATGGCGGCCTCTAAAAGCATGTTCAACGCCCCTGCTTCGGGGGTGCAATCCGCGTCGAGAATGATGACATAGTCTGGGGGCGTGTTGCATAGATAATCTCTACCAAAAGCGAGCGCATATCCTTTGCCGCGCTTTTCAGGATCACTGCGTTCAATGACGAATGCCCCCGCAGCCCGCGCAAGATCAGCTGTTGCATCTGTGCAATTGTCAGCAATGACAATGATGTGAGCGTCCTTTGGCACGTGCGGTTGGGTGGCATGAAGGGTTTGAGCAATGCCGCCTGCTTCGTTATGTGCAGGCATTAATATCGCGACACGACCCAACGCCCGAGGTAACGTGGGGATTTTTTTGCGGCTGAATTGGCCAAGGGTATTTTCGATTAAAAATACCGCAAATAACGATAGGATTGGCAATGAAAATAGCCAAAGGAGTGGAGCCGCGAACGTCATAGCGTCTTGCCGTGCACAGCAAGAATATGGCGCAGCAATTCTGTGCCGTTCGCTTGTGCGTTGTGTTGTTCCAAAACCCGCCGCCGCCCTTCCTGCCCCCGTTTTTGTAAAGATGCCGGAGACGCGGTCAACGCGGCCTGCATAGCATCCGCCAGGAGGTCAACCGATCCAGCGGGAATAAGCCAGCCACAGTCTGAATTGACCAGTTCCGGTGTGCCGGCAATCGCGCTGACAATAACGGGGCGACCTAGCGCCAAGGCCTCCATAATCACAACCGGAAGGCCTTCAGCAAAACTGGGCAATATCATCGCGCGTGAAGCGAGGAGATGGTTGCGGACAGCCGCGCCATCGCACCACCCGGTAATTGTAATTTTGCGGGTCAGGCCGCGGGCTTCGATCATTGTTTCCAGTGCGCTGCGGAGATCACCGTCGCCCACAAGTGTCAGATGAAAATCGACCCCGCGACCATTCACAATCGATGCGGCCTCGATGAGCAGGGGCAATCCCTTTTGTGCGCTTAGCCGGGCGACACAGCAGAGAGTAGGGGTAGACGGGATTGGCTGATCCGCGACACTGTTAGAAAGGAAAATATCATCAACCCCGCAGCGAGCAATGATGATATGCGACCAGTGCGCAGGATCGCTCCACCGCATGAGTTGACTGCGGCCATAGCTACTGATCGCCACTGCCAGTTTTGCATCGGCAATTTTCCCCGCCAAATCGAGGGCCTCTGGACGATCAAACTCATCGGGGCCATGCGCTGTAAAGCTGTAGGGAGGGCCGCCAAGCTGAAAGAGTAACCGCGCCACTGCAGTTGGGTTGGTACCAAAATGCACATGAACATGATCCACAGTATGAGCGCGAAAACGGTGGAGGAGGTAGCAGGCTTCGGTCACATAGGCGCTGTGTTTGAGGAGCGAGAGCGGGCTGCCCTGCGCCATCGCAAATGCTGTGCGCAGGGCCCTGCAAAACCGCAACGGATGGAAAGCAAGCGTTCTTAATGTCGCCAAAAATAAAGCGATAAGGTTTCTGTCCAATATGAACTGCGTCCGCACAAATTCCGCTCGGTCGCGCGCGTCTGGTAGGTCCCCGGTGGGTTTGCGCACCGACCAGCGCATGACTTCTACGCCAGCGGTTTCAATGGCGGCGATTTCACGGCGGATAAAGCTATGGCTGACCGCAGGATAATGATTGGTCAGATAGGCAATGCGAAAGTCTGGTTTTACCTTATCATGCATTTCTATAACCCGACTATTTGAGCATGGATCAAAGGCTTTGATGCCGCCCGCTGATATGATGAACGCATTATGCAATGTTTTGGTGTGGGTCTAGAAGCGATGCACATAGGCTATGCCGCATCTGATTTAACATTTTATCACTTTATCCCGCTATGGAATGAATCAGGATCACGATATAGCTTTTAAAACGAGAGTGATGAGGATTAGGAATGCCTTTATGACAGACATCAAACTGACCAGAAAATTATTTGATGCTGCATATCAAAAATATATAATTGGATCGAATTTTTTGGAAGTACCAGAATATTATTATATTGATAAAGAGCGTTATTGGAAAACAATCAATTTCATTTTTAATAATAACTTACATACTTCAGAAAATATCATTGAATTTGGCGGCGGACAGATTGCCATTTTGTTAAAAGCGATGTTCGAAAGTCGTTGCACGGTTGCAGATATAAGCGAAAACTTTGCTGATGTTTTCAAAAAGTTGGAAATCCCATTCCATGTTGGAAATTTGACAAAAGACCCCGTTGTTACTGAAAAAATAGAATCATTTGATCTCATCATCATGCTTGAAGTGATCGAACATATTCCCGTGCCACCTTATAAAACATTCGAAATGTTAAAGCCGCTTTTGAAAAAAGAGGGTAAAATATTTCTAACAACACCAAATTTATTTCGCATTCGAAATATAATCCGCATGATCATCGGGAGGGATATTTTTGATCGTTTCATATTACCAATGCCCGGCGTTGGCTTGGGACATCAGATGGAATATTCAAAAGACCACCTTTCGTGGCAGTTTGAACAGGCTGGGTTCGCTGTTGATTGGATGGTTCATGACCAACTGGGTCAAGTAGGCCATTCGCGGCGCGCCCGATTTTTCAGGCGCCTGCTCTCCCCTTTGTTGCTTCGCAAAAAATGGCGCGAAGAACTTGTCGCTCTTGCAACATTAAAAGATTAACTTGCTCCAAAGTTCCTTTTCTAACCTTCAGACTGATGCAGCAGAAAGCAAAGTGTGAAACCAAAATATAAAGTCTTACTGATTGCGGAGGCTGCGAACCCGGAATGGGTCAGTGTGCCCCTTGTTGGTTGGCACATTGCAAATGCGGTACGGCAGGTTGCTGATGTGCATGTGGTGACACAGGTTAGAAACAAAGAGGCCTTAGAGCGCGCGGGTTTGGTTGAAGGCAGAGATTTTACGGCCATCGATACAGAAGCGCTCGCTGGGCCCATGTTCAAATTTGCTGATGCCATTCGCGGCGGTCAGGGAAAAGGGTGGACGACTGTCACAGCAGTGCAGTCCTTAACTTATTTCTACTTTGAACGCTTGGTTTGGAAGCGTTTCAAAGCGCGCATAGAAGCAGGTGAATTTGACCTTGTTCACCGTGTCACACCGTTGAGCCCAACCGCACCAAGCTCACTGGCAAAAAAATGTGCAAAGGTTGGCACACCCTTCATATTGGGACCACTTAACGGCGGCCTCCCTTGGCCAGCCGGTTTTGACGGTGCGCGCCGCAAAGAAAAAGAATGGCTGTCTTATGTCCGGAGGCTCTATAAATTCATGCCTGGGGTGCGGTCTACCTACCGTGCTGCAACCGCGATCATTGTCGCGTCGCGGCATACGGAATCTGAATTGGTTCAGGCGCATGCTGATAAGCTTGTCTACATTCCTGAAAACGGGATTGACGGCGATCAGTTTCGACCCATGGAACGGCATAACGCTGCTGGGGTTCTGAGGCTTTGTTTTATTGGCCGGTTGGTTCCTTATAAGTGCCCAGATGTCGCGCTTGAAAGCGCGGCGGCGCTGTTGCGGGATGGGCGCGCGACATTTGATATGGTTGGCGACGGACCCATGATGGACGAACTTAAGGGGCTGGTTGCGCGATTGGGCATCGCACATGCTATAACATTTCACGGGTGGCTGAGCCATGAGGAAGTTGCCAAAGTTGCCGCGCAGAGCAGCATATTTGTATTTCCCAGTGTGCGTGAATTTGGCGGCGGTGTGGTGTTGGAGGCGATGGCGGTGGGCATGGTGCCCATCGTCGTTAATTATGGGGGGCCGGGCGAAATTGTGACGCCCCAGACCGGCTTTTCAATTGCGATGGGCGAACGCGCCGCTCTTTTGTTGGCCTACACACAGAAGTTGGACGCGATTGCAGAAGGAAGATATGATATAGCTGCGATGTCCAAACGCGGTTTGGACCGTGTTGCCGCGCTGTATTTTTGGAACGAAAAGGCGAAACAGATCCGCTCCGTCTATGATTGGGTGCTTTCGAAATCAAAGCGAAAACCGGAATTTTTTTGACATATCGGGCAGGCCGTAATGCGTATTTTTGGAGATCAGCGCTTGAATATCATTGTTGGCAGCGGCGCTGCAGTGTTGCTTTTGGCCGCCGTGGCAGGTGGATTGATGTCACCCAAAGACAGGATGACTGCTGATCCGTTGCCGAAGGCCAATGCTGTGGGGCAGGGGAAGGGTAATGGTCCGGTTCCGCCCACAATGATAGGCATCAATCTGACCGATCTGCAATATTGGAACAAGAATCGCGCCTTTGGCAATTTGCTGATGGGCGGCAGTTGGTATCTAAAAATGCCGAGCAAAGACGGGGAGGCATTGGCCCCGCAATATATGACCGCTGATGGAGGGCTGAAAGCCCTGCCGCTTGGCGGGCAAGCGATCAGACCCATCAGTGAATTGATCACAGGGCCCTCTGGCGTTACCATAAAATGCACGTTCGAAGGCAAAGGAAAATTTAAAGTCAGTAATGCGCAGGATGTTTTCTCAATAGACAACGAATTTTCATTTAAAGTCTTAAATGAAAATAAGAAAAGAAATTTGGTGAATATCTACATTGAACAATATGACCTAAAATCAGAAATTAAAAATATGGATTGCCGCGAAAAAAATTATGACAAAAAAGTTTTTTTTGATCAAAATTTTGTCAATTTTGTTAAGAAATTCAATCTTATACGATTTATGGATTTGCAGAATACCAATCGAAATCGCCCTGTGACGTGGAGTAGTAGAAAATTACCAACCTATAGCAGCGCGGTTGACCGTGAAGGCATGTCGATTGAACATATGGTCAGCCTGGCCAATGTTGCGAAGGCGGATGCCTGGTTCAACATGCCATGGAATGCCAGCGACGATTATATTGAAGGCTTTGCGCGCTATACCTTCGAAAATCTGGGGCCGGGGCAAACTGTGTATGTTGAACTCAGCAATGAAGTTTGGAACTGGGGTTTTCCCGTTGCGCATCAATCCAGCAAAGAGGGGCTCGCGCTCAATCTCTCAAAGAATGGATTTGAGGCGCTGCTGTTTCGCTATGCTGAAAAATCAAAACATGTCTTGGATATCTGGAATCGGGTGTATAAAAATGACAGAACACGTTTGGTACGCGTTGTTGCTTCACAAAACGTCAATCCTTGGACAGCAGAACAAGTTTTAGGGTATAAAGACACGTATAAATCTGTTGATGCGCTGGCAACTGCCCCCTATTTCGGCAAGGCCAATTGCAATCCGCCCACAGACAGTCTTGAAAATGACCTTTACCAATGCATGGAAAATAATCTCACTTTCACGATTGAAAAATCAGTCGAAAATAAGCGTGTCGCGCATAAATATGGCAAGCGTTACATCGCTTATGAAGCCGGACAGCATTTGATTTTGAGTGACAATGTAAAGTTGCTTGAGAAAATAAGCCGCGATCAACGGATGTATGATTTGTACAAAAAATACATCTACCGCTGGAAGATGGATGTCGGTGACACTATGGTATTGTTTTCTTCCATCAGCCCCGTGAGTCAGTACGGCGCGTGGGGCTTGCTTGAATATCCCAATCAACCGCTATCAGAAGCGCCAAAGATGCGCGCAGTACAAGATTCGGGTTTGTTGCGATAAGAGCATGATATCTTCAGCACCTTGCCTTTAAGGGAAGCACGTTGCATGCGGACGTGAAAGCGCAGAAAGTGCTGCGGAATTTGTGAAACAAGGGGTTTAGGCCATTCCAAATACGATTGCTTTTGGCGCCTTGTTGGTTTGGCCGTTGGTGATCGTCCTGTTGTTTCAGCAGTTGCCGGCACGTCGCGCGCTTATCTGGTCATTTCTCTCTGCCTATTTGATTTTGCCGGTCAACACGGCATTTGATTTCCCCGGCGTGCCACCACTCGATAAAACCTCAATTCCCAACATCGCAATTTTGATCTGTGCAGTTATCTTCTTGCGCCAGCGTGTTTTGGTGATGCCAAAATCATTGGCGCTTCAACTATTGTTGGCAATCTATGTTTTTTCACCCATTTTTACCGCGTTCAACAACAGCGATCCGATGATCCTTTTCGCCCGCGTGATCCCGGGAATGTCGCCTTATGATGCGCTGTCTGCGTGCGCGGCACAGGCGGTGACGCTGATTCCGTTTCTGCTAGGATATTCAGTTTTGCGCGGGGAAGAAGGACACAGGGATGTTTTGCGCGCGCTTGCGATTGGTGGCCTTATCTATACGCTTCCCATGCTGTTTGAAATGCGGATGAGCCCGCAGCTCCATGCCAATCTCTATGGCTTTTTCCCCCACAGTTTTGGTCAGCAGGTGCGGATGGGCGGATATAGGCCCGCTGTATTCCTTGGTCATGGTCTGCTGGTATCGATTTTCATATGTATGTCGCTGCTGTCGGTAGTCGGGCTTTGGCATCAAAGGATGCGTTTTTTTAGCATTTCGGTGGGGATGACGGCGCTATATCTCACGCTGATCCTGATGCTGTGCAAATCGCTAGGAGCGATGATATTTGGGGTGCTTTTTGCGCCGCTCATATATTTCGGCAAAGCCAGATCACGGGTATTGATTTCAGCGTCGCTTGCTTTGGTTATCCTGTCTTACCCCGCGCTGCGCGGCGCGGGCATAATCCCCACGGAGGCCATCACTAGCATGGCAAATACAGTGAGCACTGACCGCGAAGGGTCTTTGAAATTTCGTCTCGACAATGAAGATATGCTTCTTGAAAAAGCGAATAAACGGCCGTTTTTTGGATGGGGGACATGGGGCAGAAACCGTGTCTATGCCAAAGATTATGACAAGGATTTAAGCACAACTGACGGCACCTGGATCATCATCGCGGGCATTTACGGCTGGGTGGGATATTTGGCGGCCTTCGGCATCTTATGCTTTCCATATCTGCAAATATTCAAATACCGCAGGTCGATGGCGTCACTGCCTTATGTCACGACGGCGCTGTATATTGTCCTGATTGTTAATTTGCTGGACCTGATTCCGAATGCATCCTTGTCGCCGATCACGTGGCTGATTGCGGGGGCGTTAAGTGCGGTGGTAGCATCACGAAAAAGGCAAAAGCCAGTGGCGCAGGCTGAAACCGTTCCTTAATTTATTATATAGTCGACCGTTTTTGTGTAAAAAGTTGCTAACAATGGATCAGTCGCTGGTTATGATGCAATTTTGTTTTTGAGCTAGATATCAGCGTCACAAATTTCAAGCGCACGAGCAACACTGTCTACGCAAACTGAGAAATCTGAATAAGATGTTGCCGAACTCAGTGGTGATGAGACAAGGGTCGCTTTGGCCAAATTTGGGGTTATCTGGCCACGAACACCTACCCATTTAATGCCGGTCAGTGCGCAAAGCACTCGAAATCCAGCGGTCACTTGTAATGGTGGCATAAGACCGACCATTTTTTTGGTTCCTGCCACAGATCTATTATAAAGCAATGGAGCCAACCCCGCACCATGGATGCCTACCACGTGGGTCGCTTTGTCTAGGATCGCCAATTGCTTGGAACAGTCAAAATCTTCAAGAAAAACTTCTGTATAATCAATGCCAACTAAATAATCTCTCACTTCTAGCCCAATTAATCGTCGATTATCACGGCGATTAACAAATATTTTTTTTGAAAAACTATTATCCAAAAAATTTGTATCAATATGTCTGTATATTTTAGGCAAATATGAAATAATCCATTCCCTGCGCGCAATTGATAAAATTTCTATTTTATTGATATCAATTTCAATAAATTTTCCAATTACCACATCATCAGTAAGGATAATTTTAATACCAAATAAATTATATAAAAAAATTATATTTTTATTTTCTAAATTTGGCAAAATGAACGTTATATCTTCTTTCATAGTGTCTAATATTTTACAAGCTAGAGGTATATGATAGAATATAGAGTGTGCCCAGTTTTCAGGTGCATTAAATCTCAAATCACACAAAATTTCATTGTCTAGTAAAATTTCTTTCGATTTTGATAAGATATTGGATAATATATGAATTCTCCCACGCGGAATTTTCCTTGACGTGTATTGACCATCAAAATTTATCTTCATGCTCATTTCTGGAAAAACTCTCTTGTCGAGACGGATCATTTCGACAGCAGGTGCGTATCGGTCAACGGCCCTCGTCGTAGATCCGACTATCCAAGATTCGGGGAGCGCTAAGCCATCTTTAGATAATAACCAATTAGGCACGTGTAATTCCTAAATTTCTAAAATAAATTTTAAATATAGTTAAGTATTATCAATATATATTAAATATATTATTTAAGATATTAGCAATCATATTCAAAAATTCACCAGTCGCAAAACCAGATATCAGGATAAATATAGAAATAATTTCAATTTTTATATCTATAATATCTGATTTATAAAGACACTGGAACATATAAAGATGCGCCACAAGCAAGGAAAAAGGTAACGCAAAAATTATTGAAATCGGATCCAAAAAATAAAATAATAGGCAGCCAGCAAATAGCAATGAAACCAATCTCACTGCGTTTGCCAATAACGTCACGCGTGCCATCCCAATGGCAACAAGAATTTCATTTTGAAGTGACACCCGATAGGAAAGCACGCTCATGACAGATAGAATTTTTAGATAGTATGAGGAGTCATAATATCTTTCATCATAAAGTAAATTTATAATAAATTCCGACATTCCAATAAATAATCCAAAACAAAACGTGATAATTCTTTGAAATAAAATTCCAGTATTATAGTAAACATTCTTTATTGAATTTATGTTTTTTATATCGATATTTGAAAATATCGGAAATAATATACGGCTTGTATATGAATTCATCAGTGAAATGGGCAGTAATGCGATATTTCCTGCAACACTGTACAGGCCAAATGTAGATACACTCAACAGGCGTGACAGCGCTACCTTGTCTGCCTGTCCAATGATTAGGGAAATCATACTTGATGGCAGGATGTGACGCCCAAACGACCAGAGTTGCTTGCTTTGTTCATAAGAGTAATTCCAACGCCTTCGGGACTCTGAAAAGAGGTAATAGGAAAGGAAGGTTTTCAAAAATGAACAGGCAGTTGCGGCAATAACCATGCCCCAGAAATCTCTCCATATTATACTTAACAAAATTGATAATACCGCTTGAGTGAGCGCAATTATTAAATCCAACATCGATAATTTTTTGATCTCACCGCCCCTCGCTGCCGTCGCAAACGCCATCGAAGATAAGCCTTCAACGATAGGCTGCAGTGCCGTAATCTGTAGCGCTAATTCAAGATCGGGAACGCCAACATATAAGGCCGTTGGACGTGCTATCGCCAGTGTAATACCACCCAGGATGAGGGCGCGAATTAACCTTAATGTCCAAATCTGATCGAGAAACCGAGTCTCTGCAACCCTCGAATCCCGAACAACATACGGGTAAAAACCAACATCGGAAGCTATGACGAGGACCGTCTGGACTGTGCCAATGATCGCGATTGTACCGAAGGCTGCGGGCTCCAGCAAGCGTGTTAGTATAATCGTACTAAACAGCCGAATGACAAGCGTTACGACATTAGCACCGATCAGAACGCTTGTATTTCTCTGAACAAGGTTCAGGACGGCGCCCTTAATGTCACTCAACTTCGAAAATCGAGGTATATTCATATTAAAGCTTAGCACAGTTTCTCGTTGACGTAATATGTCGCTACCATGCGCTGCAGTGCAAAGCCAGATTAGCCGAGAGGTATAAGGCAACTAAGGGACTGTACACGTTGAAACGAAAGTGCAATTTGGCAAGACATGGACCCTAATTGCAACTGCGGCGACGCCATATCCGTGGTCATCGTCAATTACCGGACGCCTGAACTGACCTTGCGCTGTGTGGAGGCGTTGTGCGGGGAACGGGTTCGTGTTCCAGGACTGTCTGTGGTGGTTGTCGATGGGGGCTCTGCGGATGGCTCTGCCGCGCTGCTCCAACAAGGTTTGGATCAGCCGCACTTTCACGGCTGGACGCGGGTGTTGCCGCTTGCTTTCAATGGCGGCTTTGGCTGGGCCAACAATCAGGCGATCATGGACGTGCTGCAACAGGATCAGCCCCCGGCCTTTATCCATTTGCTCAATCCCGATACGGTGATTGAACCCGGTGCGGTTGTGCGCTTGGCTGAAGTGGCGCAGCAGCACCCAAAGGCAGGCGCGATTGGCAGTCAGCTGATTGAAACCGATGGGCAGCTTTCGGGTTCTGCTTTCCGGTTTCCGTCGGTGGCCCGCGAATTTCTGCGCGGCGCACAAACGGGGATAGTGGGGCGACTTTTGGGGATCAAACCGATCCTGATCACCAGCGAAATTACCTGTGATGCCGATTGGGTGACGGGCGCGAGTGTGCTGTTGCGCAGTGATGCCTTGCGCGATGTCGGTTTGTTCGATGACGGTTTTTTTCTCTATTTTGAAGAAGTTGAACTGATGCACCGGATGCGCCGTGGCGGTTGGGATGTGCTGCACGCCCCTTTAAGCCGCGTGATGCACATTGGCGGGGCTGCAACGGGGGTGGTCAGTGACATGCGCAAGCCAATGCCCCCCTATTGGTTCAAATCGCGGCGACGCTTTTTTGCCCGCGCTTACGGTCCAAAGCGGGCGTGGCTGGCTTCTGCTGCATGGCTGGTCGGGGACAGCATTTGGCAAGTGCGCAAAGCGTTGGGGCTGGGGCGTTCTGGGCAAGATATTCCTCGTGAAAGGAACGGCGTTTTGCAGCACGGGCTGCGCGCGGGGCCGTCGGATAAAATCGCGGCGGTTGCGCACTGGTCTGATCCGCCGGGCGTGCATCCGGCATGGGATAAACCCGCGTGAAAACACCCACGCGCATCGGCATCGTGGTGATCGGCCGCAATGAAGGCGAACGGCTTAAACGCTGTTTACAAAGCCTGCCTGCTGATGCCGACCGTGTTTATGTGGATTCCGGATCACAGGATGGCAGTCAGGATTTTGCCCGCAGTCTTGGTTTGGACGTTGTTGATCTGCCCATGGACACGGGGTTTACCGCTGCCAGAGCGCGCAATGCGGGCGTGGCGCGGATTGCCGCATTACCAAACCCGCCTGCATTTGTTCAAATGCTGGACGGTGACTGTGAACTCCGACCCGGATGGATTGATGCCGCGCTCAAGGCACTTTCGGCAGAAGCATCACTGGCGGCGGTGTTCGGCAGATTGCGTGAACGCTTTCCTGACGCGAGTCCCTATAACCGCATGTGTGATGAAGAATGGAATGTGCCGGTTGGTCTTGTCCGGTCATGCAGTGGCAATGCGATGTTCCGTTTGGTTCCGCTCGCCCAATCTGGTGGGTATGATGCGACGCTGATTGCGGGAGAGGAAATTGATCTCTGCCTGCGCCTCGCTGCAGTGGGGTGGACATTCCGGCGGATCGACGCGGACATGGCATTGCATGATGTGGCGATGCTCCATTTTGCCCAGTGGTGGCAACGTACACGCCGTGCAGGCTTTGCCTTTGCCGAACATGTGTGGCGGCGGCGCGGCGGCGCGGATAGCGATTGGAAACATGCGCTTTTGAGGATTATTTTCTGGGCACTTTTGCTGCCATGTTCGATCATGCTTGCACTGTTGTCGGGATATATATTTTCCAAACCAATGTTTTGCTGGGCGGCATTGGTCATTGCGGCGCTTTATCCGTTGCAATGGGTGCGTGTTGCTCTGCGATCTTATGCAGCTAAGCGTGACGCTAGGTATGCGACCTACTTTTCCATATTTTCTTCACTAGATAAATTTGCGCAACTGTCCGGCGCGGTCAAATTTTTGACCCAGAAAATGCTACGCCGATCCGCAAAAATCATAGAACATAAAGTTTAGAATGCGTTGGACCTGATTTTCTCTGTCTCATTTTTGGTCAAGGCTTGCCCTCGCCGCGCCATGCGTTAGAAAGCTGGGTATGGACAGAATACTTATACGCGGCGGCAATCCGCTCAATGGCCAACTTCCTATTTCAGGGGCAAAAAATTCAGCACTAACGCTGCTGCCATGCGCTTTGCTCACTGATGAGCCGTTGACGCTGCGCAATTTGCCGCGCTTGGCCGATGTCGATAGTTTTGGGCATTTGCTTAATCAATTGGGCTGTTCGACCATGATCGAAGGCGCGCGGCCAGAAGATTTTGGCCGGGTGATGACGCTGCGTGCGGGCAAGGTTACGTCGACTGTCGCGCCCTATGATATTGTCCGCAAAATGCGGGCCTCTATCCTCGTGCTGGGGCCACTTTTGGCACGCGCGGGGGAAGCAACAGTGTCGCTTCCAGGGGGCTGTGCGATTGGCAACCGCCCGATAGACCTTCATTTGAAGGCGCTTGAAGCCTTTGGTGCGGTCATTGAAATTACCGCGGGCTATGTAAAGGCCTCCGCCCCAAAGGGCCGCTTGCCCGGGGGTAAAGTCATTTTCCCCGTCGTGTCGGTTGGTGCAACTGAAAATGCTTTGATGGCGGCCGTTTTGGCCAAAGGCACCTGCGTGATGGAAAATGCCGCGCGTGAGCCAGAGATTGTCGATCTGTGCAACTGTTTGGTCGCAATGGGCGCGCGCATTGATGGCATTGGTACGGAAACCCTGACAGTCGAGGGCGTCGACCGGCTGCACGGGGCAACCTATGCCGTGATGCCTGACCGGATTGAGGCGGGCAGTTACGCCTGTGCTGTGGGGATGACCGGCGGCTGTGTCGACCTGATCGGGGCAAAGGCCGAAGATATGCAAGCCACACTCGGCGCACTGCGGGAAGCGGGCGTGACGGTTGAGGAGCACCGCAAGGGAATTAAGATTACTTCGGACGGAAAGCTGGGGCCGCTTACGCTTTCAACCGTGCCTTACCCCGGTTTCGCGACGGATATGCAAGCACAGTTCATGGCGATGCTGCTGAAGGCCGACGGCGCGAGTGTGCTGACCGAAACCATTTTTGAAAACCGCTATATGCACGTGCCCGAACTGACACGGATGGGCGCTGACATTCAGGTGCGTGGCCGTTCTGCGGTGGTGCGCGGGGTGGACCGTTTGGTGGGCGCTCCTGTGATGGCGACAGACCTTCGCGCGTCAATGAGCCTCATCATGGCAGGGCTTGTCGCCGACGGTGAAACCCAGGTGCAGCGCGTTTATCACCTTGATCGCGGTTATGAACGGTTGGAAGAAAAACTGTCAGCGGTTGGTGCCGACATTGAACGGGTCAGTGACGGCTGATTAGGGTCATATCCTGACCCTAAATCCAGACATCAAATGCGTGGAGCAAAAGGCCAACCAGCCCGCCAACCAACGTGCCGTTGATACGGATATATTGTAGATCACGACCAACAGCATTTTCGACGCGGTCCGTTATGGTTTGCGCGTCCCAGCTGCGCACGGTTTCGGACACGAGTTTGACGATTCCGTCGCCGTAACTGTCCGCCATCCCTACCGCGGTGCGGCGCATGAACCGGTTGACGGTGTGCTTTAGCGTCGCATCATCCTGCAAACTGCTGCCCAATTGGCGCAGTGCCTCCCCAAGGCGGCCGGCAAGGGCTGCTTCTGGATCGCGGACAGCGGTCAGCAGGGCTGCGCGTCCCTGTTCCCATAACCCGTCAATCCATTTGCGCATGGCCGGATTGTCAAGAATATCATCGCGAAGCCGGTTGACGCGGCCCTGCATGACAGCATCAAATTGGAGATCAAAGGCCAGCCGGTCAAGGCCCTCCTCTGCTTTGGCCCGCAGCGGATGGCCAGGGTCATCCGCCATATCATCGAGCATTTTTTGCAGGCCGGTGATGATCGAATTGGCGAGATTTTCATCCAGACCTGTGAAACGCAAAACAGCACCGGCGCGTTCGTGCACCATCTTGCGGATCAAATCATCATTGGCTTCCAAGGTGCGACCGGCCCAGCGAATGATACCGTCCAGCAAAGGCATGTGGCGTCCGTCCAGGATCGCCGCGTTCAGTGCCTGCCCAAGAAGGGGCGCAAGATCAAGATCGCGGATACGGCTGCTAATGGCCGATTTGAACATGCCGCCAAGCTTATCCTGATCAAGCGATGCAACCATATTGGCCACAAGGCGCGATGCGCCTGTGCGCAGGCGGCCTTCGCTATGATTGGGTTGAGCCAAAAACCGTCCTGCGGCCCCCGCAACATCAAGGGCGCGCATCCGCCGCGCGACAACCGTTGGTGTTAAAAAGTTATTCTTCAGAAAACCGGCAAGCGTATCACCAATACGGTCTTTGTTACGCGGGATGATCGCGGTGTGCGGAATGGGAAGACCAAGGGGGTGACGAAACAGGGCGGTCACTGCAAACCAATCGGCCAACCCACCCACCATCGCCGCCTCAACAAAGGCCTTAACAAAGCCAAGCGCTGGATGGACTGGCCCAATCGCGCGGACCGCGACATAGATACCAGCCATCACAACCAGCATCCCTGTCGCGATCAGTTTCATCTGACGCGCATCATTTTGGGCGGGGCGCAGTGTGAAAATGCTCTTACTCGGCGGGCTGAATGGTCACGGCTGGGCGACCAAAGCGCTTTGCAAAACGCTCACGAAATCGTTCGGGGAACAGGCTTGGCGGTTTGACCGGGTGGTCTTCATCGCCGCCATTGGTCAGCCAATAGGACAGCCAAGGACCGACGCGTTCCTCAAACCCAAGTGCGAGGCTGAAGGTTGCTGGAACAATCAACAGCGTTAAAATTGTGGATACAATCAGCCCGCCAATCACCGTAATGCCCATCGGTTGGCGCCATGCACCGTCCCCTGAGAGCGCAATTGCGGTTGGGATCATACCCGCAACCATCGCAACCGTGGTCATCACGATTGGCTGTGCGCGTTTATGCCCCGCTTCCATAATCGCAGTATATTTATCAACGCCGCGCCCCATCTCCTCAAGCGCGAAATCGACGACCAAGATTGAGTTTTTGGCCACAATCCCCAGCAGCATCAGCATCCCAATCAAAACAGGCATGGAAACCGGCATCCCCGTGATCCACAGCGCGATGGCCGCACCAAGGGGAGCCAATAAGAGTGATCCCATGTTGACGAAGGGGGGCATGATCCGGCGGTACAACAACAGCAGCACGGCAAAGACAAGGAAGACCCCCGATACCAACGCAATGACGAAGTTGGTCAGCATTTCAGCCTGCATCTTAGATTGGCCGGTGCTTAGGCGGGTGACGCCTTCGGGCAGGTTTTTCATGATTGGCAGGTCATCAATCTTCTTGTTTGCGATGCTGCTGACAATGCCTTCAGCCAGATCGGCACCAACGCTTGTCCGGCGGTTAAGGTTCGTCCGCTGAATGGCTGTTGGTCCTGCGCCAAAACTGATTTGTGCAACAGATTTCAAAGGCACAGTGCCCCCTGATGCTGTTGGCACAGGCAGGTTTTCAATCGTTGACAGGCTACGCTTTGAATCTTCGCTGAGCGTCACGCGGATTGGCACTTGGCGATCAGAAAGTGAAAATTTGGGGCTGTTTTGGTCAATATCGCCAATGGTGGCGATGCGAATTGTTTGTGACAATGCAGAAGTCGTTACACCCAGATTGGCGGCGAGGTCCATGCGCGGTTTGATCAGAATTTCTGGCCGCTGGAGATCGCCATTAACGCGCGGCGCAACGAGTTCGGGGAGCTTCCGCATCCCTTCAACCAGTTCGTTTGCGGTCGCGCTGAGGACTTCGGGATTATCGCCTGCGAGTGTGATTTGAATATCGCGACCAGAACCCGGCGGGCCACCGCTTTCCTGAGCACGGAAATTGACCCGTGCATCTGGTATGGAACCAAGGGCCGGGCCCCACTTTTCTTCAAAATCGAGGCTCGACATTGTGCGGGATTCTTTGAGCGTCAGGTAAATCGTCGAAGATCCGGGGTTGATGTCGGCAAAAGCTGAATCGACAACGCCCTTTTCCGCCATCACCATCTTTTGCACATGTTCAGCAACGGTGCGGGTTTGGGTCAGCGTCGATCCTGGTACCATTTCAATCCGGATTTGGCTGTAATCCTGATCAATATCTGGGAAGAATGTGAAAGGCAGTGTCCAAAAAGTGCCAATCGTCAACAGCAACGAAAGCCCGCCCAGCGCGAGGGTTTTGCCGCGGTTATGCAGCGACCATTTCAGCAATTCCAAATATTTGACCATCCATTTGCCGCTCGCATGTTCAGCGACGCCGTGACTTTTCAGAAAGTAAGCCGCAGCCATCGGCGTAATCAGGCGCGCGACGGCAAGGCTGAGAAGCACCGCTGCAACCACAGTCAAACCAAAGTTTTTGAAGAATTGTCCCGGAATTCCCGGCATGATCCCAACAGGCAAGAAGACAGCGACAATTGCCATTGTCGTGGCAAGAACGGCCAGACCAATTTCATCGGCTGCATCGATTGATGCCTGATAGGCGGATTTGCCCATCCGCATGTGCCGGACGATATTTTCAATTTCCACGATTGCATCGTCAACCAGCACACCCGCGACCAGCCCCAGCGCCAGCAAACTAATCTGGTTAAGGCTAAACCCCATCCATTCCATAAACCAAAAGGTTGGAATGGCGGAGAGAGGAATGGCAATCGCGGAAATTAGCGTGGCGCGCCAATCGCGTAAGAATAAGAAAACGACAATAACGGCCAGAATAGCGCCTTCAATCATTGCCGCCATGGACGACGTATATTGTTCGCGTGAATAATTGACCGACGTGAAAAGATCGCGGAATTTAACTTTGGGATTTTCCGCTTCCATTTTCCGCAATTCAGCCATTGCCTGATCATAGACCATCACGTCGGAAGCGCCCTTTGCGCGGGTGATGGAAAAGCTCAGAACTTGGCGGCCATTCATAGTGGATAGCGACCTCTGTTCGGCATAAAGATCACGAACATCGGCAATATTGGTCAATTTGACGGCGCGGCCACCCCCAATGGAAATTTGAGTTTCCCCAAGTTCATGCGCATTTTTTGCATTGCCAAGGACACGGATTGATTGTTCAGAACCCGCAATTTCAGTGCGCCCACCCGCCGTATTGACATTGGTTTGGCGCAATTGATTGTTCACCTGCGATGCTGTCAAACCAAAGGATTGCATTTTTGCAGGGTCAAGAATGATGCGGATTTCACGGCTGACACCGCCGCCGCGTTCAACAGCACCAGAGCCCGGCAAAGCGCGGAGTTTTTTGCTCACCGTATTGTCGACATACCAGCTGAGTTCTTCCAGCGTCATATCCACAGCTTCCGCCGAAATATAAGCAATCGCATTATTGGCGGTGTCTTCGCGAAGAACTTGTGGTTCGAGAATGCCATCGGGTAAATCGCTGCGCACATTTGAAACTGCATCGCGCACATCATTGACCGCACGGTCAATCGGCGTCCCGATTTTGAAGAAGATGATGATGGTTGCAGACCCTTCGCGCACCGTTGAATTGATTTCATCAACGCCGCTCACGCCGCGAACGGCGGCCTCAATTTTTTGGGCAACCTGCGTTTCAAGTTCGGATGGTGCAGCACCGGGTTGGACCACGGAAACAATGGCGACAGGAAAATCAATGTCAGGATCTTGACTGATCGGTAAGCGGTTGAACGCCATGATGCCGCCCAGCATCAATGCCACAAAAAGCACAATTGGCGGTACCGGGTTCTTGATCGACCATGCAGATATATTGCGAAAATTCATCGCTTTTCGTTCCTTAGCGGGCTGGTTTCACACGGTCGGGTTTTACGGTTTCGCCAGCATTGAGGAAACCACCGGCAGAGAGAACGACCTGTTCGGTCCCAGCAAGCCCTTCAGAAATGCTCACGCCTTTATCAGTCACACTGCCAACCTTGACGGCGCGCCTTTCGACCTTGTTGTCCTTACCGACGACAAAAACGAAATTGCCTTTAGGGTCGCTTAAGACTGCGGATTCAGGAAGCATGGGCACTTCAACCGTACCGCTGACAATCGCCGCAGAGGCAAATCCGCCTGGACGCAGTGCGATGTTATAGGGCAATGCGATGCGCACTGTCCCTTGGCGAGACTGCGGATCGATCACGGGGGATAATTGCCAAACTTGACCTGTAAAAGATGTTGCTGACCCAACCGGTGTGACGGTTACTGGAATGCCTTTTGACATCCGCGCCAAATCCCCTTCAGACAGCAGTGCCTTTAGTTCCATTTCCCCGCCGCGCGCGAGGCGGAATAGAACAGCACCGCCGCCACCGACCACTTGGCCGGGTTCAACAGCACGGGTCAGGACAAGGCCGCCAGCTGGTGCGCGAATATCCAGACGCCCAACGCGAGCGCGGTTCGCGCCAAGTTGTGCTTGGGCAACACGAACACGCGCAAGCGCTGAATCGCGTGTTGCTGCTTTTCGATCAATGTCAGCTTTTGAAACAAAACCCCGCGCGACCAATGTTTGAGCACGGTCCAATTCCGATTGCGCCAAGCGAGCGTCGGCCTGTGCCACTGTCACGCTTGCAGCCGACTGATTCGTTTCTTGTGCTTGAACCGAGCGTTCGATGGAGGCCAGCACCTGACCTTCACGCACCCAGTCTCCGGGTTCAACATAAACGCGTGAGACAAGCCCACCTTCACCGACAGCGCCAACTGGCATTTCACGGCGTGCATCGATTGTTCCCGTGGCCGACACGGTGTTTGCAACCATCTGTCGCCCTGGAACAACGACGGTAACATGGGGTACCTGCGCATCTTTTTTGGCATCATCAACGCCGGCAGCTTTGTTTCCGGACAACATATAGACTGCAATCGCAACCGCAAGCGCAGCCAGGATGATGCCAGAAATGATCCAACGCTTGCGCGTGCGCGCCGCGATTTCTTCGTCGCTCAGCATCTCGATAGTGTCTTCTTGGCGCGAAATACTGGTTTCAAAATTCATTTTGCAATCCGCTTTGGGAGCGCTTTTGAAGGCGCGCATGTGGTTCAGACTTAGTGTGTTACATCAATAACTCACTAAGTTCAAGCGTTTTGCAGCGCGCCATCCCACATGCTGCATCGTCTATTTGAGCGTTTACTTTCATTTTCGCAAGTGGGACACCAATATCCAGAGTAAATTAGGTGTTGCCATTCGCATCGAACGAGGTGACGATAGCTATTCTTTGGCGCAAAAGACGCCGAAGACAGGAAACAGGAGATTCTTTATGAGTATTATAGGCTCTATCATCGTTGGCGGAATTGCGGGCGGCCTTGGCAAATTGGTGATGCCGGGCAAAGACCCAGGTGGAATCATAGTTACCATTTTATTGGGTGTCGCAGGGGCGGTGATTGCCAATTATGTTGGCGGGATGCTCGGAATGGCAACAGACGGCGGATTGATTTTTGAAATCATAACAGCAGCTGTCGGGGCGATTGTCTTGCTTTTCCTCTACCGCATGTTCTTAAAAATGCGCGGCGGCGGCGCTGCATAACTCAAAAATCTGTTCATATTTCGTGCAGGTCGGCAAATGCATTTGTGTTTGTCGGCCTGTTTCGTTTGGTGCGACACAGATGTGAGGAGACCATGAAATATGAAAACCTATTTGCTTGCAGGGCTTGCTGCCATCGCTTTAATGTCGCCTGTTATGGCTGAAGCACAAATTACCCCGCCAACGCAGATCATTGCTGGAACGCGTCTGGACGTACAAGCGCGCGGTGAAAGCCGTGTTGTCCCTGACATTGCCGTAATCAGCGCGGGTGTGATTACTGAGGCTGCAGACGCTGCAACCGCAATGCGTGACAATGCCGCACGGATGTCACGTGCAATGGCCGCACTCAAAAAAGCAGGTGTCGCCGACAAGGATATTCAAACGCAATCGGTCAGCCTGTCGCCGCAATATCGCTATGTTGAAAATAAACCGCCTGTGATCACCGGTTATCAAGCATCGAATCAGCTTTCGATCCGGTTTCGCGATATTGGGAAAAGCGGAGATATTCTTGATGTCTTGGTGAAAGAAGGCATCAACCAGATCAATGGTCCCAACCTGACGGTTGATAAACCAGAAGCCGCACAGGATGCGGCCCGTTTGTCAGCGCTTAAAATCTTGCAAGTGCGCGCTGCACTTTATGCCAAGGCGACGGGCATGACAGTCAAACGGATTGTGTCGATCAGCGAATCTGTTGATTATTCGGGTGGTCCCGTACCAATGATGATGGCGCGCGGCATGGCCGATTCAGCCGAAGCCAAAACCAGCATTGCGCCGGGCGAACAATCCATTGGCGTCACGCTTTCGGCAGTGTTCGAACTTCAATAGTTTTGCACGGCCAAACAAAAAGGGGTCTTGCGCAGGATATGCGCAAGACCCCCTGTTATTTTCGCCAAGCCGCAGCTTAGTAGCGTTGCTGGCGCTCATAGAGCGATTTGTAATGCTGGATGCGCGTGACGCGCAGTCCTGGCATGCCAGAGCGATCAACCGCGCGCTGCCACCCGGCAAATTCTTCGAGCGTGAGGCAGTAGCGGTCGCACACTTCATCAACGGACAAAAGACCACCATTCACCGCAGCAACGACCTCTGCCTTGCGGCGGACAACCCAACGGGTTGTGGAGGGCGGTGGCAACGACTCAATGGTGAGCGGTTCACCCAAGGGGCCGATAACTTGTGCTGGCCTTATTTTCTGGTTTTCAATCATTCTTACCTCAAATGCGGGTGACCCGTTTTGTTGTTGAAACACCATTTACGGACAAGTCATTGAAAGATCGCTAAAATGCCAAGGTAAACGTGCTGGTCATATTCATTGATAGTTGGTTAGCAAAACAGCGATTTTATCATTAAAACTGGCAGTTTCCCGTTCAATTTGATCATTTTCCTCTCCCAAGAAGAAATTTGTGTGCGAAGAAAAATTTTCTTTTTCTGAAAGATTATTTGAAATTTGTGCGTGGGCGATCGCTGTTGGAGTCGTTGCTTGGCGTGTTGCCAGCGCCTCCAACAGAAGGGCGAGGTTGATTTTCGACTTTCCTGGTGTTGTCCAGCTTTTGTCGCGGCGTGCAAAACTCATGTCCATGGACACTGAGTCGCACAATCAGGTGAATCTCTCGTAAATGACTGATTCAGGCTGCAACCTTGTCAGGATGCGGCTATGGGGTCTTCATGCTTGATCTTTTTCAGCTTGATGGCCCCCCAAAGGCGCGCCGTATCGTGGTTGCGATGTCGGGCGGCGTTGATTCGTCGGTTGTTGCTGCGCTTGCCGCGCGCACGGGCGCTGAAACCATTGGCATTACATTACAGCTTTATGATCACGGTGCTGCGGTCAACCGCGTGGGCAGCTGCTGTGCCGGGCAAGATATTCGTGATGCGCGCGCCGTCGCAGATACATTGGGGATCGCTCATTATGTGTTCGACCATGAAAGCCAGTTTCGCGACTCGGTGATCGATCATTTCGCCGATGAATATATGCGCGGACGCACGCCGATACCCTGTGTGCGCTGCAATATGGGGGTGAAATTTACCGATCTGTTCCGCCTTGCGCGCGATCTTGGTGCGGATTGCCTTGCGACGGGCCATTATGTCCGGCGGGTGATGGGATCAGGTGGCGCTGAACTGCACCGCGCGCATGACCCCGCGCGCGATCAAAGCTATTTTCTGTTTGCGACGACAAATGAACAGCTGGACTATTTACGCTTTCCGCTGGGCGGGATGCCAAAGCCAGAGGTGCGCGCAATTGCGCAGGATATGGGGTTGGGCGTGGCGATGAAGCCTGACAGTCAGGACATCTGCTTTGTTCCGGGTGGCGATTATGCCAGCGTGGTGCGCAAAGTCCGCCCAGAAGCCGAAAGCGACGGCGCGATAGTCGATATGGAAGGGCGGGAACTGGGCCGTCACAAGGGGTTGATCCATTATACAGTGGGGCAACGCCGCGGGCTTGAACTTGGCGGGCTTGTCGAACCGCTTTATGTTGTCCGGCTTGAACCTGAAACGCAGCGCGTGGTGGTCGGGCCAAAGGCTGCCCTTGCCGTCACGTCAGCGCGCATATTGGAACCGAGTTGGCTCGCTATGGTTGAAGGCCGCCGTGTCATGGCAAAGGTCCGTTCACTGGCCAAACCCGTGCCTGCAACACTGAAGGGCGAATGGCTCCATTTTGATGCGCCTGAATTTGGGGTGTCACCGGGCCAAGCGGCCGTGCTCTATGACGGGGACCGCGTTTTGGGGGGCGCGTGGATTGAAGAAACCGTAGGGGCGGAACTGGTTTCCGTTTAAGGAAACGGGTTCGGTTGACATCCAAGCACAGGATCATAGGTCGCTGACCGGCGCGCAATCAAGGGCACAGAAGCGGTAACGGTCTTTGTCGCGGAATCATCCGACAGCTGGATCATTTCCATACCGGGTTCAAAATCTTTTTTGCAATCACCAAGGGTGCGCCCGCCGATATAACGGCAGCCACAGGCAATGCGCGCACCGTAACCAACGCCGAGTTGGAGCAACGGCTTCTGGCTTTGCAGATAGGCAAACAGGCCGCCGGTGATCAGCAGAACAAGGGTGGCGGACCCGAACAGGATGTATCTTGCTTTCATCAGTGGCATGGTTAGGCTGCACCCATGATAAAGAAAAGCCTTGTTCTGACTGCAACATCATTGTTGTTCCTTTTGACGGGACCATCAGCTGCTGTGGCCCCGCTGTCAGCGGCAGACACGCTTATCGCGCCTTTATTTGGGCAAAACACTTCAGAAACGCGGGCAGTATTGCTGATCAAAGATGGCCGCGTGGTGGCAAAGCGGTACGCCGCCGGTTATTCGGATGCCAATCGCTTTATCAGCTGGTCGATGGCAAAATCCGTGACGGCGGTTCTCATTGGTGAATTGATTGAGGACGGTAAGCTGACACTTGATGCGCCTGTGCCGTTTGTTGAATGGCAAGGAAAGAATGACCCGCGCCGCACGATTACCTTGCGGCACATGCTGCATATGTCATCAGGGCTCACGCATACCGAAGGGCTTGATCCCAATGAAGGTGCTGCGGGCGTTCTCAAATCTGACACAGCTTCAACGATTTTTGTGACCCGAACACAGGATATGGCGGCGCGGGCCCTGACCAACAATATGGAAGCAAAAACGGGCACGCAGTATGAATATAGCTCTTTGACGTCGCTGCTCCTCTCCGAACTCATCACGCGGCAATTGACCCAGAGCAAGGATGCTAAGGTTCGCGCAGTGGTGTACCGCAATTTTGCCGAAGCAAGAGTGTTTAAGCCCGCCGGAATTACGGGTGCAGTTTTGGAGTTTGACGGCGCGGGCACGCAGATTGGCGGGTCTATTATTTATATGTCGCTGGACGATTGGGGTCGTTTCGGATCGCTGATGCTGGCTGGACGCGCAGAAAACGGCGCACAGGTGATCGCGCCGGATTGGCTCAACTTCCTAAAAACACCCAGTAAAACCGATGGCGGTTATGGCGGCCATTTCTGGCTGAACAAGCCGCGCCCTGCAGGTTCTGATCCCGCGCTCTTTCCAGGTCGGGGGCCTGACACGCTGTTTTCCGCTATTGGCCATTTGGGGCAATGGGTGATTGTTTCCCCTGATCAAGGCCTTGTGCTGGTCCGGCTCGGCAAGACCAATGACGGCGATTTGCAGCCTGTTCGGGATGTGCTTGCGACACTTATCGAAACCATAAAATAATCACGCCACGGGAGATATTCTAAATGCCAAGTTTTTCTGCGCGCCTTGTCAGTTTTGTGCTTCGTACCACCGGTTATTATAAACGCATGTTTGCTGGCGTGGGCTATGTGCAGAATAATCTTGCGAAATTGCGGGCGACGCCTTCTGTGCCAGCTGCAAAATGGCAAAAAAAGCTGGAGATCAGTAACATAATTTTTCAAGGTCGCACCGTTTGGCATATCAGCCCCAAAGAAACGCTGTCCAAAACCAAAGTGCTTTATTTCCACGGCGGAGGATATGTTTTTACTGCGGCTTCGGCGCATTGGGATTTCATGGGCCATATGGCTGAAAAGCACGGCGTGTCATTTGTCGCGCCGCTATATCCGCTAGGACCAGAAGCCCATATTGATGAGATTATTGATTATGCCTTAGCGCTCTACCGCGACATGCTAACGCACCATGATGCGCGTGACATTGTCGTCGGCGGCGATTCCGCTGGCGGTGGGCTGACGGCGTCCTTGATGGCGCGGGCAAAAGCAGAAGGATTGCCATTGCCCGCCGGAACGATTTTAATCTGCCCGTGGCTGGATGCGACGGCGTCTCACCCAGATCAAGTGGCGATTGAAAAACGTGATGCGATCCTAGGTATTGCGGGTCTTCGCGCCATTGGCCCATTGATCGCGCCAGGTTGTTTGGGAAGCGATGTGCGGATCAGTCCGCTCCATCATGATTATCAAGACTTTCCGCCAACCCTTATGTTTGGGGGTGGGGACGACATTTTGGTGACCGATGCGCGTGCGCTGAAAGCAAAACAGCCGGCAATTGAATATCAGGAAAGCAAAGGCATGATCCATGTCTGGCCAGTTTTCATTTTTCCAGAATCGCGCGTGGCACAGGCGGATATGGCGCGCTTTATTGGCCGAGTAACGGCCTGACTTTAATCTTGGTGTTCAACAGCGGTGTCGGGACTATAGCCACGTTCTTCATCACTATGGCCCTCTGGGTCGGGGTGGATCAACACTTCAACACCCGGAAATGCGGCCATCAGGCGCACTTCGACCTCATCCATCACGCGGTGTGCGTTCAGGACGGTCATCGTCGGGTCGACCCAAACGTGAAATTGCACAAAATCATGCGCACCGCTGGTGCGGGTGCGCATGTCATGAATGCCTTTTAATTCGGGATGGCTTTGCGCCACGGCCAGGAAACGCTCTCGTTTTTCCAATGGCCATTCTTTGTCCATCAATTGGTCAATGGCGGAGGAGGCAACCTCTCTCGCGTGCCAGATCAGCCATAGTGCAATCGCAACCCCAAACACAGGATCGGCACCGCGTACGCCCAGAATGGAATCCAGCACAAGCGCAGCGATGACAGACGCGTTGAGCATCAAATCACTCGAATAATGGACATGGTCGGCATGGATCGCGACCGACCCCGTTTGTTTGACGACGTACTTCTGATAAGTAATCAAGGCAAAAGTCGCAATGATTGCGATCACCGAAACGCTGATCCCGAGTTCAGGATTTTCAGGCGGCACGTCAACCCCGAAACGGCTTATCCCCCGCCACCCAATGGCAAGCGCTGACGCAATGATGAGTCCGGTTTGGAACAGGGCCGCCAATGCCTCTGCCTTACCGTGACCGTAGCGATGGTCTTGATCCGCAGGTTCAGCGGCAAGACGGACACTATAGAGCGTAACCAGCGATGCCACGATGTCGAGCCCGGTATCAGCCAGCGATCCCAGCATAGCGACCGAGCCCGTTTCCAACGCGGCCCACCCTTTTAGGCCCAGCAAAAACAAAGCCATTGAAACACTGGCAACTGCCGCGCGTGTGGTCAGCGTCGCGCGCATATGATTGTGGGGCAAGGCTTTATGATCGTGGGCGTGGTGATCGCTCATGGATACAGCATGCCTTCAACCCAATCCGCGCCGCTGCGTGTGAACAGTCGTCGTTCGTGCAGCCGGTGTTCGCGGTCTTGCCAAAATTCAATGTGGTTGGGGACAACGCAGTAACCCGACCAATGCGGTGGGCGAGGAACCAGTCCACCTTCAAAGCGGTTCTGCATTTCTACAAAGCGCGCCTCAAATGTTGCGCGGCTGTCCAAGGGACGGGATTGATCAGATGCCCACGCCCCCAATTGTGAATCGCGACCACGTGTTGCGAAATAGGTGTCAGCGGTCACGGCGTCGACGCTCATGACCTTGCCTTCAATCCGGATTTGACGGCGCAACGATTTCCAGTGGAACAACAGCGCAGCAAAAGGGCGTTCGCCAATCTGGCGCGCCTTATTGCTTTCTTGGTTGGTGTAGAACACGAACCCGTCCGGCCCGTGTCCTTTTAACAGAACCATGCGCACTGAGGGTTGCCCATCGCTGTTCGTGGTAGCCAATGCCATCGCATTGGAGTCATTGATTTCGGACGTGCGCGCTTCGGCATACCAAATGTCGAAAAGGGCGAAGGGATCTGTATTCGTCATATGCATCGTTTAGCCGCAAAGGCCAGTGTCGCCAAGCGGGATCAAAACCTTAGAAAATCCTTTTGACCTTAATTGAAGATTGCGGGCCAATCGCCATCTTAAAACTGCCTAGCGCGCCCTTTTTAACGACGATTTTCATGCCGGGTTTCGGGCGAAGCGCGAGCATTTCTCCGTCAATTTGTTGCCAAGTTGATCCTTCTTCAAGGGTGATGACCCAGCCATTGGCATTAGAGCTCACCGATTTCAGCGTTGAGTCAATTTGGGTGATTTCATTGGCGGCTGCGGTTTCATCATCCTTGTCACCGCCAAAAAGCCCTAGATTTGGAAGAGAAAGACCAAATAATGTGCGGCGCGTTTCACGGACCTGTGCACGGTCAATCATATAGAGATCCTTGGATGTCACCGCCGCGTCCAATTTTGCCGCGGCATCATCAAAACAGGAAAGCCGAGCAGCAGGATCGGATAAAGAGCGGCAAGCCGCCAGTTTAACATAGAGAGCGGGCGGGGTTGCCCCCTCCTTTTCTTTCGCACTGAGCGGCGCACTTTGCAGGGTCGCAAGGACCAAAGCGGAAAAACACGCTGCTAATGTGGTGGGTCGGATGATCATCAGCTGGACTTTCTGTGGTAAATATAAATCTGTGTCTGCCACTGAACATGCTGAACGCCAAGGGATTTAGACTGTTGCAAAAAAGCGACACAGGTCACGTAACTTTCTTACGTCACTCATCTTTGCGTTTACTTCACAAGGGGATGGGGGGTAGGCGCAATGCAAGTCATATTTGGGGATGTGCGTTTGCACGACTTGATGATGGCGATTCAGATCGAACCGTTTCGCGGTTTGGCACTCCAGATTAAAAGGGACTGGACAGTGAAAATGACACAGAAATATTTTTCTCACTCGCGCCTCAGTGCCGGCGTTGCGTCGGCTGTACTGGGTATGGCTCTGCTTTCGACCCCTGCATTTGCGCAGGATGCCGCTGAAGCAGAAGCGCCAAGCGACATTGTTGTAACGGGATCACGTATTCCCCAGGCTAATCTTGAAGGTGTGAGCCCAGTAACAACTGTCAGTTCGCAGGACATCAAGCTGCAGGGCACGACAAAAATCGAAGATATGCTCAATTCACTGCCATCTGTTTTTGCCAGCCAAGCTTCAACGCTGTCGAACGGTTCTGACGGCACGGCATCGATCGATTTGCGCGGTTTGGGAACAAGCCGTACTTTAACACTCGTCAATGGTCGTCGTTTGATGCCAGGTGATCCAGGCAATACCAGTGGTTCAGCCGCTGACGTTAACATCATTCCTGCGTCGATGGTCAAGCGCGTTGAAGTTTTCACCGGTGGTGCATCTGCAACCTACGGCGCTGACGCAGTTGCCGGTGTTGTGAACTTCATTCTGGACACTGATTTCACAGGGTTCCGGATCGATACCCAATACAGTCTGGCCCAACACAGCAACCGCAATAAGGTTATGCCGCCACTTCTTCTTGCGCGTCAGGCGCAGGGCCTTGCTGGCTACGGTTTCCCTGATGGCAGCGTGGTTGATGGCGGTACATTTGATACCACTATCTCGATTGGGACAAAATTTGATGATGGCCGCGGTAGCGCGGTTGCTTATATTGGTTATCGCAAAGCGAAAGCGATCGTTCAATCGAACCGTGATTTCAGCGCTTGCGTTCTTCAGAACACAGGTGCTGGTGTCCCACAATGTGGTGGTTCGGCAACGTCAGATAATGGCAACGTGCTGGTATTTGATAACGGGACATCAACATTTTATACATTTGCGCCAAATGGTGGATTTCAAAACCGGGCAACGCGTTTCAACTTCGCGCCAACCAATTATTTCCAACGCCCTGATGAACGCTATACCGCAGGCGTTTTCGCTGACTATGAAATTAATGAATCGATCAAGCCTTATCTTGAATTCATGTTCATGGATGATCGCACGGTTGCACAGATTGCCCCTTCAGGCAATTTTGGTAACACACTGACAATCAACAGCGACAATCCGCTTATATCGGCCGCCCAGCGTGCGGTGATTTTCGACAATGAAAACCTGATCAACGGCTTCCTTGGGGCATTCCCTCTTGCTGTTGGTGCGCCTTACAACCCAACGCCAGGCAATGCGCCTGTCAACTTTATCGATCCAACAACGGGAACAACTTATAATAAGGCATTTTTCCAGTTGCTGCGTCGTAACGTTGAAGGTGGTCCGCGTCGCAATGATTTGCAGCACACCAATTTCCGCACCGTCATCGGCACCAAGGGTGATCTTGGTAAAGCATGGTCTTACGACACATATTATTCATATGGTCGGACCAACTATACGCAGGTCTATTCCAACGAATTTTCTGTTGCACGCTTGACGCGGGCTTTGGATGTTGTTGCAGGACCTGGTGGCACACCGATCTGCCGTTCGGTTCGTGACGGCACCGATCTCAGCTGCGTTCCTTATAACGTCTTTGGTGGGGCCGGTGCAGCCACGCAGGCCGCGGTCAACTATCTTTCGGCAACTGGCTTCCAAAAAGGTCAAACGTCTGAACAGGTTGCCAACCTTTCCTTTACGGGTCAGCTTGGCGAATATGGTTTGCAGACGCCTTGGGCGGAAGACGGCGTCGGTGTGAACATCGGTGTTGAATACCGCAAGGAATCGCTGGAACTTAACACGGACAATGCATTCCAGACAGGTGATCTCACCGGTCAGGGCGGCGCGACTTTGCCGATTTCTGGGAATTTCCGCGTTTATGATTTCTTCGCAGAAACCAAAATTCCTTTGGTTCAACAATCCTTTATTCATGATCTGACCCTCAGTGCTGGGTATCGCCGGTCATCCTACAAAACGAGCGCTGCGCGTAAATATGATACCGATACGTACAAACTTGGTGTGGAATTTGCACCAGTCCGCGATATTGCCTTCCGTGCGTCCTACAACCGGGCTGCACGCGCACCAAATATCCAGGAATTGTTTGCAACCAACAATGTCAGTCTGAACGGCAGTGTTGATCCCTGCGCAGGGATCACCATCACGGCGACCAATTATGGCTGTCGTGCACAGGGTCTGCTTGTCGGCCAACGGACCGCAGCCAATCCTGCAGGTCAGTTCAATGGCTTGATTGGCGGTAACCCTGATTTGCAACCTGAAAAAGCGACAACCAAGTCGGCAGGTTTTGTGTTCCAGCCAAGCTTCCTCCCACGTTTCTCACTGACGGTCGATTATTTCGACATCAAGGTTGCGGATGCAATCCGTTCCTTTGGTCAGGATGCTGTGTTGGGTCACTGCGGGGCAAACGCAACGGCAACCTTCACACCAGCGTCATGCGCCTTGGTGCGTCGTGATGCTGCTGGATCAATCTGGTTGACACCAGGCGGCTTCGTTCGCGATCTGCCAAACAATGTGGGTAAACAACAGACCACTGGTATTGAATTTAACAGTGCCTATTCCGCACCAATTGGTGATCTTGGGACATTGTCATTCAGCCTGATCGGTACCTATCTTGACTCGTACAAGGTTGATAACGGCTTGACGCAACCATATGATTGCGCCGGCCTTTATGGACCAACGTGCAGCGGCGGCGGTACCACAAGCAGCGGCGCGCCAATTCCAAAGTGGCGTCATAAATTCCGTGCTTCACTGCAAACACCGCAGGGCATCGGTTTCTCCCTGCAATGGCGTCATATTGGTTCGGTTGACGCTGAAACGCGCCAATTAACAAATAACTCAATTGGCGCGCCTACATCAGCCAATCTTTATAATCCGGGTCAGAAAATCAAAGCATTCAACTACTTTGATATGGCCTCGACGCTTAAGATTGGTGATAATTACACCTTCCGTCTTGGCGTAAACAACCTGCTCGACAAGGAACCACCGCTTGTCACCAGCGGCAATGGTGGTCGCGCAGGTTCCAACCTTTGTCCAACAGGTCCGTGCAACGGGAACACATATCCCGCAACATATGACGCCTTGGGACGTTACCTTTATGCTGGCATTACCCTCGACTTCTAAGTCGCAGGTTTAAGGTCAAAATGGGGCGGTCAATCTAAGGATTGGCCGCCCTTTTTTTGCTTGCGTGGCCGGTGTGACAGACTATTCTAAACGCATTGGCACGGCTGGGCAGTGCAAAATCGGAAGTGATTACAGCGCCAATGCTCGATTCAGGAACCACAAGCATCTTACAAAAGGCCGTGGCTGCCGCGCGCGCGGGCGATTTACGCGGTGCCCATCAGTTTGCGTCGGATGGACTAACCCAAGGCGGTGATGTGATCGCGATCAACGCATTTCTGGGCATGCTACAGGCCCGATCTGGCGATAGCATCGGCGCGGTCTATCATCTGAGAGAGGCGCACCGTGGCCGCCCCGATGATGCAACAATCGCGTGCAATCTTATTTCCATACTGATCGACACGGGGGATTTGGCGGGCGCATTCGTTGTTGCGACGCAAGCGATGGCACTGGCCGACCCGTCGCTGCGCGTGGCGCGTTACCGCGGATTTTTGGCACAATCGCTTGAACGCTATGATGACGCCGTTGCCGCTTATGATCATGTGGTCAAACACGAACCGCGTGATTTTGAAAGCTGGAATAATCTTGGCAATGCGCGGACGGGCGCGGGGGATTTGAGCGGCAGTGTCACAGCGCTCCGCCGCGCCGTCACGCTTGAACCAATGGCACCGCCCACACGCCTCAACCTTGCGGCAGCCCTTGTTGCCGACGGGCAGGTTGATGAGGCTGAAAGCATATTGCGGCAGGCAGCACGGGATTTTCCGGCGGATGCGCAAGCGCTGCATGAACTTTCGCTGCTGTTGAAAGAGCAGGGGCGTGATGAAGACGCAGTGCAATCTTTGGAGCAGGCCGTTGCGCGTGACCCTAAACATGCAGGCTACCACCTTAAACTCGGTGTCGAGTACGGGGCGGCAGTACGTTTGAAAGAGGCCGAACAGGCATTTTTGAAAGCAATCAGTTTGGACCCGCTTTTGGTTGATGCCTATCTCGGTCTTGCCATCCAATATGAACATAGCAACCGCGAGGAAGAGTTTGCGCCGCTGATCACGCGCGCAGAAACCAACGGTGTCGACCTTGGCACACTCGGTTTCCTCCAAGCGTTGGAACACCGGCGGGCGGGCCGTTTTGACGACGGCCTTTTAAGCCTGTCGTTTGTCCCGGCAACAATGGAACCAGAACGTACCGCACACATCCGCGCAACCTTGCTTGACAGGCTTGGGCGAACCGATGAGGCTTTTGCGGCCTTCAAAGAAACCAATGTTCTGCATGCGGGGAGTGCGACGGACCCGCTGCGCCGCGCCGCCGAAATGCGTGGAGATATTCGTTCGGGATTACAGACTATGACGCCCGCGTGGGTTTCTAAATGGCCTGTTGCCGCGCCAACATCAGAGCGTCCAGACCCTGTGTTTCTGGTGGGTTTTCCGCGGTCTGGCACCACGCTCCTTGATACAATATTAATGGGACATTCCGGCGCGATTGTGATGGAAGAACAGCCGCCTCTGAACATTGTTGATCAGGAGATTGGCGGACTAGGGGGCATAACATCGCTCGACGAAGCCGCGATCATTGCTGCGCGCGCGCGCTATTTTGAAGAGGTTGAGAAAGTGCAACCGCTTGATCGCACAGGTCTCTTGATCGACAAATCGCCGCTCTACCTCAATAAAGTCCCGCTCATTCAGCGGCTGTTTCCAAAGGCCAAATTCATTCTCACGCTGCGGCATCCCTGTGATGTTTTGCTCAGCTGTTTTATGAGCAATTTCCGTCTGAATGCAGCGATGTCAAACTTTCTTCGCATTGAAGATGCTGCTGATTTTTACGACCTGACCTTTCAGCATTGGCAACAATCATGCACCTTGTTTTCGATGAATGTTCACACGATTGTCTATGAACAACTGATTGAAGATGTCGAAGCGGAAGTACGCCCGCTCTTTGAATTTCTTGGACTTGAGTGGCGTGATGAGGTTCTGGACCATCAGCGAACGGCCAAATCCCGCGGCCTTATCACCACTGCAAGCTATGCGCAGGTGACTGAACCCATCTACAAACGTGCGGCTGGTCGCTGGGAACGATATCGCACGCATTTGGAACCGGTCTTTCCAACCCTTGCGCCCTGGGTTGAAAAGTTCGGTTACACATTTTGAACGCGCAAGTTTCGGCGCTGTTGATGCAAGCTGATCAGGCGTCAGCCGCGCAAGATTTTACACGCGCACAGGCCTTGCTCCGTGACGCCTCAAATGCAGCACCGGATGACGCATCCATCCTGTTGAAGCTGGCTGGGGTGAGCCGCGCTATGGGGCAGCTGCGGGTTGCCCTAGATGCCATCCACCGGGCCCTCGCCATCACCCCGCTTGATTTTACAGCGTTGCTGATGAAGGCAAGCCTGTTGGAACGGATGGGAGACAGTGATGCAGGCGAAGCGTGGGGATATGCCATTGCCCAGAAACCAGAGGGCCCGTTGCCGCCGCAAATATCCTCTGTGCTAGCGCAGGGCGAACGGACACACGCGACGTGGCTGGACGCGCGCGAAAAGCGCTTCAAAACGGCAATGATGGAAAGCGAACAGTGCGCAAATGAAGAAGAAAAAGCCCGCATAGAACGTTTTCGCAGCAATTCTCTGCGCCGCACAAAGCCCTTTCACAGCACACCCACCCATTTTCAATATCCCGCACTTACCGAACGAGAGTTTCACCCACGTCGCCTGTTTCCTTGGCTGGATGAACTAGAGGCAGAAACGGAAGTGATCACCGCTGAATTTGAAGGTATTATGGCGTCTGAACGTGCAGAGCTTGTTCCTTATATTCAATATGAGGATCATATTCCGATGCGGCAATGGCAACCGCTCAACCATAATCTGGACTGGACGGCCATTCATTTGGTGCAAAATGGGCAGGTGATTGATGCCAATGCGCGCCACTGTCCGCGCACAATGGCACTGCTTAAACGACTACCACAGCCACAAATCCAAGGCGCTTCACCCAATGCGATGTTTTCCTTGCTTGCCCCTCATACGGTTATCCCGCCCCATGTCGGCATCAGCAACGCGCGGTTGGTCTGTCATTTGCCGCTGGTGGTTCCGCAAGGTTGCTGGTTCCGTGTCGGAGAAGAGGTTCGGCACTGGCAGCGCGGTGAAGCGTTCGTTTTTGACGACACCATTGAACATGAAGCGATGAACCCGACAGATCAACTCCGTATCGTTTTTATATGTGATGTCTGGCATCCCGATCTGAGCAGCGTGGAACGGGATGCGGTGGCGGCGCTGATTGCTGAGGACGGGCGCGCGACTCACGCAGGTTTATGACGTTTCAAAAGAAGCTCGCAGCTGCGCGATCAGGGCATGCAAACCCCGATGATCTCGCTGATCTTGCCCGCATTGCGATACAGGAAGGCGACGAAGAACAGGTTTTACCTTTTCTTCAAAAAGCCGCTGCCGGTGTCAGCGACGCCAGGCTTTGGCAGTGGACGGGTCTGTTGGAGCGCGCATTGGATGAGCACGGGGCTGCGCTGCGCTCCTTTTTACAAGCGGCCCGCCTAGCACCGTCGGATGTGAGCATCGCGCACGGCCATGCGCGTGTGGCATTAGAGGCTGGGATTGATGCTGTGGCTTTGTTTGACCATGCCCGCCGCTTGGCGCCTTCAAATGGTGAGGTGCTGATGGGGCAAGCTGCCGCCCGCCTGGCGGTTGGGCGCGGCGAAGAGGCGGCTGCCGACATTGATGCGGTCCTCATTCAAGAGCCGCGATGGGTGCAGGGACATCATCAACTTGCGCAACTACGCTCTATGCTGGGCAGGCCAGAGGATGCGGTGCTGTCGCTTGATCGGGCATTGGCCACGCTTCCTCGGCATGCTGACCTATGGCAGGCGCGCTGTGATCTTGATCTCCTTCGCGAGGATTATAGTGCGCTTCAGGACAGCACCGAAAGGGCAAAGGCACAGGGATGCAACGACGCTTTTTTGTCCGAATATGATACCATAGCGGCTTCAGAGGGTGGTGATATTGACCGTGCAGACAGTTTGTTTGCAACCATGTCCAGTTCATTGCGGCCAACACTAGCGCTCTGGCATATACGCCATTTGCTGCGGGCAGGGCGGATTGACGATGCGATAACGGTTATCGATTCTGAACTTCAAACGGACCGCGCCGCTGCGGTTTGGCCTTATGCTGCGGCCGCATGGCGATTGGCGGGTGATCCCAGAAGTGCGTGGCTGGAGAGTGACCCTCATTTTGTCTCGGTGATAGACTTAAAGAATGAGCTGCCAAAACTTGATGCTTTGGCCACGGCCTTACGGGCACTCCATGTTGCGAAGGGGGAATATCTCGATCAATCAGTTCGCGGCGGAACGCAGACGGATGGCCCATTGCTGAGCCGCATTGATCCTGAAATTCGTGCCATGCGCAAAGCCATCGTTAAAGCCGTTGAACAGTATATTGGGCAATTGCCAGAGCAGGATCACGCCCATCCGCTTTTGGCTGGTCGCCGCGACCGCCGGGTTCGTTTTGCAGGCAGTTGGTCGGTGCGGTTGCGCGGTGCGGGACATCATACCAATCATGTCCACCCGCAGGGGTGGATCAGTTCTGCACTCTATGTCTCGCTCCCGCAGCACACCCAGAATGACGCACCAGATGCTGGATGGCTGACACTGGGGGAACCGCAAGCCACACTTGGCCTTTCGCTGCTGCCGACACACATAATTGAGCCTCGCGAAGGCCAATTGGTGCTTTTCCCATCATGGATGTGGCACGGGACAAGGCCCTTTTCAGAAGGGGAAAGACTGACCATTGCGTTTGATGTCGCCCCTGCCGGTTAGGGGGAAGGGTAGTGGTTAAGTGCCATTCACCTTCAGCACCAAACCGCCGTCGCCTTCATCCGCATTGACGCTCACCCCGTCTGGCACATTGCCGCGCAGGATCATGTCGGCGAGGGGGTCTTGTAAATAGCGTTGCACAGCACGTTTGAGGGGCCTTGCACCGTAAACGGGGTCATAACCTACCCGACCGAGCCATGCGCGCGCGCCGTCTGTCAACGTGAGTGTGACCTTTCGTTGCGCCAGTAATTTTGCCACCCGCGTAACCTGAATATCGACGATAGGGGCCATGTGATCAGCACCCAAGCGGTGGAACAGGATGATTTCATCAAGTCGGTTGAGGAATTCAGGGCGGAAATGACCCCGAACGATTTCCATCACCTGTGGCTCAACCTTGTCGACATCCTCGCCTTCGCCAAGACCGGCGATAAACTGCGAACCTAGGTTTGAGGTTAGAATGATGATGGTGTTGGTAAAATCAACCGTGCGGCCTTGTCCGTCGGTTAAACGCCCATCGTCGAGAACCTGGAGGAGGACATTGAACACATCACTATGTGCCTTTTCAACTTCATCAAACAACACGACTTGATAAGGGCGGCGGCGGACGGCTTCGGTTAAAACACCGCCTTCTTCATAACCGACATAGCCCGGCGGTGCACCGATCAACCGCGCGACACTGTGTTTTTCCATGAATTCACTCATGTCGATGCGCACCATCGCGCTGTCATCATCAAACATGAATCCAGCCAGCGCCTTGGTCAATTCGGTTTTACCAACGCCGGTTGGACCGAGGAATAGAAAGGAACCAAGTGGTCGGTTGGGGTCTTGCAAACCAGCGCGCGCACGGCGAACTGCTGTTGCGACCGCCTTTACGGCATCGCCCTGACCAATCACCCGTTTGCCGATTATGGTTTCCATCGCGAGCAGCTTTTCACGCTCACCTGTCATCATCCGTTCGACGGGGATGCCGGTCCATTTCGCGACGACAGAGGCAATATCATCAGCGGTTACTTCCTCGCGCAACATGGCGCCGGCGGCTGCACTTTCAGCGTCAGCCAATTGCTTTTCAAGGCCGGGGATTGTGCCATATTGCAGCTCTCCGGCGCGCGCGAGATCACCACCGCGTTGGGCTTGGTCCAGTTGAAGACGGGCCACATCGAGCGCTTCCTTGACCTTGCTTTCGGCGTGGATCTTATCCTTTTCAGCTTGCCACCGCGTTGTCAGGCTGGCGGATTGCTCTTCCAGATTGGCAAGGTCAGTTCTTAGGGTTGCCAAACGATCCTTTGATGCGGTGTCAGTTTCCTTATCAAGCGCAAGTGTTTCGATTTTCATTTGGATGATCCGGCGGTCCAGCGTTTCAATCTCTTCGGGTTTGGATTCCACCTCCATCCGCAGGCGGCTGCTGGCTTCATCCATCAAATCGATAGCTTTGTCGGGCAGGAACCGATCGGTAATATAACGGTGGGACAGGGCCGCAGCGGCAACAAGTGCGGCGTCGGTGATCCGCACACCGTGGTGCAGTTCATATTTTTCTTTGAGGCCGCGCAGGATTGACACCGTGTCCTCGACTGTGGGTTCACCGACAAACACAGGTTGAAACCTGCGCTGGAGTGCGGCGTCTTTTTCAACGTGCTTGCGATATTCATCAAGCGTGGTTGCACCAATACAGTGGAGTTCACCGCGAGCGAGCGCGGGTTTGAGAAGGTTGGACGCGTCCATCGCGCCTTCACTTTTGCCCGCACCGATCAGCGTGTGCATTTCATCAATAAACAACACAATTTGTCCTTCGGCACCGCGCACTTCATCGAGCACGCCCTTCAATCGTTCCTCAAATTCACCGCGATATTTAGCGCCAGCGATCAGCGCGCCCATATCGAGCGACATCAGTGTACGATCTTTAAGCGTGTCTGGCACATCGCCGTTGACGATGCGCAGCGCCAAACCTTCGGCAATTGCTGTCTTACCGACGCCGGGTTCACCGATCAGGACAGGGTTATTCTTGGTCCGGCGCGCTAGGATTTGGATCGTGCGGCGAATTTCCTCATCACGGCCAATTACCGGATCGAGTTTTCCGTCGCGCGCGGCTTCGGTCAGGTCGCGCGCATATTTTTTGAGTGCATCATAGGTTTCCTCAGCAGACGCGGTGTTTGCGGATTTGCCCTTACGCAGATCATTAATAGCGCTGTTAAGAGCTTCAACCTTCAGTCCGGCGGTTGCGAGCGCTTTCCCAGCTGTTGTGGTTGTGGCCAAGGTCAGTGCAAGGAGCAGGCGCTCAACCGTTACAAAGCTGTCACCAGATTTTTGTGCGACCTGTTCAGCTGCGTCAAGAATGCGGACCAGATCATTGTCGAGACCGGGGGTTTGCTGGGCACCCCCACCAGACACGGCAGGCACTTTGGCAAGAACCGCGTCAATCTCGCGTGTTGCCGCGCCTGCATCACCACCGGCGGCTTTGATCAAGCCAGCGCACATGCCTTCACTGTCCTCAAGCAAGGCTTTGAGGATATGTTCGGGGCTAATCCGCTGATGGTTCATCCTTATGGCAACTGTTTGCGCGGACTGCAGGAAGCCCTTGGCGCGGTCGGTAAATTTTTCGAGGTTCATGGCGGATGATCCTACCTTTCACCTCAGATGTAGTGTTGTGATTATGCAACACAAGGGGGTGATGTCCTATCGCGCCGCCTTCTGCGCATCTGGCGCGAAAACTTGCCCAAAAAAACTGTCCGCATACCAAAGGGGTGCCGCGTCTGCATTGGCGATTTCAGCGGCGATCAGCGTGTTAATCTGTGCGAATTTGGCGGCCGCATTCCAATTGAAAGGCAGGTCGGTCTGATCGCTGACTTTGTGATAATGGGTGGCGAGGAATGTCTTGAACGCCATCGCTCCGCTCTCTTTGAAACCTGTCATCAAAAACACCGAAGGAACACCCTGCTTCACAAAGCTGTAATGGTCCGATCGGGTAAAAAGCCCTTCAGACGGCAGGGGATCAGGCGAAAGCGCCACGCCCATTTTTTCGCCTGCGCGCGCGACGATTGGCCCCATTGTCGAATGCTCTGCGCCAAACGCAACCACATCTTTAAAATCATAAAGCAGCACCGGCATGTCGAGATTGACGACGCTTACAACTTTCCCATTTGAAACAACGGGATGGCGCGCGAGATAGTCCGAGCCGAGCAACCCTTTTTCTTCTGCTGTAACTGCCGCAAACAGAATTGGGCGACGGGGGCGGTCTGGCATGGCGGCAAGTGCGCGCGCTGCCTCCAGCATCGCCGCAGTACCCGAAGCATTATCCATCGCGCCGTTGAAAACTTGGTCACCATTGCGTTTAGGGTCAACGCCGTTGTGGTCGAGATGCGCCATCAGCAGCACATATTCGCCCGCGAGTTCTGGGTCAGATCCAGGCAACATGCCAATGACATTGGGGCTGGACAGCGTCGATAAGGCAGTCGTGCGATTGAGTGTGACGCTTTGTTTTAATACAAAGCCTTTGGGTCGCCCCCTATTCTTATCGGCGGTGGCCAGTATCGCGTTTAAAGATGTTGGCGCACCTACAAAAAGTGCGGCTGCTGCCTTATCATGCAGCGTGACACCGAACGCTATGGTCGGCGTTTCGGTAAAAACGGTGCCGTCGCCTTGGGTCCAACCAATCGTCGGGTGCACGGGCCCTTCAATTTCACGGGTCCACGCGCGGGCACGCTCACGTTCGAGCGTGCGAAGTGTGATGATCCCGATTGCACCGCGTTTTTCAGCCATCTTGGCTTTGCTGCGGCCATAATGGGCGCCAATGTCGCTGCGCATTCCCTTTGGAAATCCGGTCAGGACGGCAACAATCTTTCCTTTCACATCAAGGCCAGCATAGTCATTTTGTCCTGCCTTGGGATCATCAATGCCGTATCCGACAAAAACCACAGCACCCTCGGCCTTTGTCTCACCGGCCTTGCGTGCAGGACCAAAGAGCACCTCTGTGCGGTTGGTAAAGGTCTGTCCACTGATGCTGAAACTTGATTTTGCCTCGTCGAGCAGCGCGCCACCAAATGGCACCCGTTGAAACCAATCACCTTTGTTCACAGGTTGCAGGCCAAGCGCCTTGAACTGGGCCGCGACATAGTGTGCCGCAATTTCGTGGCCACGCGCGCCGGTTTCGCGGCCTTCGAGCAGATCATCTGCAAGAAATTCTACATGCGCGCGCATCGCTTCTGGTCGAAATGGAGGTGCGTCGGTGCTTTGAGCCACAGCCAGTGATGAAAATGACACCGCCGCGACAAACCATATTCCCTGTTTCCGCACCTATAACTCCTCATCTTTTTCAGCACCTTGCATTGCTGTATCGCTATCGACAAAGATGTGCACGATAATCGACTAAAGACCAAGAGGGGTCGACGGAGGGATAGCAATGTCGCGTTGGGTAAAGAGTGCACTGCTGACCATTGGCATCCTGCTGGGCGTCAGCGTGTTTTGGGAACCGCTGGTCGCCGTTGAACAAAGCGCCCCCGCAGTGCGCGCTTATGACGTGGAAATTGTCCGTGATAATTTCGGAGTTCCCCACATTTACGGAAAAACTGACGCAGATGCTGCTTACGGCCTCGCATATGCCCATGCCGAAGATGATTTTTCGACGCTACAAGAAGTGGTCGCGATGACGCGCGGGCGTTACGGCGCGATGGTTGGCGCGGACGGGGCCAAGATCGATTATGTTGAACATTTGCTGGGTGCACGTGATACGGCGCAACGCGAATATTCAAAAATTCCCGGTGATGTGCGTGCGATGCTGGATGCCTATGCAGCAGGCCTCAATCATTTTGCCAAAAAACATCCGGACGAAATTCGTTTGCGCAAATTATTTCCGGTTAATGGTCAGGATATCGCAACCGGCTTTGCGCTCCGCGCTCCATTTTTCTTTGGGCTTGATGACACAATTGGCAAACTCACCAATGGACAGGCACCCCCGCGCGGTACTGCAGCGCCGATGACACCACTGGGCAAAGACCCTGCTATGAACGGATCAAACGCATTCGCCATTTCGCCGCAAAAGATGGCAGACGGTAAAACTTGGCTGATTTCGAATGCACATCAACCCTATGAAGGACAGGTCGCCTGGTATGAAGCTGCGATGCATTCTGAAGAAGGGCTTGATATGGCGGGTGCGCTTTTTCCGGGTATGCCGTTCATTGCACTTGGCCATAACCGTAATCTTGGGTGGACCAACACGGTCAACGGGCCAGATTTGATCGATGTTTACAAGTTGGTTCTCAGCGAGGATGGCACACAGTACCGCTATGATGGGAAATGGTTGCCGCTGAAAAAGAAGCGTGTTTGGTTGCCAATCAGATTCGGCCTCTTCACACTTCCAGTCCCCAAAACTGTTTACCGCGCCATTCAGGGGCCAGTGATTGTCAATAAGGATGGGGCCTTTGCAGTGCGATATGCGGCGATTGATCAGATCCGTAACCTCGAACAATATTACCGTATTGGCAAAGCGCAAAACTGGGATGAATGGACCAAGGCAATGTCGCTTGGCGGGATAGCTTCAACCAATTTTCTCTATGCGGATAAAACGGGCCGGATTGCTTATATTTATAATGCTCTGTTTCCAAAGAGAAAACCAGGGTTTGACTACACAAAAATCTTGCCCGGAGATATATCTGCAACGATGTGGCAGGGTTCGATAGGGTTTGAAAATATGCCCAAGATCATCAATCCGCCGAGCGGGTTTGTGGTCAACGCCAACAACACGCCCTTTGTGGCGGCGGGGCCAGGATCTGAACTCGATCCAAAAGATTTTTCGCCCTTGCTGGGGATTGAGCGGCGTTCAACCAATAGGATTGTTCGCGCTATCGAACTGTTGTCAGCCGAAAAAGGGCGGATAACGCCTGAACGCTTGCTGCAGATCAAATTTGATACGGCCTATAGCCGAAACAGTTTTGCGGGTCAGTGGATCGGGAAGCTTTTAGCTGCGGATATGAAGGCAGAACCTGATTTGGCCGCTGCTCAAGCGCTGCTCGCAACATGGGACTGGAACAGTGACGGCAATGCCAAAGCTGACACGCTTGGTGAAGCGATGATGCACCTTGCCAACCGTGCGGCCTATCACGGGGACCCCTTGCCAGATCCGCGTGAAAAGTTGCGGGAGGTTGTTGACCGGTTGATGGAGGGGTTTGGGCGCATTGATCCTCCCCTTGGCGATGTCCAGCGCATGCAACGCGGGGCCATTGATTTGCCTGCCAATGGTGGCACCGATACTTTGCGCGCCGCGACCACGTGGGAACCGCAAGCCGATGGTCGGATGCGGGTCAAACACGGTGACAGTTTTATCATGCTGATGAATTGGGACAAAGCGGGCAAAGTCAGCAGTCAATCTATTCAGCCCTATGGTGCTGCGACCACGCGGCCTGACTCTCCGCATTATACAGATCAGATGAAATTGTTCGTTGCACGACAATTTAAGCCTGTTTGGTTTGAACGCGCCGATGTTCTGAAAAATGCAAAGCGGATTTATCGGCCCTAAACGCTGTTCGTCGAAAATCTGTGTGCTTTTGCAGCTAAAGTTGCACGCGGCAGGCTGGGTGTTACAAACGGCGTTCAGGATTTTAGAATTTTAAGGATTTCACTTATGATAACCCCGCGCCGCGTTTTGACGCGCCTCATGCTTGTACCGATTTTTGCGCTGTCGATGACGCCAGCTTTTGCTGAAAAAGCAGCAAAACCGGCGTCTGTGAAATCACTGATCAAGTCTGTTGATATTCCTCATGAACAATTCACGCTGGCCAATGGTCTTCGCGTTATTGTCCATACCGACCGCAAAGCGCCCTTGGTTGCCGTTTCCGTCTGGTATCATATCGGGTCGAAGCACGAACCAAAGGGTAAGACGGGTTTCGCGCATCTGTTTGAACATTTGATGTTCAACGGTTCTGAAAATGCACCCGGAGATTTCTTTGCGCCGCTGCGAGAGGTAGGGGCCACCGATTTTAACGGTACGACCAGTTTTGACCGGACCAATTATTTCCAGACTGTGCCAACCGGTGCGCTCGACATGGCGCTTTTTCTTGAAAGCGACCGGATGGGTCACCTGTTGGGCGGGGTGACGCAGGAAAAGCTCGATAATCAACGCGGCGTTGTTCAAAATGAAAAACGGCAGGGCGATAATCAGCCTTATGGCCTATCATTCTATGAAATCCTGGGCACGCTGTTTCCAGAAGGTCATCCCTATCATCACTCAACCATTGGATCGATGAAAGATCTTGATGCCGCCAGCCTGACTGATGTTAAAAAATGGTTCAGCGATAATTATGGCCCCAATAATGCGGTTCTGGTCCTTGCTGGTGATATTGATGCGCAGTCTGCAAAACCGATGGTTGAAAAATGGTTTGGAGATATTGCGCGCGGTGCAGACGTTGTCCATCCGCGGCCAGTTGTTCCGACGCTAACTGCCTCCGTTTCCAAGGTGATGAAAGACACTGTCGCGACCACGCGGATTATGCGGCTTTGGGCAGTTCCGGGTATCAATGATACAGATTCGACCAAGCTGGACGTTGCAGCTTCCGTTTTGGGGGGGCTTTCCAGCAGCCGTCTTGATAATGCCTTGGTGCGTGATGAAAAAATCGCGGTGAGTGTAACCGCATCCTCATCCTCTTATGAAGATGTGGGCATTTTTTATGTCAGTGCGGATGTGACGCCGGGGCAGGAGCCCAAAAAGGTTGGCGCGCGACTGGACGCAATCATTGCTGATTTCATGAAATCAGGCCCGACCAAGGATGAAATTCAGCGGGTCGCGACCGGCGCTGCCGCACAGACGATTAACGGCATTGAGTCTGTGGGTGGTTTTGGTGGCAAGGCGGTTACCCTTGCCGAAGGAGCCGTATATTCCAATGACACCTCCTTCTACAAAAAGGAATTGGTTGAACTTTCCGCTGTAAAGCCTGCCGCTGTGGCGCGCGCAATGCAGAAATGGTTGTCACGCCCTGTGTTCAATTTAACCATCGAACCGGGTGAGCGCGAAGCCTATGAAGAAGCAAAAGGCGGAGGTACTCCCGCGAAACTCAATGGTTTGCCTGCGACGTTCAATTACCGCGCGCCGGACGATGACAGTCACATCATTCAACCCTTGTCGGTTACTGATCGTTCCAAATTCCCTGAAGTGGGTCAACTGACAGGTCTCGATTTCCCGACCATTGAGCGTGATACGCTATCGAACGGGATTTCGGTTTATTTCACGCGGAGGGCGGCTGTTCCCACAGTCCAAGTGAGTGTCAGTTTTGACGCGGGCTATGCCGCCGATCCTGCAGATGCGTTGGGTACTGAGTCGCTGATGCTCAGCGTCATGTCCGAAGGGACAAAGACGCGCAATTCAGTGCAAATTGCCGAGGAATCTGAGCGTTTGGGCGCTGGTATCTCCTACGGCGCAAGCATGGACCGGACCAGCATTAGCATGGCAATGCTCGCGCCAAATCTTGCTCCATCATTGGCACTTCTGTCTGACATCGTGCGTAACCCAGCGTTTGACCCCGTTGAGGTCGACCGCGTTAGAGATCAAAAATTGGCAAGCATTGCGTCAGAATTGGCGCAACCGCAGGGTATGGCAGGACGTGTGATACCTGCCCTCCTTTACGGAGCTGCGCACCCCTATGGCCGCGCGAACAGCGGCACAGGCGATCCCGCTGTTGTAAAGACGTTGACCTCGCAACAATTGGCGGCGTTTCATCGGCGCTGGTTTCGCCCTGACACCGCCCGTATTTTCGTTTCAGGCGATACCAGTTTGAAGGCGCTTAAGCCTTTGCTTGAAAAAAGCTTTGGTACGTGGGCATCGGATCGGTCGGCACGTCCGGTTAAGAATTTTGACCTGACCATGCCGAAGGCGACGCCAAAGATTTTCCTTTTGGACCGTCCCAGCTCGCCGCAATCGATTATAATCGCGGGCCAGGTGCTGAACAAAACAGGCCGCGATGATTTGGTAACGTTGCGCGCTGCCAATGAAAATCTGGGCGGTAATTTCCTGTCGCGGATCAACATGGACCTTCGCGAAACCAAAGGTTGGTCTTACGGATCGCGCAGCAGCATTTCGGGTGTTGAAGGTCCAGTTGCCTTTACTATTAGCGCGCCAGTGCAGGCCGATCGCACTGGTGATTCGATCAAGGCCGTCTTGGATCAGATGAAAGGGTTTTTGGGCCCCAATGGTCTGACTCCTGAAGAATTGCAGCAAACGATAAATGGCAATGTCCGCCAATTGCCGGGCAGTTTTGAAACATCAGCAGATGTTTTGGGAGGAATGATCAACATCATCAATCTGGAACGCAGCGATGATTATTATGAAAAGCTGGCAGAAAAATATCGTGCGCTTACGGCAAAGGATATTGACGCTACGGCACGGCAAGCGATTGACCCCAACAAACTCGTATTTGTGGTCGTTGGGGACGCAAAGAAGGTGCGACCACAGCTTGACGTCGTCGGGTTACCAGTTGAAATGGTATCCGCTCCCGCAGTCAAATGACGAGAGCCCATGTTTTTTTAGGAGAATAATCCATGTCAAATGTAGCAGGCAGCTATGACTGCGTCGTCAAATCACCAATGGGTGACCAAAAATCCGTTCTGACCGTGGTCGCCGATGGCGATAGCTTCACAGGCACAAATGCCGGTGCACAAGGATCTCTCGACGTTTATGACGGTAAGATTGATGGCAATGTGCTGACGTGGAAAATGGACATGAAAGTGCCCATGCCCATGACATTAGAAGCTACGGCAACAGTCGATGGTGATGCTATTTCAGGCAACATCAAAGCCGGTATGTTTGGATCTATGGCGATGTCCGGAACACGCCAAGCCTGATCTGAAATTTGAATCGGGTCTGTCAGAGCGTGTTCATGACAGACCCGATATCAAAATTACTGCACCGTTATCGTAACAGCGCGCCGGTTGCGTGCCCATGAACTCTCATCTGAACCAATGGCTTCCGGGCGTTCTTTCCCCAAGCTGACTGTTGAAATGCGGCTGGCGTCAATCCCAGCTGAGGCGAGATAATTTTTCGCAGCGTTGGCACGACGCGCCCCCAAAGCAATGTTGTAATCGCGCGTGCCACGTTCGTCGCAGTGCCCTTCAATGGTTACACGCGTGTTGGGATAGGTTTTGAGCCACGCCGCCTGACTGTCCAGAGCCGCTTGATCTTCTGCATCAACATCCGACTGATCTGTGTCAAAAAAGATCCGGTCTGCGGTGACGCGGGCAAGAAAATCTGCCTGTGACCCCGGCGACGGCGCGCCAGCATCAGTGTTTCCCGCGGGCGCGTCGGGAGTTATTGGTGCTTGTGGCAAATCTTCTGGGCGTTGTTTCTTGGTGCAACCTACTGCAACAACCAGGGACAATCCCATGATCAGCGTCAATGTTTTTCTGGCCATGATCAGCACTCCTTCACTTTCATTATGCCCTGCCTCATGACAGGATCGCGTTAAGCTGGGTTATGGTCAAGTCCAAAAGGAAACCTTTAAGGGAGCAGTGGCCCCCATGAAGGGTCAGATCCGTCGACAGGGGTTTGAATACGGCGTTCTTTGGCTCCCGTGACATCGACTTGCCAGACACTGGCTTTGCCATTGCCCTGTGTCGTTCGGAAAAACTGGATGACACGGCCATTGGGTGACCAGGTTGGGGCTTCATCCTGCCAGCTGCTGGTCAGCAGGCGTTCGCCGCCACCAGCAGGTGTCATCACGCCAATGCGGAACTGCCCGCCACCGATGCGTGTATAGGCAATCAAATCCCCACGCGGACTCCATTCAGGGGTAGCGTGCCCGCCACTGCCAAAACTGATGCGTTGTTGATTGCTGCCATCAGCATCCATGACATAGATTTGTTGGCTGCCTGACCGGTCACTTTCAAAAACAATTTTAGCGCCGTTGGGGGCGTAACTTCCCCCCGTTTCAATGCCAGCGCCACTCGTCAATTGCTGAGGTTTTCCACCAGCGGTTGAGATGCGGTAAATGTCCGTATTACCGCCCACGGCCATCGAATAGAGAATAAATTTTCCATCCGGGGACCAGCGCGGCGAAAATGTCTGGTTCGCACTTTCAGTCACTAAACGCTGTTTGCCACTGACAATATCATAGATGAAAATGCGCGGCCGGTTGTTCAGATAGGAAAGATAGACAATCGATTTATAATCTGGCGAAAAACGAGGGGTCAAAACAATCGACTGTCCATTGGTGATGAAACGGTGATTGGCTCCGTCCGAATCCATAATTGCCAGCCGTTTGACGCGGTTCCCTTTTGGGCCTGTTTCGGCGATGTAGGCGATACGGCTGTCGAAGAATGGGCTTTCTCCTGATAGGCGCGCATAGATAGCATCGGCGCATTTATGCGCGGCACGGCGCCAATCACGCGGCGCAACGACATAGCCCTGCCGTACCATTTCGGTTTTGAGCGCCACATCGTAAAGATAGCAGCCAACCGTCAATGTGTTGTCATTGTTCGCGCGCACAAAACCGTGGATCAGGTTTTCGGCATTTTTCGTTGCCCATTCAGGGAATGCAGGGGCGGTGACTTCTTCCATTGTAATTCCGCGTAACCCAGCTGGGCCAACGGGGGTAAACACGTCCGTGCCAGAGAGATCATTTGCCAATATTTCAGCGATTTTCTTACCCAGATCGGCGGTATTCCCGGCTGGGGTCGCGACGCTGTCAGGTGTAGTCAGGGGCGGAATCGCGACAATAAATTCATTGCTGCCACTTTCGTCTGTCACTGTCCCTGTGATCTGAGCGTGGGCCGTCGTCACAATCATCACGGCGAAACAGGTTAAAGTATAGCGAGCCAGTAAGCGCATCATTTATCTCGATTTCTTGTCAAATGTGATCGGGCCTAAAGTCTGCCAGATAGCGTAGTGTGCAATTGGAAAATCAAAAGGTGCTGCGCGACGAACCGCACTTTCCGCCCGTTCAGCGTGGAGTTTGAGGAGGTTTCGGTTGCTGTCACTGTCCCCCGACTGGCTAACAATTCTGATATTTGCGACAGATCCATCGCGGTTGAGCGCGATGATAAGGTTGGTTTTAAGCAATTCGGCGTCTGCCCCCGTGGGTGCTTTCCAATAGGGTTTCATTTTTGCAAACACATTCTGGATGAAGCTTGCCTCCAATTGTGCTGCTGTCTTTATGGCAGGCGTACCGCTGCTACTGGTCGCCGTGACTTTACCTGTGCCCGAACGCGCAGCGGCTTCACGTATCGCGGCATCAGAAATACCGGCCATCACACCAATATTCAGTTGTGATTTGCGCGGGGCTGGCTTTGGTTTGCTGATCGGAGGCGCAGATTTTTTTACCGCTTGCTGCGGTGGTGCTTTTACGGGCTTTGGTGCGGGTATAGCAGCGGGTGGTGGTGGCGCAACGGCGATATCCTCAACCACAGGAGCAACAGCGGCTGGCGGCGGGCTTGATCGGGGAGAAGGATCAGGTGCGGCGCTTTCCAATGCCGTCGCGTCAATCAACTGCACATCAATTGGTGGGTTGGCTGATTTGAAGGACTCTTGCGGCATCATCAGGCTGAACGAAATTGCTGCGAACAGCGCCGCATGTCCCAGAATAGCAATGCCAAGCCCAGTGCGTTCAGCGCGGTCCATATTATTGCGCTTCGTCACCAGCGCCAGTGCCACTTGTGGTAACAAGCGCAACGCGGTTCAATCCGGCGCGGTTAAGTTCACCCATTACGGCCATGACTTTACCGTAATCGAGCGTGGTATCAGCGCGCAGATAGATTTGTGGGCCCTGTGCACCTTCGCCTGTGGCCAAGGACGATAGCCGCGCGGGCAGTTGCGCCCTCATAATGGGTTCGTCATCAAGGAACATCTTTCCTTGCGCATCAAGCGATATTTGGACAGGTTTGTCAGCTTGATCGAGCGCCTTGGCTCGACTGTCAGGCAGGTTCACGGGCACGCCCGCCACCAATAAGGGCGCGGTCACCATGAAAATGATCAGCAGCACCAACATCACATCGACCATTGGCGTGACGTTAATCTCTGCCATTGGCGCGCGGCGCTGGCGCGATCTGTGAGAAGGAAGTGGCGTCACCGTGTGACCTCTAACTCACGGCTGAGGGTCGCATGGAATGCGTCTGCAAAGCGGTTAAGACGCGCTTCCAGACGGTTCAGGCCGTGACCGAACCGATTATAAGCGATGACCGCTGGTATCGCTGCGAAAAGGCCAAGTGCGGTGGCAAATAGCGCTTCTGCAATGCCCGGTGCGACCACCGCAAGGGAACTGTTCTGTTCGGCGGCAATCGCGGTAAAACTGCGCATGATGCCCCAAACTGTGCCGAACAAGCCAACAAAGGGCGCGACGCTGCCCACGGTCGCCAGGATGTTGAGCCGGTCACCCAGTCGATCAATTTCGCTGGCAATGGCCGATCCCAGACTGGAGGCCAACCGTGCGCGCGTGCCTTCACGGTCGATTGGCGTGCGCGCGGTAGAGCGTCGCCATTCATGCAGGCCCGCTGCAAACACCTTGGCCGCTGGTAGATCAGATGCCTTATGATCTTCAGCAAATCCGTCAATATTATCGGCCTTCCAAAAATCACGCTCAAACCGTTCGGATGCACGCGTTGTCCGCCGCATTTTCAGCCACTGGGCGACAATGATCGACCACGTCCACACGCTCGCGATCAGCAAACCGACCATGACTATTTTGACAACGATATCGGCCTGAAGGAACAGCGCGATGGGGGATAAAGTTGTCGCGGCAATGGCAATCGGGGCTGTCATTATTCGTCCGTTTCTGTGGGTAGCAAAGGGGTAAAGGCGGTGATCCAATTGGTGGGCTGGCGTTTGGGCCGACCTTCTGGGGAAAGAAAGGCCGCAATCACCTGTGCATTGGCCAGCATTTCACCGCCCAACATGACTCGTTGATGAATCGAACAGCTTGCCGCGCGCACCCGTTCCACGGTTGAGACAATAAGCAGCGCATCGTCATAGTGAGCAGGCTTTAGATATTTGATGTTGAGTTCTGACACAGCATAGACGCCTTCTTGCAAGGCAAAGGCCGCGCGCTGATCAATGCCCGCACAGCGCAACATATCCGAACGCGCACGTTCCATATAACGCAGATAATTGGCGTGATAGACGAGACCGGAAAAGTCCGTGTCCTCAAAATAAACACGGATAGGCAATTGATGTTCTCGGCCAACGAAACGCCCCGCAGTGGGCATTTCAGGCATCAAAAAGTCCGTCCTGAATATCAGCAGGCGGGTTTAACCCCAAATGTTTCCACGCCTTGGCATTCAGACAGCGGCCCCGCGCGGTGCGGGCGATGAGGCCAAGCTGGATCAGGTAGGGCTCAATCACTTCCTCAACCGTATCGCGCGGTTCGGACAGGCCAGCGGCAAGGGTTTCAACGCCCACCGGCCCGCCGCGATAAATATCCGCAATCATCATTAAATAGCGGCGATCCATTGCGTCAAGGCCCAGCCCATCAACCTCCAGCCGGTTGAGTGATGCGTCGGCAATCTTGGCAGAAACGTTTGCCTCGCCGGCAACATTGGCAAAATCACGAACACGGCGCAGCAGACGTCCGGCAATGCGCGGTGTTCCGCGCGCGCGCCGTGCGATTTCCTGTGCGCCGTCTTCGGTGATGCCGAGGTCAAGCAAGGCTGCGGCGCGGCGGATAACCTGTTCCAACTCCGCAACCGTATAAAAATTGAGCCGCACCGGAATGCCAAAGCGGTCACGCAGCGGGGTGGTGAGCAATCCTTGTCGTGTGGTCGCGCCGACAAGGGTGAATTTGGGCAAGTCAATCCGCACTGACCGCGCCGATGGTCCTTCACCAATCATCAGGTCCAGCGCGCGGTCTTCCATCGCGGGATAAAGAATCTCCTCCACAGCTGGGGCGAGGCGGTGGATTTCATCAATGAACAGGACATCCCCGTCCTCAAGATTGGTCAAAAGCGCTGCCAAATCCCCCGACTTGGCGATGACAGGCCCGGACGTTGCGCGGAACCCAACGCCCATTTCCTTGGCAACAATTTGCGCGAGCGTCGTTTTCCCTAACCCCGGCGGCCCGAAAAACAGCACATGATCCAGCGCATCACCGCGCTGTTTCGCGGCTTCAATAAATATGCGGAGATTCTCCCGCGCGGCCTTCTGCCCGACAAATTCATCGAGAGTTTTCGGGCGCAACGCCGCGTCAACGTCCTCGGGACGGCGCAGGGGGGTGGTGAGGGGATTGGTGCTCATGGAGTCCATTTCAAGGCGCGTTTGGCGTGTTGCGCATGATGGACGATGCGGACGATCAATACAATGTCACGGCGCACGGTGTAGAAAATTCTATGCTTGCGGTGGAACGTACACCGGATGCCCTTGCCATATTTGGATGCAGCTTGACCCGCATGCGGATGACGTTCCAAAACATCAAATGCGCCTTCAAAACCAACTGCATAAGCGTCGGCAACTTCACGCCCAAATTGTTCTTCGCTATAGTCGTCGATTGCCACAAGATCAGCCCGCGCAGCCGGACTTAACTCAACTTCAGCCACGCCGCGCGTGACGTTCAGCGACGATCTCTCTGAGGACTTCCTTAGCAGGCTTGTCGATCGCGCCGGATGTCAGCCCTTCTTCAATCAGCCCACGCAGCCAGATGGTCTCTTCCTCATCGGCTGCTGCTTGGTCGCGGCGAACAAGGTCGCGCATATAATCACTCGCGCTGGAATATCGCCCCTCGGCAACGCGGGCATCCACCCATTCCTTGAGCGCGGGCGGGATTGAGACGTTAAGCTGTGTCATAGGATATTTATAGAGAAGTGTAGGGATTTGTCTAATAGGAAATGAGCAGGTCTACCAGGCGCTTCTTACTGGCCACATTCAAACATAGGGCCTTTTTCCACTTGGCGTTCAATGTATGTACTTATGGCAGGATGATCATAAATTTTCCAAGTACTCAGTTGAGATTCAACGTCTTTCCATGTCACGGAGCTAGGTACGAGTTCTGTTTCTTGTCGACAATAAACATACAAATTGGACGCCAACGCGCCAATTTTTGCGGCTTGAATGGTATATATTTCTACATTTGACGGAGAGTCACCTAAAGGACGCACATCTGACCGTCTTATTTCAGAAATCCTAGATGTTAGAACTTGTAGCTCACTGATTATTTTAGCGAGAGTTGAATTGAGACAAATATTAACCGATAGTTCAATCACTTTGGAAAATTGAACCACAGCTTCATGTGGAAATTTAATTTCGGGGCCATACTCAGATAAATATATCGATTTCAAGAGAACAGAATTATGCTTTTGAGCTAATTTTTTTGCTACAACCTCACAATAATTTGAAATTTCAGTAAGATTGATGGGCATTAGACACCGGGCTGCTAGGAATTTTCGCTTTCGTTCAATCTCAGGCAACGCTTCGGATAATTTTATCTGCTTGTTGATCAAAATTCCGGCATATCTAGCCGCTATTAGTGCCAAGGTGCCACTAATAAGCGTCTGCCAATTGTACAACCAGTCACCAATAATTTGGGTCCAATTCGGAAGATCAAGGCAAAATTTCACCGCGCCGCCTTCTTCAACGCCAGTCGCACCAGCGCATCCAAAGTCGCACCGTCACCCAGTTCGGCTTCTGCCGCTGCGACCGCCGCCCCGGCCTCGGCCGGTTTGAAGCCCAGGTTGCCGAGCGCAGATACTGCATCTGCTGCCGCGCCGACCGCTGCTTTAGGCAGGGCGCCAGCCGGCCCAATTGCGACGCCGCCGATTTTGTCCTTCAATTCCATTACGATCCGCTGGGCGAGTTTTGGGCCGACGCCGTTGGCACGGCTGACCATGGCCTTGTCACCGCTCGCCACTGCGCGACTGAGTTCACCTGCGTCGAGGGTAGAGAGGATGGAGAGCGCCACGCGTCCGCCCACGCCCTGAACGCCGGTCAATAACCGGAACCAGTCGCGTTCGCCCGCTGTGCCAAATGCGAACAATGTCATAGAATCTTCACGGACCTGCATTTCGGTGAGGAGCATCACTTGGCCCCCGACGGTCCCTATCGCGCCAAGCGTGCGCGCGGAGGCCTGCACCAAATAGCCGACACCGCCGACATCAAGTACCGCATGGTCTGCGGTCAGTTCTGCAAGGGTTCCGGTCAGGCGCGCGATCATAAATTATCCTTAGCGCGTAATTCCAATAAACCAAATCCTCCCCTGCGGGCAGATTTCATTTCAAAGCGCGCGCACTGGCCAAATGATGCGCATGGGTGATCGCCACCGCCAACGCATCCGCCGCATCCGCCCCGACAATCTTCACGCCGGGAAGCAAGCGAGAGACCATCGCATGCACCTGTGCTTTTTCAGCATTGCCAACCCCGACGACGGCTTTTTTGACCAAGCGTGCGGCATATTCGCCGACGCCCATGCCCGATTTTGCTGCACAAAGCAGGATCACCCCGCGCGCTTGGCCGAGTTTGAGGGTGGATTGCGGGTTGGAATTGACGAACACTTCCTCCACCGCCGCACTTTCGGGTTGGTGGAGCAAGATCACATCGGTCAGCGCGGCGTCAAGCGCGACCAATCTTTCAGGCAGCGGCTGCTTGGCGTCGGTTTTGATCTGGCCATTGGCGATATGCGACAGCCGGTTCCCCAATGCGGAGACAATCCCCCAACCGGTCGTGCCAAGGCCGGGGTCAATGCCGATGATCAGCATAAACGATGCATGTTAGCCCAACTTTTCCAAAATATCATCGGACACGTCGTAATTGCCCCAGACAGTCTGCACATCATCATCATCGTCGAGCACATCGAGCATCTTGAACAATGTATTTGCGTCGCCTTCTTCCAAGCTGACCATTACTTGGGGGCGCCAGGCAAGCTTGGTACCTTCGGGCTCACCCAGTGTTGCTTCAATTGCCTTGGCAACGCCGTGCAGATTCTCCAGTGCGGTCCAGATTTCATGGCCGTCTTCTGTGGAGGTAACATCTTCGGCCCCGGCATCAAGCGCCGCTTCGAATACAGTGTCAGCATCGCCAACGATGGCAGGATAGTTGATGAGGCCCAGGCGGTCGAACGCATGGCTGACAGCGCCGGGCGCGCCCATATTGCCGCCATTTTTGGAAACAGCGACGCGGACATTGGTTGCGGTGCGGTTGCGATTGTCGGTCAGCGCTTCAATGATGAGCGAGACGCCGCCGGGACCAAAAGCCTCGTAGCGGATTTCTTCATAATTATCGCCTTCGCCGGTCGATGCCTTGTTGATCGCGCGTTCGATATTGTCCTTGGGCATCGACTGCGCTTTGGCCGCAAGGACTGCGGAACGCAGGCGTGGGTTCATATCAGGATCGGGCGTGCCTGATTTGGCCGCAACGGTAATTTCGCGGGAAAGCTTTGAAAACATCGCTGAGCGCTTTTTATCCTGCGCGCCCTTGCGGTACATGATGTTTTTATATTTCGAATGGCCTGCCATGGGAACCTTTGGTCGATCTAGGATGTGATGATACGCCCTAGCCCAAGCCTATGGTCTAGAGCAAGGTTTGCCACCAGCTTACGTCGCGCCAGCCACCCATTTTCCAGCCGACTTCGCGGTAAATGCCAACGGGCGTGAACCCGCAGGCCGCATGGAGAGCGATACTGCCAGGATTAGGCAAAGCGATACCGGCAAAAGCCGCGTGAAAACCACGGTCGCGCAACTGTGGCAGGAGTGTTGCATACAGACTGCGGCCAACGCCTTTGCGCGCGTAATGTTGATCAACATAGACAGCAACGTCGCATGAAGTTTGGTAGGCTTGGCGGGTGCGGTGCGGGGAAGCATAAGCAAAACCCGCAAGCTGATGGTCGACTTCGGCGATCAGCCAGCCATGCGTGCTTCCAAATTGCGTGATCCGGCGCACCATCTCAGTTGTGTCCGGCGCAACTGTTTCAAAACTCACCCAACTTTCTGTTACGAAGGGTGCATAGATGGCCCGGCAGCTTTCCGCATCGGCGGTGTCCGCCGGGCGAATGATCACGCCAGTCTAACCGCCGTGCCAGACACCGACACCATCAGCATTGATCCGCCCTTGCCGAGCACTTCATAATCAATGTCGACACCGATAACAGCGTCAGCACCCAAATCGCGCGCTGCCGCCTCCAATTCTGCAAAAGCCGTTTTGCGCGCGTCACGCATAGCACCTTCATACGCGCCGGAACGACCGCCGACAATGTCACGAATGCTGGCGAATAAATCCTTGAAAATATTCGCGCCGACAATGACTTCACCTGTGACCACGCCGAGGTAATCACGGACGGGGCGGCCTTCTACCGCAGTGGTGGTGGTGATCAGCATCATTGTATCCTTTAGCCCAGGCCAAGTGCAGCCTTATACGTATCCAATATGGCTTCCATTTCCTGCCGGTCATGGGCTTCCATTTTCCGCAAACGGACAATCTGGCGCATGATTTTGGCATCATAGCCGCGCGACTTGGCCTCTGAATAGACGTCGCGAATATCGTCGGCGAAGCTTTTCTTTTCTTCTTCAAGCCGCTCCACACGCTCAATCAACAGGCGCAGTTCGTCGGCGGCAATAGCTTCACTCATTACAGTCTCCAGTTAGGGTCAGCCCCGAGCCTTAGGGAGGCACGGGGATTCGCTCAACCCTTCGCCTTTAAAGATTTTGCAACGGGCAGGCCGTGCTTCTCCAGTCCCGCGACAATTTTGGCTGCGCCTTCAAGATCACCCCAGAACATCGGACCGCCACGATAGACTGGCCAACCATAGCCATAAATCCAGACGACATCGATATCGGATGCGCGTTGCGCCTTGCCCTCTTCAAGGATCAGATAGCCTTCATTGATCATCGGATAGAGCGTACGTTCAATGATTTCTTCGTCGGTAATTTCGCGTTTTGGTTGGTTTGATTTTGCGGCCCATTCGTCGATCAGTGTCTGTACTTCAGTACTGGGGGTGAAATTGCGCTTGTCATCATAATCGTAAAAACCTTTGCCGGTTTTCTGGCCCCAGCGCCCCGCCGCGCACAAGGCATCACGCAAGCTTTCAATACGTGACGCATCACGGTGCCAGCCAATATCGAGGCCGGCAAGATCGCTCATCTGGAACGGCCCCATCGGCATACCGAAATCAGTATGGACCTTGTCGATTTGCTGCGGTGTCGCCCCTTCCATGATCAGCTGATTGGCCCCTTGCTGACGCAGCGCGAGCATCCGATTGCCGATAAAGCCGTGGCAGACGCCCGCAACAACCGCGACTTTCCCGATTTTTTTCGATAATCCCATGACCGTGGCGAGGACATCATGTGCTGTCTTTTCTCCGCGCACGACTTCCAGCAGTTTCATTACATTGGCGGGGGAGAAGAAGTGCATGCCCACCACGTCTTGGGGACGCGCGGTGGAAGCAGCGATTTCATCAACATTGAGATAGCTGGTGTTCGACGCGAGAATCGCGCCTTGTTTGACGATCGCATCCAATCTACCAAACACGTCCTTTTTGACGTCCATGCTTTCAAAAACGGCCTCGATCACCAGATCGCAATCCGCAAGATCTTTCATATCGAGCGTCGGCGTTAGCGCGCCCATCATTGCCTCAACCTTTTCGGTTGTGAAGCGACCCTTGGCGGCACTGGCTTCGTAATTTTTGCGGATCAGACCAACGCCCTTGTCGAGCGCCTCTTGCTTCATTTCGAGGATGGTGACGGGTATGCCCGCAGCGAGAAAATTCATTGAAATGCCGCCGCCCATCGTGCCAGCCCCGATCACGCCGACTTTTTTGATGTCGCGCAGGACGGTGTCCGACGGGACGTCATCAATTTTTGCGGCTTGGCGTTCGGCAAAGAACATGTGGCGCTGTGCCGCTGACTGGCTGCCGAACATTAATTTCATAAATTCGTCGCGTTCAAATTTCAGCCCTTCCGCAAAAGGCAGGCGGGTTGCGGCCTCGACGCAGGCGATGTTGGCGGCGGGTGCATCAAAACCCCGGAATTTTTTGGCATTGGCTTTTTTGAAGGCTTCGATCCCAGACGCATCGCCGCGCACAGGCATTTCGCTAGACTTGCGGGGACCCTTGGCGATGCATTCACGCGCAAAGGAAATCGCGTCTGCCTCGAGGCTGGCCTCCCCTACGACCTTGTCGACAAGGCCATATCCTAGTGCGGTGGCAGCGCTGACGGGGTTGCCAGTCGCGCACATTTCAAGCGCTGCATCGACGCCCGCAACGCGCGGCAGGCGCTGGGTTCCGCCTGCGCCCGGCAATAGGCCAAGCTTGACCTCTGGCACGCCAAGTTTTGCCGATGGCACTGCGACGCGGTAATGACAGCAAAGTGCGGTTTCGAGACCGCCGCCAAGTGCTGTACCGTGGATCGCTGCGATAACTGGTTTTGGGCTGTCCTCAATCATTGCAAGCACTTCATGCAAGCCGGGTTCAACAGGCGGTTTGCCAAATTCAGTGATGTCAGCACCAGCAAAGAAAGTGCGGCCATCGCAGCGCAGGACGATTGCCTTTACTGTGTCGTCGGCAAGCGCTTCGGCCATTCCGGCCTGCATGCCTTGACGGACAACGGCACCGAGTGCGTTGACGGGCGGGCTGTTGAGAACGATCACGAACACATCATCGTGGCGCGTGGTGGTGAGGACAGACATGGGTTTCTCCTGAAAATTAAGCGGCAAGTGCCGCGTATAGCATGGTCTTTATTTCACGACGGATCGGATAGGTGCTCGACGGCATCAACTGGGTCATGAAAATCATGATAATATCTTCGACGGGGTCGACGAAGAATGCAGTTGAAAACATACCGCCCCAGTAAAATTCTCCTTCCGACCCCGGCATTAACGTGGTGTGCGGCGTCATATTGACCGCAAAGCCAAGGCCAAAGCCAATTCCAGCATTGTCTGCTTCGCTGAACAGACTTTGCGAAAGTTCGGTCAAATCTTTGCCGCCGGGCAAGTGGTTGGCGGTCATAAGTTCCAGCGTTTTGGGGCTAATAATTTGTACCCCGTCGAGTGCACCGCCGTTCAAAAGCATCCGACAAAAACGGTGATAATCCGAAAGCGTAGAACAGAGACCACCGCCGCCTGATAGGAACGGTCCAGGCTTGCTCCAGCGGCTACCATCACCATTGTCGAATGCTTTCATTTTATCGACCGGGTCGAAATGGAAACAGTCGGGAATGCGATCCATTTTTTCTGGTGGCACGAAGAAACTCGTGTCGACCATAGCAAGTGGGCCGAACAGCCGCTCCTGAAAAACCTGATCAAGCGGCTTGCCTTCGATCCGCTGGATAACGGCACCCAGAACATCGGTTGAGACGGAATAGTTCCAAAAAGAGCCGGGATCGAATTGCAGAGGAATCGTCGCCAGTTCTGCCACAAATTCATCAAGCGTGCGGCGTCCGTGGAAATCATCAAGCTTGCGGGCGCGGTAGGCGGCATCGATAGGATTGCGCTCTTGGAATCCGTAGGTCAGCCCACTGGTATGGCGCATCAGATCGACCATCTTCATGCTTGTCGCTGCAGGGCGGGTCAGGAATGGGGTGTTGCCACCGCCTGATACAAAGACGCCCAAATTCTTAAACTCAGGCAGGTAGCTCTCAACACTGTGTGATAGCGCAACTTTTCCTTCCTCAACCAGCTGCATGAAGATGATCGCTGTGATCGGCTTTGTCATGCTTGCAATGCGGAAAATCGCATCTGCTTTGAGCGGAGCGCCACTGCGGGCTTCACCCTGGACCGAAAGATGCGCAACCTCGTCTCCGCGCCCAATAAGGAGCGCCGCATGAGGAAGCTTGCCGCTGTCGAGATACTTCTCTTTGATAAACGCAGGAATGCGTGCAAGCCGATCAGGCAGGAATCCAAGGTCTTCGGGATTAGAAACGGAAAGTGTCATACCGCTGTTTGCCCCGTCAATTGCCGTGTCACGGGATGAGAGCTGGAGAGTCCGCCATCAACGGCAATCGCCTGACCATTGACATAGCTTGCCATATCCGAAGCGAGAAACAGCGCGACATTGGCAAGCTCCGAAGGCTGCGCCGCACGGCGCAACGGGTTCAAGCGACCAACCTTATGCATCACATCCTTTTCCTTGGCATAATCAAAAGTCGGTTTGGTCATGCCGGTTTCAGTGAGGCCAGGGCAAATGGCGTTGCAGCGCACACCGGTTTCGGACAGTTGCTGCGCGGTCACTTTCGCAAGGTTGATAACACCTGCTTTTGATGCGGAGTAAGCGGGGCCACCGGCACCTGAACGAATCCCGGCAACGCTTGCAGTCATAATGATCGATCCGCCATTGCCAGCGTCTGCCATTGCCTTTCCGGCATGTTTTGCCATCAGCCACGGACCGATCAGATTGACGCGGAGTATCTCAGCCCATTCTTCAGGGGTCAGGTCAAAAATGCCTGCCATGCCACCCGAAACACCAGCATTGGCAAAGGCGACGTCGAGGCTACCATAGGTTGAAAGCGCCGTCGCAACGATTTTTGCCACGTCGGATTCAATGCCAGCATCAATCTGCAATGCCTTCACGCTGCCACCAGCATCTGACACCAGCTTTGCAGTTTCGTGGACGGCTTCGGTCTTGTCCCCGATCACAAGTTTTGCGCCTTCACTTGCAAACAGCATTGCCGACGCTCGGCCAATTCCTGACCCAGCGCCTGTGATAATCGCGACTTTACCTTCTAATTTTCCTGACATCAACCAACACTCCCGCTCGTTGTAGCGCCGCCATCTATGACGATGGTTTGACCTGTTGTGAATGCACCTGCTTTTGATGCTAGAAATACAGCACAGCCGGCAATTTCATCAGGCTCCCCGATGCGCTTGAGCGAGGCCATCGATGTGGATCGCTTGAGCGTTTCCGGATTGTCCCACAGCGCTTTTGCGAAATCGGTTTTGATCAGACCGGGCGCAATGCAGTTCACCCTGACGCCCTGAGGTCCAAATTCATCCGCCAAATTGCGCGCGAGCTGCATGTCTGCCGCTTTTGAAATGCAATATGCGCCAATGGCAGTCGATCCCTTTAGACCGCCAATCGAGGAAATGATTGTGACAGAACCTTCACCCCGTGCCAGCATTTCTGGTGCAACCATTGAAATCAGCCAATTGTTGGCAACAATGTTGTTGGTGAGAATTTTGGCGAATTGTTCATCAGTGATGCCTGCCATCGGGCCATAATAGGGATTTGATGCGGCGTTGCAGACCAGCGCGTCTATTTTGCCAAATGCTTTGCGGGTTTCATCAACCAGCGTTTGAAGGCTTTCTTTGGAGGATATATTTGCAGCAATAGCGATGGCGGTTCCTGCGCCGTGGCGCGCATTGATGGCATCAGCGACCTCAATACAAACATCAATTTTGCGGCTTGAAATAACAACCTTTGCGCCTTGGACGGCCATTTCCTCGGCAATGGCTTTGCCAATACCGCGCGACGATCCTGTGATCAGCGCGACTTTACCCGTCATATCGAATAAGGACATTTTTTTCTCCAATTTTCAGTGCCCCAGACGCGGGGAGGGTGGGTTTCAGGCCCCCGCCTTTTGTGCGAATTTCCAAGCCGCGTCGGCCAGCGCATAAACGCGGTCCGACGTTTCCACCGCGTGAGATGAGGAAGCCGTGCCGTCAATCACGCGTTTTTTGATGCCCTGAATAATCCCGGCCAAGCGGAAAAAATTATAGGCAAAATACCAATTGAGGTCAGGAACACCGTCGCGCCCTGTCGCCGCGCAATACCGCGCAACTACTTCATCCAGTTCAGGAATGCCCAACGCTTTGCGATCAATATCCTGAATGCCAGAACGTCCCCCATTGCCGGTTACCCAAGCCATGGCGACATATGTAAAATCAGCCAGCGGATCTCCCAATGTCCCCAATTCCCAATCGAGGACCGCAACCACTTCTGGCCGGTCAGAGGCAAAGATCATATTATCGATACGATAATCACCGTGGACAATGCTGGTGCGTGTCTGTTCGGGCAAAGTGCGCGGCAGAAATTCAATCAGCCGCTCCATTTCAGGCATGATTTCAGTTTCAGAGGCGCGGTATTGCTTGGTCCAGCGACTGACCTGACGCTCAAAATAATTGCCTGGTCGGCCATAGTCGGACAGGCCAGCGGCGACATGATCAATACCGTGTAGCGCCGCGAGCGTATCAATCATGGCAAAATAGGTGGCGCGCCGTTCTTCTGGTGATTTGGCGTCGGGCATCGCACCGTCCCAAATCGTTCGGCCCTCAACACAGTCCATGATATAGAACCAGCTGCCGATCACGCTGTCATCCGTGCAGAGACCGTATGGCTTTGCGACTGGAAAGCCCGTGGGATGAAGCCCGGCAATCACCATATATTCGCGGTCAACAGCATGGGCGCTGGGCAATAAAGGGCCAAATGGTTTGCGCCGCAGCACATAGCTGCCTGACGGCGCGTCAATCCGGTACGTCGGATTTGATTGCCCCCCTGCAAATTTGGAAAGCGAAAGGGGGCCTTGAAAACCAGCAACATGAACGCCCATCCACGCCGCGAGTTTCACCTCATCAAGCCTGTCGGCGCCTGTCGGTTGGAGGGTGCCCGTAAAGTCCTCTTGAGCAGTCGACATCAGTTGAACACGATCACAGACCGCGCGGCATCGCCCTTTTTCATCTGTTCAAACCCTTCATTGATTTTTTCAAGCGGAATGGTTTCAGACACAATCGTATCGAGATCAAGAAGTCCGCGCATATAGAAATCCACGAGGCGCGGAATATCAACAGGAAAGCGGTTGCCGCCCATAATTGCGCCTTGCAGTTTTTTGCTTTGCAACAGATCAAATGCGCCAAGGCTGACGCGTTCGTTGAGTGGCATCATGCCAAGGATCGTTGCCGTGCCGCCGCGCCGGAGCGATGCTACGGCGAGTGCTGCGGAGGCCGGACGTCCAACCGCTTCAATCGCATGATCGACCCCGCCTTTGGTCAATTCAATGATGGTTGCCGCAGCACCGTCTGCCATCGGATCGATGACATCGGTCGCGCCAAGCTTAATCGCGAGGGCGCGTTTCTCCGCTATTGGATCACATGCGATAATGCGTCCCGCACCAGCAATCTTTGCTGCATTGATCGCCGCAAGACCAACACCGCCGCACCCAACAACCGCCACGGTTTCACCAGGTGTTAGCTTACACGCATTGAAAATTGTACCCGCGCCGGTTGTCACAGCACAGCCCAGGATCGCGGCACGGTCCAAAGGCATGTCAGGATTGATCGCCACGCAGGCATTTTCATGGATCAACATCTGTTCGGCATAAGCAGACAGATTAAGCATCTGATTGACGATGGATCCATCCGCTTTTGTGATGCGCGGTGCTTCGCCAGGTTGGCGGCGCGTGGCCGCACCCATGCAAAGTGACAGACGCCCAGTGACGCAAAATTCGCATGTCCCGCAAAATGCAGAGAGACAGGTGACGACAGCATCGCCAACTTTCACCGAGCGCACATCACTGCCAACCGCTTCAACGATCCCAGCCGCTTCATGGCCGGGAATCGCGGGTAAGGGGTGGGGGTAAATGCCCTCGATGAAGTGTAAGTCGCTGTGGCAAAGACCGCACGCGGCGGTGCGGATCAGCACCTCGCGTGGACCGGGGTTCGACATGACAACATCTTCAATCGAAAGCGGTTGTCCGACGGTATGAAGAATGGCAGCTTTCATCAGCGTGATATCGCAATATCGCCGCTTGACATGCCAGAGTCCGGTACGGCGCTGTATTTGCCAAACTCAAGCCGTGCGATGGCGCGCGCATGGACTTCATCAGGACCATCGGCAAGACGCAATGTGCGTTGATGCGCATAGGCACTGGCAAGGCCGAAATCTTCGGACACGCCAGCAGCACCGTGCGCCTGAATGGCATCATCAATGATTTTCAGGGCCATATTGGGGGCCTGAACCTTGATCATCGCAATTTCGCAAGCTGATGCCTTGTTGCCTACCGTATCCATCATCTGTGCAGCTTTGAGGCAAAGCAGACGGGTCATTTCGATATCGATCCGTGCACGCGCAATCCGTTCTTCCCATACCGAAAAATCGGCAATCTTACGGCCAAAAGCAGTTCGTGAGAGAAGACGTTTGGTCATTTTTTCGAGAGCGACTTCGGCAGTGCCTATAGTACGCATACAGTGGTGGATGCGGCCCGGCCCAAGACGACCTTGCGCAATCTCAAATCCACGCCCTTCACCCAGAAGCATATTGGTGACGGGTACACGAACGTTCTTCAATTGAATTTCCATATGTCCATGCGGGGCATCATCATAACCAAACACGGGAAGGTGACGCAAAATGGTAACCCCTGGCGCATCTAATTCAACCAGCACCTGACTTTGCTGCGCATGACGTTTGGCTTCAAAATCTGTTTTTCCCATGACAATTGCGATCTTGCAGCGTGGATCACCCGCACCCGATGACCACCATTTTGTGCCATTGATGACATATTCATCGCCTTCGCGGCGAATAGCAGTTTCAATATTGGTCGCATCAGAGGAAGCAACGGCAGGTTCTGTCATCAGGAATGCTGAACGAATTTCACCGTTCATAAGCGGGACCATATATTTCAATTTTTGTTCGCGCGTTCCGTAACGGTTGAACACTTCCATATTGCCGGTGTCAGGTGCGGAACAGTTGAACACCTCTGACGCCCAGCCCAGGCGGCCCATTTCTTCGGCGCAAAGCGAATATTCCAGGTTGGTCAGGCCTGGGCCTTCAAGATGCACAGTGTCATCAACATGGGGAAAGCCCGAACTTGGCGGCATGAACAGGTTCCAAATGCCCTGCGCTTTGGCCTTGGCCTTCATTTCTTCCATGATCGGGATCACTTTCCAGCGTTCCCCTTCATTGGCTTGTTTCATAAATTCGGGCGTCGCGGGAACCAGATTGATGTTGATGAAATCGCGGACGCGGTCGCGCCAATATGTTTCGCGGTCGTTGAGTGTGAAGTCCATGTGAGTCGATCCTCTCGGTTTACCTTAACGTCAATGTCAGCTTTTGAAGGGCAATTCCAGCCCCTCATTACACCTTTTGTGTTTGCAAAGCGGCAAGCTGTTGCACACGCGCTTCATGATCGGCGCGGTTGATTGGGAAACGCGCGAATGTGACGGTGGAAAGGATCGTCAGGGTCGTGACCGTGATGCAATATCCAAAGGCCAGAATGTCGAGCACATTGCCATCAACTTGCCCCGGCATCGCTTTTTCAGGCAAACCAGACATGCTCACGATCAACCCAGAAACGAATATGCCTATTCCAGTTGCGCATTTCTGCATGAACAGACCCCCTGCGTAAAATAATCCTTCTGTGCGCCGGCCAGTTTCTACTTCCGACGCCTCGACAACATCGGCCATCATCGAAGAGCCTGTGATCATGACCGTGATGCTCAACATCGTCGCCACGAACGAAAAGGCATATAATCCAAGCGCTGAACTATTACTGCCCGGGGTTGGCCACAGGTTAAGCCAGCGCAGGACAAACGGCGTCATCCAAAAGCACAAGGCGATCAGTCCACAAAAGACGATTGTGTTGCGTTTTTCAAACCTGCGGTTGAGATTCGTGACAAGGAAAAAGGCCGCGACCATAGAGGCAAACAATATGAAAGGATAAATTTGGAAAGCCTGATCATCAAATTTCCAAACGAACAAAAAGAGATAGGTTGTGATCGAGAATGTGATCCCTTGGCTCGTGTATGACAGCATGCCGCCAATCATCAGTTTTCTAAATGCTGGATGAGAAAAAGATTCGCGAATTTCACCAAGGCTCTGGCGCAGTGATGATTTTTCGGGCTTGATTTGGGGGTAGCGCGCTATGTGGCGATGCTGACCCAAGGCCGATATCAAAACACTGGCAGCCATTAATACCGCGCTGAAAACTGCGTAATGCCAATAGCCATCGGCATTAAGTTGCCCGATTTTATGTTTTTCATCAGGAACAAGAAACACGACATACGCAAGATACAGCATCAGCAACCCACCGCCCCAACCGAACAAAAAGCGGAATCGCATAAGGCCGGTGCGTTCATCATAATCGCGAGTGAGTTCAGGCAGAAGCGCAACTGAGGGGACTTCGCAACATGAAATTAGGGTCCGAACAAGGATCGCTACGCCAACCAGATAAACGAAAATCCAATCGCCGATATTTTGCGGTGGTGCCCACATCAGCAACCATGAAAACGCAAGTGGAACGGGTGCAAGATAGAGCCAAGGCAAGCGTTTTCCCCACCGCGAATACGTGCGGTCACTCAAATGCCCAATGACCGGATCCGCAAAGGCGTCGATAAACAGTGCGAGCATCAGTGCAAATGATACGGATTTCGCATCAAGCCCAATGACCTGATTGTAAAAAATCAGCAGGAAAGTGGAAAACCCATTATCTTTGATCCCATAAGCAATTGAACCAAAGCCGTGGAAAATTTTCAAACGCAGCGGCAGCGGCTTTTCAGAAGCAGTCATGCTGCAGGTGCATTCACCAGTGCCTGAAGCGCATCAAACATCTTAGGCGCTTCCACGTCCCAACTGTGCCGCGGACCAATCAGCAAGCCGCCGTCGACCAGAATATGCGTTCCTGTGATAAAGCTAGCGTCATCGCTCGCCAGAAAGACGACTGTCCCCGCTATATCTTCAGGACGCCCCCCCCGCGCAACAGGTTGCGCATGTTCGGCAATTTGCGCGATGACGCCATTTGCCATTTCCTTCATGTCCCCATCGATATCCAATGCTGACGCGAAAATATTGGTCTTGATAAAACCGGGGCAGATTGCGTTGACACGGATGCCGTGCTTGGCAAGATCGCCTGCCGCCAATTTTGAAAGATGCAGCACGCCGCCCTTTGCAACTGAATAAGCTGTCGGTGCCATCCCGGTTGAGAGCGCGGCGACACTTGCTGTGTTGATAATGGATGCGCCTGCACGACCAATCATGTGTGGCACTGCATGACGAATCCCCATTGCGACTGAACGCAACAGCAAGTCCATTGTTCGGTCCCAGCCATCGGCATCAATTTCGTCAATCGGCTCTTTTGCGCCGCCTGCGCCTGCATTGTTGAAAACAATATCAATGCCGCCTGTTTTTGAGGCCGCAAAGTCCATCAGGCCCTTGATGTCTGCATCGCAGCAAACATCACAGTGTTTGAAAATGATTTTGCCATTCGACGTATTGGCAAGCTCCGTTCCGCCTTCGTCATCAATATCTGCGGCGATAACCGTCGCCCCTTCAGAGGCGAAGCGCAAACAGGTTGCTTTGCCAATGCCAGACGCGGCACCTGTGATCACAGCGGTTTTACCTGCGAATCTCATGCTTTTCTCTCCTATGATTTTTTAAACCATAGGCGTATCGGAACATGCGTCAACGCGACCATGGATGCCGTTACGGAATCCGGTCCCGTGCAATTGACGCTTGCGTAAACCCAATTCACAGCCTTAGAAACACTCATAAATTTGGAGAAATTTTATGACTGATTTGGATCAATTTCGTGCCGAAACGCGCAGTTGGTTAGAGGCGAACTGCCCCGCTGAAATGCGTGAACCTATGCGTGATGATGATGACGCATGCTGGGGCGGCCGGAATTTCAAATTTAAGAATGCCGCGCAAAAGCAGTGGTTGGACACGATGGCCACAAAAGGCTGGACCGTGCCAGATTGGCCAAAGGCGTACGGCGGCGGCGGATTGTCCGCTGCGGAAACCAAAATTCTGCGGTCTGAAATGGCCAAATTGGGCTGTCGCACGCCGCTGATGTCCTTTGGCATCTGGATGCTCGGCCCTGCGCTTTTGAAATTTGGCACCGAAGATCAAAAGGTCCATTATCTGAACCAGATAGCGCGCGGCGAAATTCGCTGGTGCCAGGGCTATTCTGAACCGGGTTCCGGGTCTGATTTGGTGAGTTTGCAAACATTCGGTGAAGACAAAGGCGATCACTGGAACGTCAATGGCCAGAAAATCTGGACCAGCTATGCCGACAAAGCCGACTGGATTTTTTGTCTTGTCCGAACAGATAAGACCAACAAATATCAAGGCATCAGCTTCCTGTTGTTTGACATGACGACGCCGGGCGTGACGACAAAGCCGATCCTGCTGATCAGCGGAAACAGCCCATTTTGTGAAACTTTCTTCGATAATGTCGTTGTGCCTAAGGCGCAGATTGTGGGTGAATTCAACCGCGGTTGGGACGTCGCCAAATATCTTTTGGGGCATGAACGGGAAATGATCTCTGGCGGTGGTCTTGGAGAGGGGATGATGTCGATCGGCGCTGCCCATAAACAGGTTGCATCTGAAGAAGCCGTCCTTCGTGCTGATATGGCGATGTTTGACATAGATACGATTGCGTTTCGTGCGCACAGCGAGCGTTTCATGGACGAAATGAAAAATGGCAAAGGTCATCCCGCAGCGCCCAACGCCATGAAATATATTGGCACGGAACTTAACAAACGCCGCCATGAATTGGTGATGGCAGCCGGTGGGTCAGACGCTTTGGAGTGGGACAGCGCGCGATC
>JAYUPB010000070.1:0-3851 GCA_043760405.1 Sphingomonadales bacterium
ACGGCACGCGTCTGTTTCCATATCGTCTCGATGCAAGTGACCCCCTATTTGGCATGCTTTGCCAGCAGTTTCTCGATTCCGAGCTCACGCTTGATCCAAATGAAATATAGCCAGCTATCGGATTCATCGGATCCGGCCGATTGCCGCTGCGGTTTTCGAGATGCTTAAGTCATGCCGAAAGGCGTTCGTCTTGGCGGCAAGCGCCAACTTTCCTGCCGTTCGCGTCCTGAAACCAGTCGCTCAAATTCGGTCTTTCGTTCATCGATGTATGTAGACTGCTGCGACCCGATATTACGACTTCATATTCGCAGGCTGCTCTGCCGCGTGAGCCTTTGATGCAACGCGAACATACTTAATTCTGGATTCAATCAACAACCAAACTTTGACGATATTCGCTTGGTGTCATTTCAAACATTTTACGAAATGCCCTATTAAAGGGAGACAATGATTTGAATCCGCAATCCATTGCTATCGTCAAGATCGGCACAAGGTTGCTTTTGGGGTCTCCAAAAATTTCTCTCACCGCAGCAATCCGGTAACGGTTCAGATACTCGTTGAAGTTCTGATAGCCTAGAGTCTGGTTGATCAGCTTGCGTAACCGATGTTGGGTTACCGCAAGCCGGGCAGAAAGCGTAACTATTGTTAGTTCGGGATCTCTGAACGCCTGCAGTTCTGTCATCAGCTTTTCCAGTTTTTGCAACAGTTCGGCATCCCGCTCATTCGGGCGCTCTGCCGGATTGGTACGCGATCGAAAATTGACCGCGTCGCGATCAATGACGAGCATCCAGAGGCAGCCCCAGACAATCGCCGGCCATATCGCCAACGTCTTGATCGTACCGCGTGATATTCCTGAACGATCCGCTGCCAGCGGGTCGGCAAGCGTGGTAACGACAGCTACAAAAACCACGACCAGCACGAAATGGACGCGGGCTGATCGCTTGATTTCCAAAAGGTCATTGGTTCTTCCGCGCAAGGTCGAAAAGACCAAATGGCCCATAAGGATCAAGGAGAAAATCGTGGCAGTATGAAGTACCCACGGCGCTGTTGCTGCAACGGCGCTAACACCGAAATGGTTGATCCACAGAAGCGGCACACAATAGATGATTCCGACCACCCAGTGCCAAGGCTCCATGCTGAAATCTTCTTCGAATAGCGAGAGCGCAAACAGCCAAACGCAGACCAGGTGCGGTACCGCCAGGAACCTGAAAAACGCGTAACCAGCATTGGGCAGGCCCATGACATCAGGCGTCATGACGATGAACAATGCGATGACGCTCAGGCAAGCGATCAGAAGATATGGTGCGCCCCGCCACGCTTGAAGCTCGCGCAAAGCAAGCAGCGCCAAAATGGCCAGCAGGCCTATGCCCGTAAAGCGCGCGAAGGAATCGAGAAACAGCATGGCGCGTTTTACGAATGCCGGGCTGCATATTCAATCGCCGTGCATACTTGTCCCGATACAGTCCTTTGCGCGGAATCGATCATGTTTTGCGCGATAATGACGAGACGGCGATGGCGGGGCCGCATAGCCAGCGGTCGCGCTCACGAACGGGGTAAGCATGCCCTCCATCCTAAATCCCATTTTTTCTTCATTTTGCCAGGACACAATATGCGAATCTATGCCTCTACGATGACGCTAGCCGCGATGGTGTCTCCTATCGCGAGTCCTGCCCTGGCGCAGGCCGATGCTGCTAAGGCTAACAACATTGTGATAGCCAATACGGACCTGCAGCCGCGCGTTGAAAATGGTCGGCAAGTTTACGAGGCATCCCAGTTTGCCCGTTTCGCAGCCCAGACTGCACTGGAGATGGTTTCGGAAATTCCGGGCTTTGCGATAACCGCGCTCAGCGCAGAGCGTGGATTGGGCGAAGCGTCGCAAAATGTCCTGATCAATGGGCAGCGGATCACGGGCAAAAGCAATGATGCGGAAACAGCGCTTGGACGTATCCCGGCATCGTCTGTTGTCCGACTGGAAATCGCCGATGCAGCGACGCTCAACATTACCGGCATTAACGGGCAAGTACTGAATGTCGTTACCCGAACCGATGGTTTGAAAGGCACTTTCACTTGGCGTGGCCGGGTGCGGGGCCGCATTGCGCCGATGTTCACCAATGCCGAAATCGGTATTTCCGGCAAATTGGGGAAAGGCGATTTCACCCTCGGAATCAACAATGGCGAAGCGTCACGCGCGGGCGGTTGGGGCCCCGACATTACACGCGGTCCGAACAGCGATGTGCGGGTTACGCGCGAGATGTTCAACTATTTCTATACAGATCGCCCGCGCCTTGCCGGCACCTATAGCGTGAAGAGCGATGCCGGATCGATCTTCAATGCCAATGCCGAAGTTGAATATTACCGCTTTCGCAGGCGTGCTGAATTTGATGTTCTGGTTACCGGCGGTCTGCCCAGTACAGAACTGAGCACGGGTCGAACCAATGGCTGGAGTTTTGAAGGCGGCGCCGATTATGAATTTGCGTTTGGCGGGGGGCGTCTGAAGCTGATCGGCTTCCACCGCGGTGCGCGCAACCCGACCAACGATGTTTTTCGAAGCGACTTTACCAATGGCGACCTACCGACCGGAGAACGCTTTGATCAGCTGGTGCATGATGGGGAATCCGTGCTCCGCAGCGAATATCGCTGGAAAAGCGGCGCAAGCGACTGGCAGCTCTCACTGGAAGGTGCCTATAATTATTTTGACCGCGAGTCTGAGCTGTTTGAACTGGTAGATGACGATTTTGTTATCCAGAATTTCGATGGAGGAACGTCGCGTGTTGAGGAAAAGCGAGTGCAAGCCCTTTCCTCTTACGCCCGTCCGCTTTCGGATGAACTGACCTTTGAAGCGAGCCTAGGCGGCGAATATAGCCAGCTGAGCCAGACCGGCGTCAACGGCCTGACCCGATCCTTCATCCGGCCCAAAGGCTCGGTTGCGTTGACCTGGAAAGCGAGCCCGGCCTTTACCCTGTCGAGCAAACTGCAACGCAAGGTGGGGCAATTGAGTTTTGGTTCCTTTCTTGCCTCGGTCGATCTGCAAAACAGCAACAATAACGCTGCCAACCCGCAACTGGTACCGCCGCAAAGCTGGCTGTGGGAGAATGAGGCCAATTGGTCGCTGGGCAAACTCGGTTCGATCAAGTTCAAACTGGACGGCGAATTAATCAGCGACCTTGTCGATCAGATTGCGATAAGTCCGACGACCGAGGCTGTTGGCAATCTGCCCGGTACAGCAAAGCGGTTGCGCGGCGAAATCAATGGCAGCTTTGTGCTTGATAGCATTGGCTTTAACGGCGCGAAGCTTGATCTAGTCGCAGCACTTCAAAAAACGCAGTTGCGCGATGCGCTCTCGATCAAGCGCCCGATAAGCAATCGCGGCCTGAGCTATTGGAACGTTACCTTCCGCCATGACATCCCCGACACTGATTGGGCATGGGGCTTTATCGGGGAAAGGGATGTTGCCACCCCATTTTATCGGCTGAGTTATCAATCGCGTGAGGTCAACACGGCCATCACCTCATCCCTTTATGTCGAACATAAAGACATATTCGGTCTGAAAGCCCGGGTGACGGCGCAAAATCTATTCAACCAGAAAGAGAAAACGTTCGAGACATTTTATGTCGGCCGGCGCACTGGCCCCATCCGCTTCACCCGCGACAGCTCCATCGAATGGGGGCCGATGCTGCGACTCACAGTCTGGGGAACCTTTTGAGTTTCAGCCCAGCCACCCACCAATTTTCCAATCGCATAACCAGAGGATATCCTATGAAAAGCGCTTTCATCTTTGCCGCCCTGATACTGTTTCACACCGACGTACCCTATGCACACGCTACCGGACCACAAACGGCAACCAAGCCCGCTGG
>JAYUPB010000071.1:0-11106 GCA_043760405.1 Sphingomonadales bacterium
CCTGCTGATTTCAACCGTGCCTGCATCCAGTCGGGCGACACGCCGTTGGTGACGCCCCTGATCACACGGCCATAAAATGCGGGACAGCCTTCAGGATCGTCTGTACGGATTTCGGTGGGGCATGGAAATGAGCCTGCTACGCTTCTGACAGTGAGCGGTCTGAGCGTTCCCAAACCTGCCGCTGCCAAATCACGGGCGATGCCGTAAACCCCCATGCAATCCTGACGGTTCGGCGTAATCGCGACGTCAATCACCGGATCATCAAGTTCTGCCCACGCCGCATAGACCGCCCCAACAGGCGCATCAGCGGGGAGTTCAATGATCCCGTCATGGTCCTCGCCCAATTCGAGTTCGCGCGTTGAACACATCATGCCATTGGATTCGACACCGCGAATCGCTGCGACCTTTAGGACCATACCGTTCGAGGGCACGACCGCGCCGGGGGATCCGAACACACCGACCAAGCCTGCACGCGCGTTGGGCGCGCCGCAAACCACCTGCAACGGCCCATCCCCTGCATCAACGCTCAATATTTGCAGCTTATCCGCCTGAGGATGCGGTGTGGCGCTCAGCACCTTGGCAATGCGGAATGCACTTAGTTTTTCGGCGGGGTTATCAATGCCTTCAACCTCCAGCCCGATCCGCGTCAGCGTTTCAGTGATGGTGGTGACGTCGGCGTCGGTATCGAGATGGGCCTTGAGCCAGCTTAGAGAAAATTTCACGGCGATACTCCTCCGCTGAGCGTGGGGACATCAAGCGCGGAAAAACCATAATGTTTGAGCCAGCGAAGATCGCCGTCAAAGAAAGCGCGCAAATCGTCCATCCCGTATTTGAGCATGGCGAGCCGGTCGACACCGGTGCCGAACGCGAATCCCTGATAGATTTCGGGGTCGAGACCGCAATTGGCAATGACCTTTGGGTGGACCATGCCACTGCCCAACACTTCCATCCAGCCTTCGGAGCCGCCGATAACCCGTTTGCCGTTCACGACCGAAAACCCAATGTCGATTTCGGCAGACGGTTCAGTAAAGGGGAAATAGCTGGGCCGCATCCGGATGCTGACATCGTCGCGTTCAAAAAAGGCGCGCAAAAAGGTTTCCAACGTCCATTTGAGATGACCCAGATGAATGCCCTTGTCGATTACCAGCCCTTCGATCTGATGGAACATCGGCGTGTGCGTCGCGTCACTGTCTGATCGGTAAACCCGGCCTGGCGCGATGATGCGGATCGGTGGCGCTTGATCCATCATCGTGCGGATTTGAACCGGCGATGTATGGGTACGAAGCAGCATCTTCTTGTCGTCAACAGCCATCTGATCGGGGAAATAAAAGGTATCATGCATCGCGCGTGCAGGGTGGCTTTCAGGAATGTTGAGCGCCCCAAAATTATGCCAATCATCTTCGATTTCCGGCCCCGTCGCAACGGCAAAACCCATGTCGGCGAAAATCTCAGCCAGTTCATCCATCACTTGGCTGACAGGGTGGATCGATCCTTGGGGCGCGGTCGGCGCAGGCAAAGACATATCCAGTCGTTCAGCGGCAAGGCGTTGGTTGAGCGTGGCGTTTTCGAGCGCAACTTTCTTGTTGGCAATCGCCCTGGTGACCGCTTCACGCAGACCATTGATGATCGGGCCTTGGGATTGGCGTTCCTCAGGAGACATCGAGCCCATGGTTTTGAGTAGCGCTGAAACACTCCCCTGCTTGCCAAGCGCGGCAATCCGCACGGTTTCCAAAGCGTCGAGCGTATCTGCGACATCGATTGCGGCGAGGGTTTCGGATTGAAGTGTTGCTGTATCAGTCATGGTCGTCACCTGATAAGCAAATGGGCGCGAACGGCAAGTACCGTCCACGCCCATTTGCGCTTGTACGAAAGAGAGAAGCTTATGCCGTTGCTGGCAAAGCGGCCTTCGCTTGCGCGATGATGGTGCTAAAGGTTGCGCCTTCGTGCATTGCCATGTCAGCCATGACTTTGCGGTCAAGTTCAATCCCCGCCAATTTTATGCCATGCATGAATTCGCTGTAGGTCAGACCTTCCATACGAACAGCGGCGTTGATGCGCTGAATCCACAGACCCCGGAAGGTCCGCTTTTTAACCTTGCGATCACGATATGCATATTGGCCAGCCTTTTCGACGGCCTGACGTGCGATGCGAATCGTATTCTTGCGGCGGCCACGATAGCCTTTCGCAAGCTCAAGAATATTTTTGTGTTTTGCGTGCGTTGTAACGCCGCGTTTAATGCGTGCCATGTGTCAGACCTCCTATTGCAGGCCGTACGGCGCCCATGATTTGACCGTGCTGGTATCAGCCTTGGACAAAACAGAGGTGCGGCGATTTTGGCGGATATACTTGGCATTATGGCTCATCAAACGGTGACGCTTACCAGCGACGCCGTGTTTAAGCTTGCCAGTCGCGGTAAGCGTGAAACGCTTTTTCACACCGCTTTTGGTTTTCAGTTTGGGCATTTTCGTCCTTTCAAGTGCGACGATTTCTGATTGGTCGTGGCAGCCCTTTCAGCCAGACCAATCGTAAAGAATCGTATGCGAAGACGGGCCGTTACCGATTGTCGGGCCGAAAAGCAAGCGTTTGCCGCCCTTCTTTGATCGTGAAGCCTTCCGCTTCACCGCTGCTTGCCAACTGTAGCAATGTTTTGAAGACGGCGGCGATTAAAGGACGTTCCATTGCGAAATAGCGCGTGGGAGACATGCCGATAAAATGTTTGAAGTCACGGATCATATGGCTTTGATCGCTATATTGGGGATCAAGGAAATGAGGCCATTCACCCACCGATGTACCCTGCATAGAATGTAGCATCCGCAAAAACCGTTCGCGGCGCAACAGGCGTTTGGGCGAAAAACCGTAATGCTGGCGGGTAAAGCGAGCCAATTGTGGTTGAGAAAAACCCGATCGATCCGCTAAATCCGAAACTGTTGCGCACTCGGGGTCTTCCATGGCGCGTGTCACTGCGGCGATTTGATCGGAAACATGGGTCCGCTTGCTGCGGCCGAGCCGTGCGAGGAAAAAAGCGTCTGCGGCAGACACACGCCCCTCAAAATCTGACGCAGCCATGACAGCCTTATAGAGCTCCTCGCCGTCAGTCCCCAGAACATCAGCCAAAGGCCGCACGGCATTCGCGTAATGACTGGCGCGTCCCCCGAGCAAGCGCTGCCAGCCCATCGGAAATACTCCGATGCAAAAGGCAAGGCCGGCACTGCCGCGAACCCATTGAACATGGGTTGCAACGCCGTGGATGATCGCTTTGTCGGTCAGGGGTTTAAGCTGGGTTATACTGGGCCCAAACGCCCAATCCCCGCCTGAGACCAAACGGATATTGGTCCATTCGGGGCGTAGCAAATCTTCAACCACGCCCTCGCCTTCAACCACGACATCCCAATAGGCCGGAATGAAGGGCAGCAAATCCTTGGCTGGCTGTCCGAAACGCACTGAAACTTCTGGGGTGGCATCAGTCATGGCTATGGTTGCAGGCCAATGCGTCAAGGACATCTTCAAGCCGCGCAGGATCACCCAGCGCGATCACATCGCCGTTGCTTTGTGCGTTAAGGGGGCCGCCAGACCAATCACACATCAGCCCGCCTGCGCCTTCTACAATGGGGATGAGCGCCGCGAAATCATGCAGTTTCAGACCCGCTTCAACGACAATATCAATATGGCCGCTGGCGAGCAGCGCATAATTGTAACAATCCCCCCCCCAAATCAGCCGCCGATGCGCGGTTTTTTGTGCCAGAGCCATGAAATGTTCGCCCTCATGGTCTGAAAAACAATTCGGGCTGGTGGTCGATAATATGGCGTCGCTTAACGTCTTGCAGCTGCGGCTTTTGGATGGGGTTCCGTTGAACGTCGTGCCGTGACCAACCATGCCCAACCACCGTTCGTGTAATATAGGCTGATCAATCAGTCCCATGACGGGCCAGCCATCCTGCATCAGCGCAATCAGCGTGCCAAAGATTGGTCGGCCCGCGACGAAACTTGTGGTGCCATCAATTGGATCAATCACCCACTGGCGCGCCGCGCCTTCACGGATGCTGCCATATTCTTCGCCGATAATCCCGTCATCTGGCCGTTCGGTTTCCAAAATGGCCCGGATTGCCGATTCCGCGGCGCGATCAGCCTTTGTAACGGGTGTGGCATCGCCTTTGGTTTCAAGCCCAAATTCCGCGCGATAAAACGGACGTATGGCTGCACCCGCCGCGTCGGCGAGGCGGTTGGCCAGCGCAATATCGTCGGCTTTGGCGCTCAATCGAACAGGCTCGATACAGAGCTTTCATCCGCAATGCGCTTGATGGCTTCGCCGATGAGTGGAGCAATGGTCAGGACGCGGATTTTGTTCGCCCCGGCAACAGCGTCAGAAACACCGTTTGAATCGGTGATCACCATTTCAGTGAGCTCTGACCCTTCGATGCGGGCAACCGCACCGCCCGAAAGCACGCCGTGGGTGCAATAAGCGACCACATCCTGGGCGCCGGCTGCTTTAAGTGCAGACGCTGCGTTGCAAATCGTCCCTGCTGAATCGACTATATCGTCGATCAGGATGCAGAAGCGACCTTCTACGTCGCCAATGATGTTCATCACTTCGCTTTCGCCCGCTTTCTCGCGGCGTTTATCAACGATGGCGAGCGGCGCATTGTCGAGCCGTTTGGCCAGCGCGCGTGCACGCACCACGCCGCCAACATCGGGCGATACGACCATGATGTTTTTATCCCCGAATCGCGCCAATATATCAGCAGACATGACAGGCGCGCCGTAGAGATTGTCGGTTGGGATGTCGAAAAACCCCTGAATTTGGCCCGCATGCAGGTCCACCGAAAGCACGCGGTTCGCGCCTGCAGCGGTAATGATGTTGGCGACCAATTTGGCTGAAATGGGGGTGCGTGGCCCGGGCTTACGGTCTTGGCGGGCATAGCCGAAATAGGGAATAACAGCTGTGATGCGTTTTGCCGATGCACGTTTGAGCGCGTCCATCATGATCAACAATTCCATCAGATTGTCATTGGCGGGAAAACCGGTTGATTGAATGACAAAGACGTCTTCACCGCGGACATTTTCATGGATTTCGACGAAAACCTCTTCATCAGCGAAGCGGCGGACGCTTGCTTCGGTTAAAGGAAGCGCAAGATAGTCCGCAATCGCCTTGGCGAGCGGCGCATTTGCGTTGCCTGTCAGTAATTTCATGATTTTTACCCCGTCGCATCTCAATTTGGCTCCCTTAATGGCTGATCGGGCACGTGGGAAGTGTCGATGTCTGAACATCTGATCGTAAATCTTAAACGGCATTGCAGGGCGTGCGGGCACGCAATAAAGAGAAAGCATGACAAACACCCTTTCTATCTGCATCGCCCAAACGTCTCAACGCGTCGGCGGCCTCTCCGAAAATGCCGATGCGATGCTGGCCTTACGTTCAGACGCTGTGGGCGCTGATCTGGTCGTTTTCCCTGAAATGCAGCTGATTGGGTATCCTGCCGAAGATTTGGTTCAGAAACCCGCGCTTGCGGCGCGTGCCGCTGTTGAGTTGGAACGTATGGCGCTGGCAACGGCGGACGGCGGCTCCGCGATGCTCGTCGGCACACTCCACCGTGACGGAGACCGGCTGTATAATGCCGTGGCCTTACTAGAGGGCGGTAAGATTGCAGCGCTGCGGTTTAAGCATGAGTTGCCCAATTACGGCACCTTCGACGAAAAACGGCATTTCACAGCAGGCCCTATGCCGGAACCAATCCTGTTCAAGGGCGTGAGAATAGGCGTGCCAATATGCGAAGATATTTGGTTTCCTGATGTCTGCGCACATTTGCATGCACAGGGTGCGGAAATTCTGATCTCGCTCAACGGCAGCCCCTATGAAATTGATAAGGATGATTTGCGGTCGAGCACTGTTGTTGGCGCGCGGGTGGCTGAAACCGGACTGCCGTTGGTTTATCTCAACCGCGTCGGCGGACAAGATGAGCTGGTTTTTGATGGGGCAAGCTTTGTTCTCAACGGCGATGGTTCGTGCGCGCATCAGCTGCCTGATTGGGAAGAGCAGAGTGTTATGACCCATTGGACACGCGGCGTGGCAGGGTGGGTCTGCGCCCAAGGGCCCGTGGCAACACTTGATCCCCATCCCGGTGATATTTATCACGCCATGGTTGTGGGTCTGCGTGACTATGTGAATGTGAATCGCTTCTCAGGGGTTGTTCTTGGCCTATCAGGAGGAATTGATTCGGCCATCTGTGCAGCGATTGCTGCTGATGCCCTTGGTCCTGACCGTGTCTGGTGTGTGATGCTGCCATCGCGCTTTACCAGTCAGGCCAGCTTGGATGATGCGGCGGCGTGCGCAAAGATGATCGGATGTCGGCTTGATACGATTTCAATTGCGCCTGCAGTCGATGCATTTGACGCCATGCTGTCAGGCAGTTTTGCGGACAAAGATGTTGATATTACAGAAGAAAATATCCAGTCACGTGCACGCGGTGTGACGTTGATGGCGCTGAGCAATAAGTTCGGCCCGATGCTGATCACGACCGGCAATAAGAGCGAAATGTCGGTCGGCTACGCTACAATATACGGCGATATGGCGGGCGGTTATAACCCGATCAAAGATGCTTATAAAATGACGGTGTTCGCAATTGCCCGTTGGCGCAATGCACATAAGCCGCGTCTGGGCCTCGGTCCTGACGGCCCCGTCATGCCCGGCAGCATCATCACCAAGCCACCCAGTGCTGAATTGAGGCCCGATCAAAAAGATTCAGATTCCCTGCCTGATTATCCGATCCTTGATCCGATTCTGATGGGACTGGTTGAAGAGGAGTTATCCGTCGATGAGGTCGCCGCGCGCGGATTTGACCGCGATACGGTGGCGCGGATTGAACGTTTGCTCTGCACGGCGGAATATAAACGCCGCCAAGCGCCGCCGGGTGTGAAGCTCGGCAAAAAGAATTTCGGGCGTGACCGCCGCTATCCTATCACGAACGCATTCCGGACGGGATGAATATGTCTTGCATCCTGTATCGTTACGCTATATACTACATTAATGATTGTTGGTTTTAGGCATAAGGGCTTAAAGCTCCTTTATGAAACAGGTTCAGTGCGGGGTGTGCAGGCGGTGCACAAGCAGAAGCTGCTCAGCATATTGGCAGCTTTGGATGTTGCGGCAGGACCCGATGATCTCTCATTGCCATCATACCGGCTTCATCCATTAAAGGGTGACTTGAAGGGCTATTGGTCGATTTGGGTAAATGGAAATTGGCGAACGACATTTCGGTTTATGGGCACTGATATCGAACTGTTTGATTATCAAGATTATCATTAAAGGTTGGAAAATGATGAAAACTCCTCCGCATCCAGGAATAATGCTCCGCGATGACGTGCTTGAACCGCTCGGTCTTGGTGTGACTGAGACAGCGCATAAGCTTGGCATGTCCCGTGTTGCTTTGTCCCGTGTTGTGAACGGGCGGGCGGGGATCAGTGCAGATTTGGCTATTCGCCTTGAACATGCTGGTGTCAGCACGGCGCGCTTTTGGATGGCGCTGCAGACCAATTATGATTTGGCACGTGCATTAAAACATAAACAGCCGCCCGTTGTTCGGCTACAGGCGGCATAATATGACCATCATCACCCGCTTCGCCCCGTCCCCCACGGGGACACTGCACGTCGGCAATATCCGTGCGGCGCTCCACAATTGGCTTTGGGCACGCAAACATGGCGGGCGATTCTTGTTACGAATCGATGATACCGATGGTGAGCGGTCTAAGGAGGAATATGTCACCTCGATCCACGATGATCTGGCGTGGCTTGGTCTGACCACCGACGGAGAAGAACGGCAATCGCTGCGTTTTGCTTTGTATGAGACACGCTTTGAAGAGCTGCGCACGGCGGGGCGCGTTTATGCTTGTTATGAAACCTCGGAAGAACTTGATTTACGCCGCAAAGTGCTGCTGGGGCGCGGGCTGCCGCCGGTCTATGAACGCAAGGCGGAGGACGCCTCGGTTCCTTCCGGGCGCAACCCGCATTACCGTTTCAAGCTCGATCATGACACGCCGATAACGTGGACCGATATGATTCGCGGTGATCAGCATTTCGATCCCAAGCTCCTTTCTGACCCGGTCATTCGCCGCGCGGATGGGTCGTGGCTTTATATGCTACCCAGCGCGATTGATGATGTTGATATGGGCATAACGCATGTCGTGCGTGGCGAAGACCATGTCACCAATACCGCAACACAGATTCAAATGTTCGCCGCGCTTGGCGCGCTGCCGCCGATTTTTGCACATGAAGCATTGTTGACGGGCGCCGAGGGCAAGCTGTCCAAGCGTTTGGGGTCACTCGGCGTCGTGGCATTTAGGGAGCAAGGGATTGAGCCCATAACGCTGCTGGCTCTGCTCGCGCGGTTGGGAACAAGTGATCCAGTTGAGCCATTGATTGAGGTGCAACCCTTGATAAACACAATTGATTTTGCGCGGTTTGGGCGTGCGCCAGCGCGTTTTGATGAGGCTGATTTGGCGCATTTGAATGCGCGGATCATCCACATGCTTGATTTTGATGCCGTTTCGAACCGGCTGCCAGCGGGGATGGACAGGGCGGCATGGGACGCGATTCGTCCAAATTTGACCAGCATCGTAGAGGCTGCGGATTGGTGGCAGGTGGTTGAAGGCCCGATTACCGCTCTAACCGATCCAGACGACACAGATTTCTTGAAGGTGGCATCAGCCATGCTTGGTGTGATCGATTGGGCGGATGATCCCTGGCATGCCCTGACGTCTGTCATGAAAACTGAAACAGGGCGGACCGGAAAATCCCTGTTCCTACCGCTACGCCGTGCGCTAACCGGGCGTGACCACGGCCCTGACATGAAGGCATTACTGCCGCTCATCGGCCAGAAACGGGCTCTTGAGCGCCTGGCGGGATAAGCCCAGCCCGTGGAAACCGGGGCGATAATGTAATGTTGTATCCTTATATGTTATAATGTATCAACTAAGTGCAGGCGCGCTTTTTGCCGCCGCAGACAGAGTGGAGGATATTATGGCCTATGCAGATATCGACCAAAAACGGCCCTTCAACGGCCTAGGTTTTGGTGCCGCAATGATGATGAGTGGCGGTATGGTTGCGCTAATCCTTTTTGCAGCACCAAATGTTATTCCCGGTGCGCTCGACCATATCATCAAGATATATCCGGTTTCCCCAAAGCCTATTCCCGTCGACCCGGTGATAAAGGACAAAGCGACGTCACCCGACAAGCAAAAGGCTCATGTCGATTTAACAGACAACATTACGATACGCACAAACCCACTTGAGGGCATAAAAATTACGGGAGGTGACCCCTTTCCTGCGGACCCAGTTGAGCCTTTGGGCGGCGGAACCGAAGAGATCACAAGGCACGTGCCGGTGCGGGTCGGGCCGTTGGTGGACAATCGCTATGTCGGCGCGTTGCAACCCACCTATCCGCCAAGCCTTCAAAGGCAAGAAATTGAAGGTGCCGTCACTGTCCGTGTACTGATTGGTCAGGATGGACGCGTGAAAAAGGTTGAGGCCCTGCGTTCAAGCCACGATGAATTTCTTGAGGCCACGCGCAAGCAAGCCTTGGCCAAATGGCGTTTCAAACCCGCAACTGAGGACGGCGTACCGGTAGAGAGTTGGCGTGAAATGACAGTGCGCTTTACAATCACTGCATAATCTGTGGCGGAGCGGGGCTAGCGTTCAGGATCAAAACACCCTAATTTGATCCATGTCATTTTTCCCTCGCCCCGCCATGCCCGCCGCTGCCTATGCGGATCTCCGCGCGTTCCTAAAGACGCGCAGCCGCCATCAGGTGGGATTTGCAGCGGCGTCAATTGTCATTCCGCTTTTCACAATGTTCATCTTTGCTGTTGACGAGGAAGAAGAAGTGTACCGACCACCAGAGGTGGAATGGTTTAAGACCTACGCAGCAAATCGCACGGACGCGCAGATCATAGCCCAGCAAAAAATAGACACAGCCCAGCGCAAAATTGATGAAGCCCGCGAAAAGAAAGAACTTGAAGCGCGCCGTGCCCCGTTCAAAAAAATGGACAAGGCCATGGATGAGATGGGCCTTTGAAGCGCAGGGGGGTGATCTCTGATCACCGGCATATGGCCGCTGCGTTGGCGCTCGCCGCGCGCGGTCGCGGACATACAGCGCCAAATCCCAATGTTGGTTGCATTTTGGTCAAACAGGACCGTGTTATCGGGCGTGGCTGGACCCAAAAGGGGGGGCGTCCGCATGCTGAAGCCATGGCGCTTACAGAAGCGGGAGAAGCCACACGCGGCGCAACCGCCTATGTCACACTGGAACCTTGCGCGCATCAAAGTACGCGCGGGCCTTCTTGCGCAGATACCTTGATTGCCGCAGGTGTTGCACGTGTTTGCATCGGTCTTACTGACCCTGACCCGCGGACCAATGGGCAGGGATGCGCGCGGATTAGCGCGGCCGGCATTGACGTTGTAACTGGCATCATGGCGTCAGAATGTGCGGAGACTATGGCAGGTTTCCTCACGAAAACCGCAAAGGGGCGTCCCCACGTTACCCTAAAACTCGCGACCTCGCTTGACGGCATGATCGCGACGACGGCAGGGCAAAGCCGGTGGATAACGGGTGAGGCGGCGCGCGCCCATGGTCATCTTGAACGGGCACGGTGTGACATGATCGTGGTTGGGCGCGGAACGGTTGATGCGGATGCACCAACACTTGATGTCCGCCTGGCAGGGCTTGAGGATCGTTCACCGCGCCGTGCGGTGTTGAGCACAAAAGCGGCTGGGGAAGGTTGGGAATGGCTTCCAGCACCTGCTGCCATATTCGCGCTTTCCGCTGTTGACCACATCCTTATCGAAGGCGGGGCCAGTACCGCTGCGGCGTTCATGAAGGAAGGTCTGGTTGATCGCTTGTTGCTTTACCGCGCGCCGATTTTAATTGGGGACGGAAAACCATGTTTGGGGGACATCGGCCTGATCGATGTGAATGACGCGCACGGCCGTTGGCGCTTGGTGGATATGCGGATGCTTGGTAAGGACCGGCTCGAAATATATGAGGCGCAATAATGTTTACAGGTATTATCACAGACATCGGCATCATCAAAAGCGTTGAACAACGCGGCGATCTGCGC
>JAYUPB010000072.1:0-3828 GCA_043760405.1 Sphingomonadales bacterium
CGCAAATTGCAGACAATCCCCCGGCGACTCGCTTGATATGTTTCTGCATACCCGCGTCATACCACATCTACCCCCACATGACGCAAGGGGATAATTGTCCGTCACAAGTCCAGCAAGGCCATACCGCAATCATTTATTTGCTGCGGGCAGGCGGTTCGCGAGCGTCACGCTCAAATAGGTTATGATCTGCGCCGTATGGTTGTGCTACCAAATGGCTATGATGTAGACCGTTTTGCTCCAGAGCAGAGGCACACAGACTCGCGAGAGCGGCTGATTGTTGCGCTGGCCGCAATGGCGTGTTGAAAGATCTTTCCACTTTTTAGTACTGTCAGCGCGGCCTCGACACATGTTCCCGCGCTCGTCAAATACGCAATATTTGGTCGGGGTGTTTGCAACGATCCGAGCCTTGCCGCGCTTATTGTTGCGCTAGGCCTTGCCTCAATTATTTCTTTTCGTGATGAGATTAATGACGTTCGCAAGCCACTGTCAAATGCTGTAATCTTCTGCTTATCCTCGATCAGCGAAGGATTTCCTAACTTGATCGCCGAGGCAATGGGGGTGCCGTGCGTTGCAGCCGATACGGGCGATGCCCACATCATTATCGGCGATTGTGGTATTGTTTTGCAGATATCCGATCCAACCGCGCTTGCCGATGCCCTTGTTAGGATTGCGATGCTTGCCGACAATGACTATGAGGCGCTTTTCCATCGCGTCCGAAACCGTATTGTCGAAAATTACGAGATGAGCCATGTATCAGGGCTTAACCTCAATCATTACCGCAATCTTGTTCAATCGAGTAAATATGTCCAATATTGATTCAAAAACAGTCGCTGGCTTTGGAGATGAGTGGGAACGTTTTGACCAATCAGGTATGAGTGCTCAAGAACGCGAAGAAATTTTCAATTGGTATTTTGGAATCTTCCCTTGGGATCGTTTACCGGCTGGTGCGATTGGTTGCGACGTTGGGTGTGGCAGCGGGCGCTGGGCACAGGTGGTTGCCCCAAGGGTCGGTCACCTTCACTGTCTTGATCCATCCTCAGCAATTGAGGTTGCAAAGGCGAAGCTGCGCGATAAGGACAATGTAAGCTTTCATCTCGCGGGGGTCGATGAGCTTCCCTTTGCCGATCAGTCGCTCGATTTTGCTTATTCACTTGGCGTCTTGCACCATATTCCTGATACACGCGCAGCGATGGCGGCTTGTGTCAAAAAGCTGAAACCTGGCGCGCCGTTTTTGGTCTATCTCTATTACGCCTTTGATAATCGTCCAGCATGGTTTCGCAGCTTGTGGAGAGCCAGCGATGCCGTCCGTCGCCATATCGCGGTGCAGCCGCATGGGCGGCGTTATTATTTGAGTCAGGTCTTCGCTGCTTTGGTTTACTGGCCATTGGCAAGAGCGGCGGTAGTTGGCGAAAAAATTGGATTGAACGTTAGTAACTGGCCGCTGTCTGCATATCGTGACCGTAGTTATTACACGATGCGCACCGACGCGCTTGATCGTTTCGGGACAAGGCTTGAGCAGCGCTTCACCCGTGCTGAAATCGAGGTGATGATGCAGGCCGTTGGGCTTGAAAATATCCGCTTCTCCGAAAGCATACCCTATTGGTGCGCGGTCGGAACTCGGAGGGTGAACTGACGGCATGTGCGGCATAGCGGGGTTTTTCCCAAATATGCGATTGGCTGGCAAAACTGACTCGCTGCGTATTGTGACCGCAATGACCGATGCCATCCGGCAGCGTGGTCCTGATGACTCTGGAGCATGGATTGATCCTGACAGCGGTTGTGTCATCGGGCATCGGCGGCTTTCGATTATTGATTTATCAGTCGCAGGTCATCAACCGATGGCATCCGCCGATGGTCGCTTCATGCTCGCCTACAATGGTGAAATCTACAATCACGAAGAGATACGCCGCGCGCTTGAAGAGGAACAGGCTGCTCCCAACTGGATTGGCCATTCGGATACAGAGACTTTGCTTGCCGCGATTGTGCACTGGGGGTTGAAAGCCGCACTTATGCGCGTGAACGGGATGTTCGCACTAGCGCTTTGGGATCGTAAACACCGCGAACTGAGCCTCGCGCGAGATCGTATTGGTGAAAAGCCGCTTTATTACGGCTGGCAAGGCAGTGGTGCCCAGCGCACATTTTTATTTGGTTCTGAATTGAAGGCACTGCGCCAACACCCGGCATTTGAAGGCACGATTGATCGTGGTGCGCTGACACTGTTCTTCAGACATAATTATGTGCCCGCACCGTACAGCATTTACCAAGGTATCGCCAAACTTACGCCGGGCACGATTCTGACGGTATCGCATAGCGAGTCCGAACCCCGTAGCGAGAGCTACTGGAGTTATCTAGGCGTAGCTGTAGCCGGTAAACGTGCACCCTTTGCGGGAAGCGCAGAAGAAGCGGTAGACGCGCTTGCCGAGACTGCTGGTGCAGCAGTCGCGCGCCAGATGATGTCGGATGTTCCACTTGGGGCGTTCTTATCTGGAGGTATTGATTCATCAACAGTCGTCGCGCTGATGCAGGCGCAATCGGCAAATCCAGTCAAGACCTTTACGATCGGCTTTGCTGAGGAGGGCTATAATGAAGCCGTACATGCCAAGGCGGTTGCAGCCCATCTTGGTACCGATCATCACGAGCTTTATGTTGATCCTGATGCGGCCCGCGCGGTTATTCCTGATCTACCATCAATTTATTGTGAGCCTTTTGCTGACTCATCGCAGATCCCGACGTTTTTAGTGAGCCGTCTGGCGCGTGAGCACGTCACCGTTTCTTTGTCAGGGGATGCCGGTGATGAACTCTTCTGCGGCTATAATCGGTATGTAATGAGTTCAAAATGGTGGTCACGGATTGCGTTGCTGCCGCGCCCTCTGCGAAAGGCAGCACAGGCTGCGCTCACAAATATATCTCCCAACACTTGGGATCGGCTTGGCGGTGTGCTTGCGCGCGAACGCTTTGCGATGTTTGGTGACAAGATCCACAAAGGTGCAGGGGTACTTGGCAGTGGTTCAGCATCTGAGCTTTACCGCAAGCTTGTTTCCCATGAGGATAGTCCGTCAGCTTGGGTCAAGGGTGGGTTTGAACCGCCAACTGCGCTGACGGGTGAATATTCTGATCTGGCTGGATTTGACGATATCGAACTGATGATGGTGCTGGATGGGGTCAGCTATCTGCCTGATGATATATTGGCTAAGGTTGACCGTGCTTCAATGGCCGCTTCGCTAGAATCGCGCGTTCCTTTTCTTGATCATCATGTCGTTGAATTTGCATGGCAATTGCCGCAGTCGATCAAGCTTCGTGACGGCGTAGCCAAATGGCCGCTGCGTCAATTGCTCTATCGCCATGTGCCGCGCGCGCTAATCGACCGGCCAAAAATGGGTTTTGGTGTTCCGATCAACGAATGGCTGCGCGGCCCGCTGTCAGCATGGGCAGAGACACTTCTTGATGCCGCACGGCTTGAACGTGAGGGGTATTGGAATGTCGCACTAGTGCGCCAGATATGGGAGGAACATCGCACGGGCACACGTAACTGGTCGGCTAAGCTTTGGAGCGTCCTGATGTTTCAGGCGTGGTTTGAGGCCCAATAGCCTCAGCGAGCTTGGTTGCGGGCCAGTGCAACCAAAACTCATTGCACGTGCTATATCTTTAGAGCCTTCATACCGCAGATGGCCGTTGGCAATATATCAGGTCGTTTTGCCATTGGCCGTCCGATACCCCTCGCCCTGCCGCAAGCTGGGTCCCTCCATCAGCTGCATGATTTGAGGCTCTTGGTGTGTGGTTTGTGACCGAGGCGCGTGACACTGGCCTGAGCGGCTGATATGCGTTCAT
>JAYUPB010000073.1:0-3820 GCA_043760405.1 Sphingomonadales bacterium
TCCTGCAATACCATAAAAATGGCGGCTAGTATGAGTTCGCTGTTAAACCATCTCCGAGACAGCATCGATCTTGATCTGCTTCTTGATCCACTTCTTGCCGTCAGCGATGCTCTGGCGATAGTCGTCTGCTGCCATCGAGAGAGACTCCGGCGACGTGGCTTTTTCCAAGTCGTCCTGCGACCAATCATCCAGAAGTTTCTTTGCGAGGGCGAAGCATGTTGCCTTGCCTACTCGAAATGCCATCGTCCGCTTTGCAGCATCAATGGCAAGCGCCCTCGATTGGTCAGGATCATCGGCATCGGGAAATTCGTTGGTCAGTTCTTTCGCCATTTTTTCAACCGACGGATACAAGCCGTTGATGAACAGGGTTTGGGTATCAGGATAAAATTTGGCAGCGCGTCCCTTCATTCCCTTTTCCACGATCTCCTCCAGCGTATTCAAAAAGACGATCTCAGGTGCACGTTCAAGGGCGCGTGACATTTTGGATGCTGTGGCACCCTCGGGAGCCATTCTTTTGCGGGTGCTTGATGCGCGTGGGGTAGTGGCTGATGTGGTGCGGCGCTCCCCTGCTCCGGTGTGCGGTTCTGCATCTTCGGACTCGATCTTGGATGGTTCGGACTCGGGAATGCCAAGGCTGTTTGCCAGCATCTTGGGTAAACCCGTAGAGGGCTTCAACACGTCGGTCGGCACCCTGAGTTCTTCCAGCAACGCCTGCAACTCGGACTGCAAATCCTTCAGGTCGCCTGATTGGTCCGGCGTTTCCTGTCGAATGATGTCTTTGACCCATTCCGGCATTAACTGCCGCACGATGTGTGCAAACTGTTCAGCCAAAAGCGGTGAACGGTCGCGCGGCCAAGTCAATGCGTCCCGATACTGATTTGGCAGAGCAATCGCATCGGGCAGGCGAATTTCAACGGTCAGCACACGCGACCCAAACGGGATGCCGAAGGATGGTGCTACCGCTGACCATCCTTTGCGCGTTTTGAAATCGTAACGCTCTTCCTTGTAAATAAGCGCGCAGAAAGTTGTTGACCCAACGGCTGGATTAGCCCGCGCGCTCAGCGAGTGAGACACTTCATGCTTTGGATCGTGAATGAAACGAACTGTCATGCCCGATTCAGGTTCGGTGACGTCCTCATGATTACCGAGCTTATCCAGAACCTCGCTTAGTGTGAGAAGTTTTCTGTTCCTGCCGGTCTCATCCTTCCCGCCGCCTTGCGTCATTGCCACGTCAACGCGCACTTCAACACCTGTGCTGAAACTGGCAAACCGGTTGTAGATTGATCGCGCGACAAAGCTGCGTTCAACAGGCTCGTTGATTCCGATTGGCCATTCAACCGTATCGTGGTCGGCTTTTTGGCCTAACAGAACTACTTCGGTCCAGTCGAAGTCAGTTTTGGTGCCTTCGGCATTCACGGCTTGTGTGACCTCATAAATCATACCCGAACTGCCATCAGGCATTTCGACGGCAAATCGAACAAACGTGTCCTCCTGATCGTCCCACCCAATCGTTACCTCATTTACGATTCCGTTTTTGCACGAGCGATACCGGATGCCTTCGGGCGACGCAGCCAAGCCTGAGACCTTTGCTCCGATTCCAAAATTACCGTCGAGTGACATGCTCTTGTTGACCGACGAACTGAGGTTCGTCGCCGTGCGCAGCTCAAGTTCGTCCATGCCGACGCCGGTGTTCCAGAATGTCAGCTTGCGAACGCCGTCGATGAGGGTCGGATAGATACGGATATTCCGCGAACCTTCGGGAGCCAGCGCCGCATTCTCCTCCGCATTTTTGAAAAACTCGCGGATCAGTGTGTTGATTGGTGCCTGCTGAATCAACCGGTTGATTAGGAAGGTCTTATCGCCAATTCCAAGATGTTCGGATTTCATGATGATCTCACAGTTTGAAGGTGTCGGATGTATCATTCGGAGCGCCGAATTTACGTTCGAGGTCAGAGACTGCCTCTCGAAGTGCCTTGGTGATCTTCCGAACATCTGCGTCGTTGAAATCATAGGCTCGGCGGTTTGACAGATTTCCGAGCTTGCGGATCGCATCAAGTGCGATCTGTGTGCGCCCCTCGGCTAGTCGCACAAAATTTCCTCGTTTTTCTTGATCGGCCACAACGAATCTCCTTGTTGAAATTCAAATAGTAGGATTCGCGTATAATGCAAGGATGTAATGATATTCATGGCATTGTTGCCACGAAATGCACTGTCTGACTGGCTCGATGAGTTTGCCGCGCTCGGACGGCTGCAACCTGTCGAGCGCGCGATGGGCCTGATGGCGGGTTACGGTTTGCAACTCTGGCCTATCTTGCAGGACATCCACCAGCTGCGCAGCCTTTACGGAACCAAAGCGGGGACATTCCTCTCGAATGCCGGTGTCCTCCAAGCCTTCGGGGTCAATGACTATGACACCGCCGATATGCTGTCGAAGACGATGGGCCGCGAAACCATCACCTACGAAACAGGCGGGCAAAGCGAGAAGGAAGTGATGGTCAAAGACCCCGAACGATCCGTGAGCAGAACCCAGCACCTCGCCACCCGCAACATCATGGACCCCAACGAGATCATGAAGCTCGCGCCCGATACGCTGCTGCTCATGCGGGTCGGCGAGAATCCGCTAATCGTGAGGAAATTGCGCTACTACACGGACAAGGAATTTGCGGGGTTGTTTGATGCGGTGTGAGCGGAGCGTCGACATTCGACAAGTTTGTTGACGTTGCAATAATTTGCGAGATGGTGCAGCCTTAGAACAGGGGAAAATTGCATGCACAAGTTGAAAGGATTGCGCGCAGCGCTAGCTTTTATTGCGATGGTTATTACGACGTTTGTCACGCCGGTGGCCGCTCAGACCCAAGAGCCAAATCCTGAAAACATAGGGTTTGTCATATACACCAAGACGACAAACCCTGGGACACTGATAGCTCGCTGGAATTATCAAAATCGAGATTTCGGCTGATCTGCAGCCAGCCGGTGATTCGTCCCCGGCACCAGCTGCCGAGGAGCGTGGGGTGAACATTTGCAAGCCCAAGATTGCCCAAAACTAGCGTAAAGGACCGCTGCTGATGACTTCGCCTTCGGATCGTCTCGTTCTATACACCATCGCCATCCTACACGAGCCACCGGGCAGCCGAATGGTGCAGGGCTTTATCGATCGGATACCTAGCACATTTTTAGTCGCGGAGCGGAGCGAGGGGTTTATTGATCGCGTCCGTGAGCTTGGCGATTGGGGCCCCACGATATTGCCGAGCTTCGTTCCCGAGGACGAAGCGACCTGCTTTGCCCAAACCTTTTCCATGTGGCGCGATCTGGAATCGGCCTACGCCTATGCCTATGCGGGCCACCACGCGGACGGTTTAAAGAAGCGACAGCACTGGTTTCGAAAAGAAGCGCACCCTGGGTATGTTTGTTGGTGGTGTCCCCAGGACCGGCAACCAGACACGACTGATGCAGTCGCGCGGCTAGAGCAACTTCATGCAGAGGGGCCGAGTCCTCACGCTTTCAACTTCAGATGTGCCTTTGACGCGGCCCGCGCGCCAGCGAAACTCGACCGACACGTCATCAAACAAAACATTGAGATCAACAGGGCCTCGCTTGCCGCGCAACCGCTTTGATCAGGCTGAAGCCGACCGTGGGTTAGACTACTTTATCTAACAACAGCAAAGAGCAGCTTTCGGATACCTGCCCAGTGCTCGTCGGAATGATGTAGCACGACGAACGGCAGCATTTAAGAAACTGAAAATCCATGCCGGACGGCAGTGATTGGGGCGGAGTCGACAACTGGGAACGAAATGAATGAAGGTCAGCTTCGGCGCTCTTC
>JAYUPB010000074.1:0-10831 GCA_043760405.1 Sphingomonadales bacterium
GCTTGGCGCGCGAGGTCGCACTCTCGCAATCGGCTCTGTCGCAACATCTGGCGAAGATGCGCGACGAAGGCCTTGTTGCCTTCCGCCGCGAGAGCCAGACGCTCTGGTACCGGATCGCAGATCCTCGCACCGAAACTCTGCTGGGCACACTCTACCAGCTTTACTGCAAGGACTGACCGATGACCCTGACTGCTGTTGAACCCCAAGCAGCTGAGCGCTTGATTGCATTGGGTGCGAAACCTATCGACATCCGCGACGCTGACGAACAAGCGCGTGAGCGGATTGCTGGTGCAGCCCGCCATCCCCCAGCGCGGATCGAACAATTGGCAGCCCATTCGGGCCCTATGATTTTCCACTGCCGCACAGGCATGCGTCCACAAAACAATGCCGACCGGCTTGCTGCGGCCGGCGGTGATTCATCCTGCTCTGTTCTTGCAGGCGGAATTGATTCATGGCGTTCCTCTGGTCGCCCGACCATAATCGACAAGCGCCAGGTGCAATTTGGTCGCGGGCGGGTTGGTGCGGGATGGCAACGCTATTGCGCCACCTTCCCTGGAATCATCCGGCGCCGTCGGCCTGAATTTGTGATGACCGCAATCGAAGCTTTGCTTGCCGCGTTATCGGGCGGCCTGGTCGGTATCGTCCTTGGACTCGTGGGCGGCGGCGGGATCATCGGTAGCCTAAGTGGTGGTGCGGCCTCACGGCTGCTCGCGAAGAACACCGCTACGTTGTAGACGGTGTTTGCCGTCGTGATATTTGTCGTGGCCGCATACATGCTCTGGCAAAGTGGCCGGACTTTTTGGGAGGGAATATGAACAAACTAATCCAAATCGACGCTTGGCTGACACCCGGCGACGCTTGGCGTAGGTGGTTCGACCCGATCTTTCGGGTGGCGACCAGCCTGATTTTCATCGTCGGCGGGATTGGGCATTTTGGCGAGCACAATTATATGCTTGAGCGGATGGCAGAATCGCCTTGGCGCGATGTGGTCAACATGATCGGTGATCCATCGTGGCTGCTCTGGCTCAGTGGCATCGTTTTCGTAATCTTCGGGGTCACTCTCACTCTCGGGTTTTTGACCCGCATCTCGGCGCTGCTCATTCTAGTAACGCTTATCCCGGTTACGATAGCCGTCCACGTCGCTCCGGGCCATATGGGGCCATTTCTCAAGAACGTCGCAATTATGGGGGCGTTGTTGTATTTTTATGCCAACGGGCCGGGGCGCTTTTCGATTGATCGCGGATCAAATTTGCCCTGATCCAAAGGGCATCAATAGCCGCGTCACAATATTCGGCCAGACGTTAGACCAAAGTTATCGCATCGTCTGCCAAGCTGGATGTTGTTAGAAGAATATCCCAGCTTACGTTATTCTCATTTCGAGGTAATATGGCCGTACGAAACAAAATCGCCATTTTGGGACAGAACGACGTACAGGGTGCGCTTTGAGGCAGCCCTGATCGCCTTCGGCCACGCCGTGCGCGTACGCCGTGGTAGCAAAGGCGAAGCACAACAATGTTGTCAGCAGCGCGGTATTAGATCGCTTTGATAGGTTTAGTGTCATGGGTTTCTGCTTAGGCTGAAGGTTGACGTTGCGGCATGTCGGAGGCTGACTCCTTCTTGCCGTGGATGAGGCGGTAAAGCGCGGGTAGTACGATGAGCGTCAGGATCGTCGAGGATATGATCCCGCCAATCACCACAGTAGCAAGCGGTCGTTGCACTTCTGACCCTGCACCCACATTGAGCGCCATCGGGACGAAGCCCAATGAGGCGACCAAGGCGGTCATCAATACCGGACGCAACCGTGTCAGCGCGCCTTCGCGGATGGCCTCATCGAGCGCCATGCCGCGTTCGCGCAGATCCTTGATGAACGACAGCATGACGACGCCGTTCAGAACTGCGACGCCCGACAAGGCGATGAACCCGATGCCTGCAGATATCGACATCGGGATGTCGCGCAAAGCCAAGGCAACTACGCCGCCGGTCAAGGCAAGAGGAACGCCAGAAAAGACGATTGCGGCATCACGAACGGATCTGAACAGCATGAACAGCAATCCGAAAATCAGTAACAGTGCCAGTGGCACCACAATTTGCAGACGGGATGCTGCTGACTGGAGCTGCTCAAACGTGCCGCCATACTGGACATAATAGCCTTCGGGCAATTTCACATCGCCGTCGATCTTCGCGCGCAGTTCAGTGATGAAAGAACCAAGATCGCGGCCGCGCACATTTGCTGTAATCACCGCACGGCGTTTGCCATTCTCGCGGCTGATCTGGTTCGGACCGACGGACAAACCAATGTCGGCTACCTCTGATAATGGCACGAACTCGCCGCCGCCTTCGCCAGAGCGCGGGATAGGCAAGCGGCCCAATTGATTGAGATCGGTCCGTATAGTTTCGGGCAAGCGCACGACCACCGCAAACCGTCGGTCGCCTTCAAAAACCTCGCCCGCATTGCGGCCACCGGTGGCAGTCGAGACTGCGTCCTGCACATCCTTGATGTTGATACCGTAGCGGGCCAGCATTGCGCGGCGTGGGGTCACAGAAAGCACTGGCAGGCCGGTCACCTGCTCAAGCTTTACATCTTCGGCACCCGGAATGGATTCAAGGATCGTTTCCAATTCGCCACCGGTTTCGAGAAGCTTGTCAAGGTCTTCGCCAAACAGCTTCACCGCCACATCAGCGCGCACGCCAGCAATCAACTCGTTAAGTCGCATCTGGACAGGTTGTGTGAACTCGTAGTTATTGCCTGGTATCTTTTGCACAGCTGCATTCAATTCATCGACAAGCTGGGTCCGTGGCTTGCGCGGATCAGGCCATTCGCTCCGGTCTTTTAGCATGATGAAGTTGTCCGCCACCGATGGCGGAACCGGGTCGGTGGCAACATCTGCCGTGCCGATCTTGGCAAATACCCGTTCGACTTCGGGAAACTGGCTAATTCGTTTTTCAAGCGATTCCTGCATCTGCACGGCTTGGCCAAGGCTGGTGCCGGGGATGCGCAAAGCGTGCATCGCAATATCGCCTTCATCCAGATTGGGAATAAATTCCGAACCCAGCCGCGTTGCGCCATATCCGCTGAGCGCAACCAGCACGACGGCTGCGGCTATCAGCACTTTGCCGTGCGTTATGGTGCGGTCCAATATGCTGGCGTAACGCGCGCGCGCCCATGCCATGATACGATTGTCTTTCTCCTCGACTTTGCCTGTGACGAACATCGCGATTGCGGCAGGCACAAACGTGAGCGAAAGCAGCATCGCGGCTGTCAGCGCGAGCATCACGGTGATCGCCATCGGATGAAAGGTTTTGCCTTCGATACCCGACAAAGCGAAGATCGGCAGATACACCACCGTAATGATGATAACGCCGAAGATCGACGGGCGGATGACCTCGCTGCTGGCCTTGGCGACAAGGCTGAATCGTTCCTCACGGTCCAGCAATCGGCCCATTTTGTGCTGGGCCTCGCCCAAGCGCCGCAAGCAATTCTCGACGATGATGACCGCGCCATCGACGATCAACCCGAAGTCGAGCGCGCCAAGGCTCATCAGATTGGCAGAAACGCGCCCTGCGGCCATGCCAGTCAATGTCATCAACATCGCGATGGGAATGACGGCGGCTGTGATCAACGCCGCGCGGACATTGCCGAGCAGCAGGAACAGGATGACGATGACGAGCAGCGCCCCTTCGGCGAGGTTCTTTTCGACCGTCGCAATCGTGCGCTCGACGAGCTCGGTGCGGTCATAAAGCGGTTGTGCGATGATGCCCGACGGCAGCGACTTGTTGACCGCTTCCAGCCGTTCAGCCGCAGCTTGAGCCACAATGCGCGGATTGCTGCCGGTCAGCATGTAAATTGTGCCAAGCACAATCTCTCTGCCATTTTCTGTCGCAGCACCGGTGCGCAATTCCGAACCAATTACAACTTCGGCTATGTCGCCAATGCGGATTGGGATACCGCCACGTTTGGCAACAATGATTTGGGATAAGTCGCTTTCTGTCTCTGCCCGCCCCGGCACCCGGATCAGGACTTGCTCGCCAGCACGCTCGACATAGCCAGCGCCCGCATTGGCGTTATTCGATTCCAGCGCATCGACGACATCGGACAGCGAAATGCCAAGCGCCGCAAGCTGCTCTGCATTGGGCGTCACGTGATATTGCTTGGTGTAGCCGCCAACGGTGTTGACTTCTGCGACGCCCGGCACATTGCGCATTTGCGGACGGACAACCCAGTCGTGCAAAGTACGGAGGTCAGTTGGCGTCCACTCACTGCCGTCGGACTTGCGCGCGCCCTTTTTAGGCGTCACCGAATACATGTAAATTTCGCCAAGCCCCGTCGCGGTCGGCCCCATCTGCGGTTCGATCCCGGGAGGCAATTGCGATTTGGCGGCTTGCAACCGTTCGTTAACCAACTGCCGCGCAAAATACAGATCGGTCCCGTCTTCGAAAACGACGGTAACTTGGCTCAGGCCGTAGCGCGATACCGAGCGGGTGTAATTCAGCTTCGGCACGCCAGCTAAAGCGGTTTCAATCGGATAGGTAATCCGCTGTTCGGCCTCCAGCGGCGAAAAGCCTTCCGCCTCGGTGTTAATCTGCACCTGGACATTGGTGATGTCAGGCACGGCGTCGATAGGGAGCTGCGTGGCGCTCCAAATGCCGAGCGCGGTCAGCGCAGTCACGACGGCCAGCACCAGCCACCGCTGACGGATCGAAATCTCGATTATGTTAGCAAGCATGTTCCGGTTTTCCGATCAATGGTCGTGGCTTGCGCCGGACTTTTCGATGTCCGCGCGGATCAGGAACGCACCCTTGGCGGCGTAGCGCGTGCCGGGCTTGATACCCGACAGCACCTCGGTCCATTCGGGGGTCTTGCGGCCCAGTTCGAGCATCCGCACTTCATAATCCTCACCAAAATTGGCGAAGACGACGGTAAAGTCGCGGAACCGCTGCAACGCTTCGGTGCGCACGGCCAGCGGCACGGTGACGGCGCTGACCGTCACGCGACCGTGCAGCGCCATGCCAGGACGCCAGCGACCGTCGCGGTTGGGAAGGCTGGCCCGGACAAGCGCCGTTCCTGCCGCTGCGTTCCCTTCTGGCAAATAGCCGCCAAGCACGCTGGCAGCGATTGGTTGTCCGTCCAGCGTTTCGATGTCGATCTTCTGCCCCGGCCTGATCGTGCCGAGATCACGCGGGAAGATGTTGAACACCACCGTCGTCTGGCCGGGATCGGTGATGACATAAATGGGTTGGTCGCCGGCGACATTGCCGACATTTGCGTTGCGTTCGGCAACGACACCGCTGACCGGTGAATATACGGGGTATATTTGCAGCGATTCGCTGGACTCGATGCGCGCCAGCAGCTGGCCTTTTTTGACATAATCGCCGACAGCCTTGGTGACGAGCATGACCTTGCCGGGAAATTGCGCCCGGATTTCCGAGCGTGCCGACGTTGCAAGCTGCACTACGCCCTCGACTTCACGCATGTCGCTAATGCTCGCAGGGCCGACGGTTTCGATTTCGATGCCGCCATCTTTTGCAGCGGCAGCGGATATTTTCGAACGGCCTTCGGGGTTGGCAAATTTCCAGACATGGCGCTTGCCGTTCTCAACAGCGACCACTTCAACGTCAAAGCTGTGCGGCTCGACGACGACGCCGTCGCCTTGAAGATAGGCATTCTCAGGCTTGAACGCGAACTTGTTGATCTCTCCGTCCAGCCGCTTCAAGGTCACCGTCAGGTTTACCGTCCTGGGATCGACCGGCTTGCCGTTACGGCTCGGAAAAACGCGGTATACAGGTGGCACGCCGTCTTCGAAGATCGTCATTTCGACCGCAAAGTTATCATCGCGCAGCATCCGGCCACGGTTCGGACCCTTTTCGGGCTCTCCGGCCTCGCCGCCCTCTTCGGATGGGGTTTCGGCTCCACCGCCACAAGCAGAAAGCGGAACAATCATCAACAATGCGGCAAGCGCAGGTAAAATTTGGCGGGATTTCATGGTTGGGTCTCCATTGACAACGCGGGGTCAAAGCGTCCGGTCAGTCGGTCGATTTCGGTTTGAAGGTCGCGGTACTGGGTGCTGGCCTCAAGCCACTGGTCCTGCACGTCGAGGATGGCATCGGCGGCATCCTGAATGTCGCGGAAGCTGAACCCGCCGCGATTATAGCCTTCGCGGACTTGTTGTAGCGTCTTATAAGTGCGGGGGTAAACTTCTTCCATCAGCGAATCGGCACGGACCTGTGCGGACTCGGCATTGGCGCGAAGCGAAGCCAAACGGCGCAGTTTTTCAAGGCGGGCGGCTTCAGCGGCAAAGGACAGCCGGTCCTTTTCCGCCCGTGCGCGGTCGATGCCGCCTCGGTTGCGGTCAAATCGGCCAATCGGAATGGTAATCCCCGCCACTGCCGCCACATCATTGGTGCCGCGCAAAAACCGTGTCCCGCCGCTGACGGTGTAATCTTGGGTGCGTTTGGTCTCTTCGACAACAACAGCTGCGCTCGCGCGCGCCACCCGTGCTTCGATCAGTTTTTCATCGGAAGGTGCCAGTGTTAGCGGAACGCTGTCACCTGCCTTCAAAACGCCATCGACGTTCAGATCATCTCCAGCACCGCCCCAAAATCCAGCCAGTAAATCGTTCGCAGCTTCCAGTCGGAACTCGGCCTGTTCAACGCCTATCTGCGCACTTGCAACGCGCGCAGCGGCTCTGGTTTCGACGAATAATGGGTCTTTATACCCGCGCACGCGTCGCAACGCTTCGGTCTGCAATTCCCGTTCGGTCACAAGCCGGAACAGCGAAATCTGCAATACATCCTTGGCGATCAGCACATCGAAAAAGGCACGTTGCACCGATGCCGCAAGGTCTAACCGGGTGACGTTTGCGGATGCTTGCGCAACATCGATGTCCTTGTCGGCCAATGCAACACGTGCTGCACGTTTGCCACCGCGTTCGATTTGCTGGTTATAGGTCGCGGTGATTTCAGCGCGGTCCAACACATTATACGGGCCGGTTCCAATAAAGTTTTCGGCTTCGACGGTGACGAACGGATTTGGGCGCACGTCCGCTTGTGCGCGTCCTGCCCGTGCTATAGCGACTGCTGCGTCGTCCGCTTTGAGCAAAGGTGCTGCCTCAATGGCCTTTGCAATAGCCTGCTCAATCGTAACAGTTTCGGCGAACGCTGGCTGGCTAACCAGATATAACGCTCCTGCAAAAAGCGCAGCGCGTGGTGATTTCAACATGGGTGGACTCCTGATCCATAATCACGGGCGGCAAGCGCACAGGCGCTCGCCGTTGGCGATCAGATCAGGCGGCGGGTGGTTGAATAGGGGGTCTGGACCTTAGCGACGCAAGCACTTTATCCAGCGAATGTAGGATAGCCTGTCCATTAGGTTCGATGGCATTCGGCACGCTTGGTGCACTCGCATCTAAACCCACAGACATATGATAATGAGTGGCCACATCGCCGGTTTGATCGTTAGGTTCAGAACTGTTGCTATCATCAACGATGTCAATTGAATGATGATCGCTATCTGCAACATCATGCGAATGAACAGCGTTAGCGTTATGATCATGCGATGCGGGCGACGCGTGGACGCCCGATGCGAGAATCGCAAAAATCAGAATCATAGTGGCAAGCATTCCACGCATGCATTTGCGCTATCAGCAGTTGCCGCTCCCGACAATAGAATCCTTGTGTGAAAGACCATTGGCGCACGTGACATGTCTATGATCAAAATTCTAGCGAACAGAACCTACCGCCATTTACTTTTGCGCAAATCATCGCACTTGGGCTTTTGGCCTATGACTTAGCAGGTGGCAACGCAGGGGCGGTTCTGGGAACGGCGCTCGCTATCAAAATGGTTGCCTAAATCGACGTCGCTCCAATCGTCGGGGCTTATGCCGACCGGATACCCAGGCGTGCCTTCCTGATCGCGATGGATGTCATCCATGCATGCGTTGCGCTTGCACTGCCGTTCGTTGATCAAGTGTGGCAAGTCTATATCCTGATCTTTGCCTTGCAGTCTGCGTCGGCGGCATTTACCCCGACTTTTCAGGCGACCATTCCCGACGTCTTACCCGATGAAGCCGAATACACCCGCGCGCTTTCTTTGTCGCGATTGGCTGTTCGCAAGCACGTCGGTAGGTTTCGTCATATCCGCCTTGTTTGTCTTCTCCGTGATACTCTCTTTGCCTCCCGCCAAGCCGCAAACTGGCAGCGTATACGCACGCACTACGCGCGGCATCCGGGCCTATCTGAAAACGCCGAGACTAAAAGGCTTGCTTGCCATCACCTTTGCCGCAGCCGCGGCAAGCTCGATGGTCATTGTCAATACCGTGGTTATTGTCCGCGAGATGCTAGGCTTGGGACAGCGCGAAGTCGCGCTGACACTGGCGGCTTATGGGGGCTACCCTCAGCCAATCAGCCGCCTTTGCCGTGCTTGCGGCGGTTGCAGGCTTAGGCACAATTGCGGCAGCCCTGCTGCGACCGGGAGCCGACACAGAGATTGTGCCGCTGACCATCCACATATGCGCGAAGAGCATAAAGGTGGGCAAAGCGCAGCGCACGCATTCGTCATTGATGACTTGCACCCGCAATGGCCGCGTAATTGATTAAGGCACCGGCCCACCGGCAAAGGCTTCGATGATCGGGCAAGGCCCTTGTGAGGAGGAACTACATTCTTTTTCTAAATGCTGAAGCGCGCGCCGGGCTTTTTGCAGTTGGGAAATTTTGATATCCAGCTGTTTCAGCCGTGCAGTCGCCATTTGATGTGCGCGTATTCTGTCATCGGTTGCATCAAGACTCAGTAACTCGCCGATTTCCGCTAGCGTAAATCCGCCGATTTGTGCCGAGCGTATAAAACGTAGGCGGTGAAGGTATGTCTCGTCATACCGCCGCACACCACCGTCACGGACTGGTTCCGCAAGCAAGCCCCGGCGTTGGTAATAGCGTATGGTTTCGACGCCCACGCCGCCTGCTGCAGCGAGCTTGCCAATAGTCATGATATTCAACGCTTGACTCCGTATTATGGTACGGACCCTATATAGGGTGGGTGATGTTATCTACCAAGAAGGAAAACCCATGAGCCAAGCGACAATAAGCGGTCCGACGGAGGGCGGCGCCGCCTCCAAAACTGCAACCATCTACCGGATGGTGATGCCAAAGCATACCTGCCCCTATGGCCTGAAGGCAGTCCATCTTTTAAAGCAAAAGGGCTTTTCCGTCGAGGATCACTGGCTGACAACACGCGAAGAGACCGACGCATTTAAGGCCAAGCACAGTGTTCAGACCACGCCGCAAATCTTTATGGGGGGTGAGCGAGTCGGCGGGTATGACGATCTGCGCCGCTATCTGGGCCTGTCGGTCGCCGATCCCAAGGCAACAACGTATCAGCCTGTAATAGCGCTCTTCTCGATCACGGCGCTGATGGCGCTCGCGATGAGCTTTGCATTCTATGGGTCTCCATTCACTATTCGTGCCGGAGAATGGTTCATCGCCTTCAGCATGTGTATGCTGGCGATGCTCAAGCTACAGAATGTCGATAAGTTCGCCACGATGTTTCTAAACTATGATCTCCTCGCCCAGCGATGGGTGCCATACGGAAAGATCTATCCATTTGCCGAAGGGCTGGCAGGTGTGTTGATGGTTGCCGGCACACTCCAATGGCTGTCACTTCCGCTTGCACTGTTTATCGGCACTATCGGCGCAGTGTCAGTGTTCAAAGCGGTCTATATCGACAAACGTGAGATCAAGTGCGCCTGCGTTGGCGGCGATAGCAATGTGCCACTAGGTTTCGTCTCGCTGACCGAAAATGTGATGATGGTCGTCATGGCGCTCTGGATGCTTTTCGGTGTCAACACCATGAGTACGGGGATGTAAAAGACGAAGGAGCGGGCGACCGTTCCCGGTTGCCTTCGACTTATTGTGCGACTTTGCCTTAGTCCGTCAGCAGTTTCTGAAGGTAAATGATGTGCTTAGTCTGCATCTCGATTGTCATTTGTGCCATGTCGCGGACCATTGCATCGTCGGTTTCCTTCAATGCGAATTGGGACATGGTCAGCGCGCCTTTGTGATGGTATGAACATGTGCATCAACGGCGCGAAAATATTTCCGATGCGTGCACTGATTTTCGACCTTCAACGTCCAGGTTTTTCAATCAGCGCTGTAAATAGTTGATTTAATTTATTATTTGTTGGTTGCGGGAGTAGGATTTGAACCTACGACCTTCAGGTTATGAGCCTGACGAGCTACCGGGCTGCTCCATCCCGCGCCACCAAAGTGCCGGGAGGGAACGGAGCTGTGCTCCGCAAAGCCAACCGGCCGTCTCGCCGAATTGGCGAGAGTTTCATCGCGGAGGCGATGATATTATCAACATTATAAATGGGTTCAATTAAACCGCGCAATTATTCACTACTGCGCCTGCTACAAAGCCTGGCGACGTCCTACTCTTCCGACGCTTAAGCGGCAGTACCATCGGCGCAGACTGGTTTCACGGCCGAGTTCGGGATGGGATCGGGTGGGTCACAGTCGCTATGGCCACCAAGCTATGAAGCAGGCGCAGTTGCGAAAATTGTGCGGTTCTTAAAATCAATGCCGTGCAGTTATATTAAAGATGTTCTGACCAAAGAAATTATGGGCTGCGAAAATTATCTGCACCCTGCAATAACAACCAGAGCTGTCATTGATGGTGAGACTCTTAAACGCGAACAGAGCAATTAGGACCAGTTAGCTCCATGCATTACTGCACTTCCACACCTGGCCTATCAACGTGGTGGTCTTCCACGGCTCGATGAAATCTTATCTTGAGGGAGGCTTCCCGCTTAGATGCTTTCAGCGGTTATCCCGTCCATACATA
>JAYUPB010000075.1:0-31389 GCA_043760405.1 Sphingomonadales bacterium
TCACTCTTGATGCTGGGAAGATAGAGCATTGCCAAACCGGCAAGCGTTAGGCAGATCATATGCATCATCTTTGGACCGAAACGTTTAGCGAGCGGCACCATCGCAAAAGCACCTACGAATGCGATCATATTGTAAAGCGCACCAACCTGGCCGTTGGTAAGCGCCGCATCTCGAAATCCTGTCGATGTTTTGTCGCTCGTCTCATAGATTGACCGACTGATCGAAAGCACGGCATAGCTCCAGTAAATGCTAAGGCCATACCATTGAAACAAACTCATCCACGCCATTTGCCGCATCGCTTGCGGCATTTCTAGAATTGCATTCGAGATTTCAGTGAGTGTCGCGCCGATGCCTTTTGGTGCGGCAGTAATCTTTTCTTTTTCAACTTCAGTGAGAGGCAATTCGCGCACGCGGGAAACCGACCAGAGAATTGTTGAAATGGAGAGGATTGCACCGATCATGAACGAGACATGTGTGATATCCGGAATGCCGTGTGCATCGACTGCATCCTTGTTCATACCGAACCAGTAGACAAGAATCGATGGTGTCAGGAAAGACAGGCTTTGGGCAAGACCTGTAAACGCGGCCTGGGACAGGAAACCTACCTCATGCTGATCTTCGTTCAACCTGTCGCTTACGTACGCACGATACGGCTCCATGGTAATGTTGTTACCACCGTCCAATATCCACAACAAACTTGCCGCCATCAGCAGGCTTCCGCTATAGGGCATAGCGAACAAGCTTAGGCTGCACAGCACAGCGCCAATCAAGAAATAAGGCGTCCTGCGCCCCCAGCGCGAATTGGTACGGTCGCTCATCGCCCCGATCAATGGCTGGATAAGCAATCCCGTCATTGGCCCAGCCAATTGGAGTATAGGAAGCGAAGCCTCATCCGCGCCGAGCCAGCTGTAGATCGGCACCATATTGCCCTGCTGCAAACCAAAGCTGAACTGCAAGCCGAGAAAGCCAATGTTCATCTCGATGATCCGAATCAAGGAAAGACGAGGCTTCGTCAGCGCGCTTGTCATCATTCGCTCTCCTTGGCGGCTGTAGGTTCGTGCCTCTATGAGCGTCCACCTTAGTCTTTTCATAGGCGGAAGCGGACGGAATACAACAATCGATTGCACGCATCAACCTAATACTACAGATCTTGCCTTGTCACGCAATTCCACGCAAACACACAATCGATTGGGAGTGGGCATGAATGAAATTTTGAAAGTAAGGAATATCACTGATCTTGCAAGGCTTGCGGGCGTATCAACTGGCACAGTGTCACGCGCGCTCGCCAATTCAGAGCTGATATCCAAGAAAACGCGTGATAAGGTTCAGGCGCTTGCTCGTGAACATGATTTCCGGCCCAACGTGATGGCCCGTAATCTTAGGATCAAGCGAGCGGGAGCGATCGGCGTCCTCATCCCGCTTGGCCATGAAACGGCGCAGCATATTTCTGACCCCTTCTTTATGAGCATTCTCGGCCATCTTGCCGATGCGCTGACCGAGCGCGGGCATGATCTATTGCTTAGTCGAGTTATACCGACCAACCCCGACTGGCTTATTAACGTGGTCGATTCAGGACGGGTAGATGGTGTTATCCTGATCGGACAGTCGGATCAGTCGCCTGTAATAGACAAGGTAGCGGAGCGCTATCTGCCGCTGGTTGCTTGGGGTGCGCACCTTCCAGACCAAAAGCATTGTTCAATTGGCACCGATAATCGAAAGGGCGGCGAGCTTGCGGTGCGCCATCTTATTGAGCGTGGTGCCAGGCGGTTCGCTTTTTTGGGTGATCCTGTTGCACCTGAAATTGCATTGCGACTGGAGGGCACACGCGCAGCCTTGGCGGTGGCGGGTCTTAATAATGCTCTCGAAATCCTGCCCGCGCACCTTACAGCGGAAACAGCTGACCCCGCGATCGGCAAATGGCTGAGCGAAATCGAGAGTGTTCCCGACGGCATCATCGCCGCTTCCGACGTTATCGCGCTCAGTACTCTGCGGGCATTGGCCGAGCGCGGACACAACGTCCCGGAAACCGTGCGCGTGATCGGTTATGATGATCTTCCGCTTGCCAACCAGAGCATACCCCCCTTGACGACAATCCGACAGGATCTTGTCGCTGGGGCGGCCCATATGGTCGATCTGCTCTTTCGCAGGATCGGTGGTGAGAAAACGGCGTCGGTGGTGCTAGAGCCGCAATTGGTAGTGCGGCGGTCAACATAGTCTCCCTTTGGTCCGATAAGAGTGAAAAGCAAAGTGTTTCACCCTTATCGGGGGATGGTTTGGTCAACAGTTAACACATCCATCGCCAGCGCCAATCCGCCTAATAGCCCGACATTATCACCTAACTCCGGAGCCACAATAACATTTTCAGGCTTTCCCCGAAAATAGCCCGCACCCAGCCGAACGGCCTCTTTTCGCACACGATTCAGCAACTCTGGCGTTCCCATAACGCCGCCACCGAGCACAATCTTACCTGGCTCCATCATCGATTGCAGTGTGACCGCCAATTGCGCGATGTACCAAGCAATGACCCTATGGCTTATGTGATCGGAACCCAGTTCTGACAATGATGCGCCCCAGCGTGCCTTAATCGCTGGGCCACTAGCCAAACCCTCTAGGCAATCACCGTGAAACGGGCACACACCCGCAAAACCAATGTCATCCGGGTGCCGGACGGCATGGATATGCCCCATTTCTGGGTGAGATAGGCCGTGAAGCGTTTTTCCATCGACAATGACACCTCCACCAATGCCGGTGCCTACTGTGACGTAAACACTAACCCGCTGCCCTTGTGCTGCTCCCCAGCGTGCTTCAGCAAGCGCAGCACCATTGACGTCGGTATCAAAACCAACTGGCAAATTGAATTCACGCCCGACACGGCCTGCGAAATCGGTTTGGCTCCAATTGGGTTTCGTCGTTGCGGTGATATGCCCCCAATCGTGCGCCGAACAGTCAAGCTCAAGCGGGCCAAAGCTGGCAATACCAATGGCCGACAGCGCACCGCATCGCGCAACACAAGCCTTCATCCATTCAGTGCACGTATTGATGGTTTCATCCGGCGTCGTTGTGTTAAAGCGCGCTGTTGCCAAAATGTCATCTGGCCCGCTTGCAATACCGACGACAAACTTCGTGCCGCCAGCCTCGATACATCCGTAAAGTGCCTTAGCGGTGCTCACGTTTCGATATGGACAAGACTTGATGTCGAGCCGTCTAGTTTGATCTGTACCATTGGTGCAATTGTGCCTCCAAATTGCGCGGCTTTCAACGCGGGATCGACTTGCATATCACGGCCTTCGACCCCCCAGTAATCAACGAAGCTGATCACCTCAAGCGATGGCAATACTTTCCATGCATAAGCTTGCAATGGCCTTGACACTGGGTTGGCGATAACAAGGCCAGACCCATTGAGCGGCGTATATGGCCCGAACAGCGCCGGCGCGACCATGCCGTAGAGCCCTGTCGGACCAATCGGGCCGTCTGGTGCAAAAACATGGGCTTGCGTCGACCAAAAAAGATAATAGAGCCCGTCGTGCATGACGAGATGAGGCAACTCAAGCTCATTTGTGAGGCTGTCACCATCTATCAGATGTGGCAACAGGGTAAACGCGCCGGTCCCATCGTCATCTTGAGCAGCGGCAATTCCAATGACGCCATTGTAATCGGATTGCGACGAGGCGGTCGGCTTTGATCCGAAAAAAAGAATATAACCTCTCCCATCCGCTGGATCACGAAACCAAAAGGGGTCTCTAAATCCCTTGATTATGCCGTGCACCCCTGCGTTCACTGTCAAGTCGGTGTAGTATGTGCCATCATTATACGCGAACTGGCTAAGCTTGCACCAATCCTTCACGCGCGGACGATCGTTCGATAAATCAAGCGTGCCAGTAGCGTGGAAGAGCCGCTGTTCAAAACTGAGTGCCGTTTCGCCGGAATGACCGGTTGCTGTGAACCAAAGGGTCACGCGGCCGGTCTCTGGGTCAAGCCGCGCCGCACCCGACCATTCGCGACTTCCGGGTGAAAACCCATCAGGCAGCAAATTACCGCAATCATGCCAGTTCTCTCCGACACGGTGTAGCAGCCGCATTCGCGCCTCATTGTGCCGCACACTAGGGTCATCGCGCCGCGGTGCCGATAGAATGATCCAAAGATGACCACCGGCGATTTCCGCGCTAGTCCCATCATCCAGCAAAATCGGCCAAATGTCCCAAAGCGCTAGTTCCGGTAGGAAGGAACACACGTCTTGCGCGCTGATCACCGGCGCTTGAGGAAAGATATCGGAAGCAAGGCACATCAAATGTGACGCAGTCCAACAGGTACTGGGCACAGAGCGCGTCGGAAGAATCCGATCTTCATCTGTTAGCATCGTGACGCGGTCATAAATATCATCCACTGCGCTCTAACAACCGTTTGCAACGAACACAACAATCGTTTGCATAATGATTTGTAAATTTGAATGAAAGGCCGGTTTTACTCCAAAAAACTGCAAAGTTTATGTGGGCTTTATTGGGCTATTCTGAGGATAGGTAAAAATATTTCACGGTGCTTGGTTAAGATAGGCAGGTGGGTGCGTTGACCAACTCTGTTGCGACCACGGACTTAGGCGAAGGCGGTTGAAGGAACTCCACGGTCTAACAGCGAATCAGCGCCGCCCAACGCTCGAATCTACCTTCTACCCGACTCAGTGGCCGTTGACAGAGACAAGTTAGCGTTTGCCTTTCAGCACCAGCACCAGCACCAGCACGAGCGCGATGCACCAGGTTGAGACCGGCAGGGTCAGGACTTAAGTAGTTTCCGAGGGTTATGCCGCCCACCCAAAGCGCTCATACTCTTGCGTCATGGCCAAATTGGGCCGCAAACTGGAAGTGCGAACGATGAAAGACTGGAGCAGAGACTTAACGACACGTGGCGGGCTCGATGTTCATATCCGTCCAGCGAGACCAGATGACGAAGACGCGCTCAGCGCCTTTTTTGCGGGCGTCACGCGCGAGGATATGCGCTTCCGCTTTCTTACTGCGCTCAAGACTGTCGATCATGATCGCTTGGTATCGATGACCCATGTTGATCACCGTCAGACTGAAAATTTCCTCGCCTTTGCGAAGGGCCGTCCTGAAATCATTGCGAGTGCCATGCTCGCGTGCACGGATGACATGTCCAAAGGTGAAGTTGCGATCGCGCTCTTGCCCGGGTTTAAGAAGAAGGGCTTGAGCTGGGAGCTTCTGGAGCATGTTGCTCATTTTGCGGAGGACAAGGGGGTCAAAATTCTTGAGTCGATAGAAAGCCGCGATCATCACGCCGCAATTGAGATGGAACGCGAAATGGGGTTCACAGCGACCAGCTATCCCGGTGACGCGTCATTGGTGCTTGTACGAAGGACGCTGATGCCTGAATGACGTGCCACCGCTCTCCAGCCTGGCACGACCCTGCTCGTCACCCGCGAGTCCCTCGCCAGTGGTGAGATGAGTAAGTGCATGACAATCCTTAACGCTGACAAAAAATAGGCGACAATAATTCCTCTCCACGGATCAAAACCGAACCTCGCGGGTTTGATATCCCGTCGATAGCGTTCGGCGATCCTAGAAGGAGATATGCGATGGGTGAATTTGTAGACAAGATGAAGGGCGCCACCAATGAAGCGATTGGCAAAGCCAAGGTAGCGGTTGGAAAGAGTACCGATGATCCCAAAATCATCGCCAAGGGTCTCGCCCAAGAAGCAAAGGGCAAGGCGCAAAGCGCGATGGGCGCAGTCAAGGGCAAGCTCGGCGACCGGCTCTAGCCGAACCGTTTCCGCGTTCTTTGCACAGGAGCAGCCGCATGTTTACCCTCCCCAAACTGCCCTATGCAGAGGACGCGCTTGAGCCGCATATTTCGGTGGCGACGCTGGCGCTGCATCACGGCAAGCATCACAAAACCTATGTTGATACGCTCAACAAACTGCTCGTTGGAGACGCTTTGGCGGAACTGTCGCTTTTTGAAGTCATCCACGAATCCCACGGTTTTGCCGCCCGCCACACCATCTTCAACAACGCTGCGCAATGCTGGAACCACGATTTCTTCTGGAAATCGATGAAGCCAGACGGGGGTGGGCCGCCCGACGGCGATCTCAAAATATTGATTGAACATGACATCGGTGACGCAAAAGCTTTTACCGCCGCCTTCCACAAAGCGGCAATCAAGCATTTCGGCTCAGGCTGGATCTGGCTGGTCGTCACCCAAGGCGTTGTCGCTATTATGACGACGCACGATGCAGACCTCCCACTGGTCCATGGGCGCACGCCTTTGCTCTGTTGTGATTTGTGGGAGCACGCTTACTATCTCGATTATCAGAACCGCCGCGCTGATTTTGTGACGGCCTTTCTCGATCATTTTGCGAATTGGGATTTTGCCAACGCAAACCTCTCCACCGCCGCATCTGAAATGAATGAGGAAGCGCCAGAGCCGTTGGAACCAAATGCCCCGTCGCTTATTATCCCTGTATCGTAAATTAGGAGAAGAAAAATGAATTTGATCATCATGCTCATCGTCGGTGGTGTCCTTGGATGGCTTGCCTCAATGGTGATGAAAACCGACGGCCAGCAAGGCATGTTTCTAAATGTTGTCGTTGGCGTCGCCGGCGCTGTGCTCGCAGGCTATCTGCTGACGCCCTTCCTCGGTGGCGCACCCATTACAACCGGAGCTTTTGATATCAAATCGCTGTTCGTGTCATTTTTGGGCGCGGTCGTGCTTTTGGGAATCGTCAATCTCATTCGGCGTGGTTCAGTTCGCTGATGCTGGCACCGCACACGGCCAAATAAATCGTGCGCAAATCAAGGAAAACTTACATGAAAAAATCGCTTAAACATGCATCAATCATCACCTCATTGGTGGCGATGGGCCTCTTCGTAACGGGCTGTAACAGCCCAACTGAAAAGGCCGCAGAAAATACCGCCGACGCCATCGAAGACAGCGCCGATGCAGTCCGTGAATCAGGCGAAAATGTTGCGGATAAGGTTGAGGAGCGCGGTGACGCCGTTGAACAGGCGATGGACAATAAGGCGGACGATGTTCGTGATACCGCTGATAACAAGGCCGACGCTATGGAAGACAAAGCTGACGTTGCGCGCGAAAAAGCCGACGGCAAGTAACGGCGTAGAAAGTTTGTGTGGGCGGCCTTCAGCCATAGGCCGCCCATTTTTTTGAGCAATACTTAATAGGGCTGATCGCAGTGATATTGATCAGCCGTTCTGTAGCGCGGTGGCGTAATTATTTTTGGTGTGTTGGACCCGAAAGCCTTTCTCGCATGTTCTCCTTCCACAAGGAGATTACGTATGAAAAAGTTCATCCTCGGAATATTGCTTACCGCAATCGCCGCCCCCTCCGCACCCGCCTTGGCACAGGAAGGCCGGAGCTGGTCAGACAGCCAGCGCGATGAAGACAGCCGCGCCAACCAGAACCCGCAGCGCCGTCATGCGGGCAACGACGATGGGGACCGGCGCTATGAGCGCGCGAAAGACCATCGCCGTGATCGAAACCGGAACTGGAACCGTCAACAACGCGAGGCGTGGCGGGACTATAACCGTTACGACTATAACCGCTATGAACCACGTTACGGCAATTACCAAGCCAACCGTTACTACCGCGACGGCAGTTATTATCAGGACCGCCGTCTGACCAATCAGGACCGGATCTATCGCGGCTCAAACGGTCAATATTATTGCCGCCGCAACGATGGGACGACCGGTCTGATCATAGGTGCGGTCGGTGGTGGCCTCTTGGGCCGCGTGATTGCGCCCAACCGCTCCAAAACACTGGGAACAATTCTCGGCGGTGCCGGTGGCGCGCTGATTGGACGGTCAATCGGCCGTAACGGCGTCCGTTGTAACTAACTTCAACTCAAAAGGAATTTGATATGATTACTGCTAAATCAGCGAAGTCGAAAATGAATGCAGTCAAGGCAGCAGCTGTGGAACAGATGAGCCACATCACGACCAACGAAAAGATTGTGGGTGCTGCAGCCATTGGTGTGGCGGTTGGTGTTGCGGCGACAGCCATTGGCAACTCGCTTATGTACGGCAGCAGCAGCGAGGCAGACTCCAAAGCCACTGCGTCCAAAGCCAATGCGCCCAAAGCCGATGGGAAGGCCGCGGCTACCAAGAATTGAAGGATGGACGGATCGCCTGTTCATTCAGGCATATGTTCGAATTCAATGGCGGCGTGGTTATGCGACCCGGCCACGCCGTCACTCTCTGGCGCATAGGGAAGTTGAAGAATGCCCTTCGACGCTATCGCATTAACAATCCAATCTGCGGTCGCCCCGGTCTTTCTCTTCGCCGGGATAGGCGGGATATTGAATGTGATTGGGATGCGTTTGAGCCGGTCGATTGATCGGACCCGTGTTCTCGAAGACCTCCACGCAGGGTCAAAGGATGTAGAGCATCATAAATACATCGCAGAGCTCGTTATGCTTGAGCGCAGGATCAAACATAGCAACCGTGCGACGACCTTAAGCGTCGCCAGCGCGCTCGCGGTCTGTCTCGTCGTCGTACTGCTGTTTCTCAGCCAGATTCTCGGATTTAACTTGGGCAACGCGATTGCCCTCGTTTTTGTGGTTGCGATGCTCTTGCTCGCGGGCGGGTTGATCGAATTCTTGACTGAAATCCAGATCGCTGTTGGCGGGAGGCGCGTCCACAGGGAACATTTTTCTCGTCCCTGAGTTTAAGTGTCATCGACCATAACGAAGGGGTTTAACCATGTACAAATTACTCATCATCCTGCCTCTCTTTGCTGTGACGGTCGCTTGCTCTGACAATGACAGCCTTGAAAACAAGGGGCGGGAGGCAGGCGCAGCCGCAGACAATGCCATTGACCGCGTGGAAAACCAGGTGGACGCAGAACGTGATGACTTCGAAAACCGCACGGCGAAAGCCAATGAACAGGCCCAAGGCATTAAACAGGACGTCAAAGACGGCTTGAGCAAGGCCGATAAGGCGGTCGATGCCGCAGCAGCGGAACTCAAGAAATAGCTAGGGTCAGGACCTGATAAATACGCGCTCGTGATGGCCTCCATAAGCGCGATCTGCATCGTCAAGACTATTCACCGTGGCGATGCCACGCTTCCATAGTCTTTCCTCGCATCTCATCCCTTCTGAATGCCATCACGAACGCGTATTTAACTGGTCCTGACCCTAATCGTCAGGCGTAAAGGCGGCCTGATCCTGATTTTGGATAAGCGGATATAGCGGATATATTAGCGTGACCCGTGTGCCAGCGCTCGGTGCGCTGGTAACGCTTAGTATCCCGCCCAGCTGTTGTGCAAAAGCGTCCATCAGTTGACGCCCCATGGACGCTGTATCGCGGCTTGCATCAAATCCGCTTCCAGTATCGGAAACAGTGAGGGTCGCCTGGTCTTCTTTTACGTCGAAATACATCGTGATCGTGCCACTCTCCCCATTAGGAAATCCGTGTCGATAGGCATTGGTCACCGCCTCCACAGCAAGCAAGGTCAGCGGAACTGCATTATTGATCGGCACAATCTGTGAAGCGACATCGCACGAAAGGTGCACGTCACTCTGTCCCCGGTGCAGCGCGCGAAGCTGTGAACAAAGCGCACGCAACAGGTTGGCTATGTTGACATTGCCGTGGTCGCTGTCGTGGCTTTCTTCATAGAGCAGCCGGTGGATCTGGGCGAGCGCGCCAATCCGGGCGCGGGTCTGGTTCAGCGCTTCTCGTGCGGCGGGATCGCTTATCTTCCCGGCCTGGAGGTTGAGAAGACTGCTGACGATCTGGAGGTTGTTCTTCACCCGGTGATGGATGTCATGGGTCAATGCTGTTTTAGCATCGAGCGCAGCTTGCAACGCAAGGTCGTGCGTTTCGATGGAATGCGCCATGCTGTGCAGGTCTGCGCTTAGCATCCCAAGTTCGCGCGGCGCACGCGCATATTGGGCAGCGTCGCCAGCAAAATTGCCCTGGGCGAACTGCGCTGCGAGCGTCCTCAGTGATTCCAGCCACCGCAGAACAAAGTGATTGGTACCAAGCCAGATTGCCAGACATGCGATCAAGAGCGCAATGATCGGTAAGAGGAGGCTGATGCGGACTTGATTGAGCGCTGTGGCCATCAGATGCTTTGTCGGTTCAGCATATACGACGTAGAGTTTTTGATCATACAGTGGCGCAACCGCGTACATCCACGCGACGCCGTCTCGCGCAACGGCTTCGGCTACTTTTGCGTTTCCGGCCTCCACGTCAAAACGTGGGAGCATAATCTGTCCGCTTTCAAGAACGACGGCTCCTTCCCTGTCTACAATGGCCACCGCCGCTTCAGGCGACATTTCTGATTCATCCAATGATCGCTCCAGCCATGACGCATCGATTGCCACGGTGACTGCACCATCATTGCTGCCGTTTTCTGCTCGAATGGTCTGCATCCCGACCAAGATGCGCTTCTTGGAAATTTGACCAAAAACAGGCGCACTCACGGTGAATTCTCGTGTCGCGATGCCGCGCTGCCACCAGTCCTCTGTTGCAAAGGACGTGGGCTGATCAAATGGCAGTACGGAGCATTGCACACGCCCTTTAACATCTGACCGCGCCAAGTTGAGCAATACCGGACTGTTGCCAAGCCCTGTTTTCAGAGCTTTACTGCACCCAGCACCCCCTTCACGCACCGCCTTGTTCTCGCTCAGCGTCAGCAAGACTTGTTTGCTGATCACCAGAGGGTCACGTTCACGCGTTGCCGTTGCCAATGCACTGGTCACCAGCGCGTTGCCAATTAAAGTCCGTGAATAACGCAGGGTTGAGAGCGCCTGTACAACGCTCAATGTCCCGATCGGCACCAGTGCAACAACAACAATCAGAACCAAACTATTGCGAAGGGTCAACGGTCGCATGAGGCATTTTCCCTTTCCGGCCTAGCGAACAGTTGCAACCATTTTTGAAACTGGTGGCGCGCGCAGGACGTCGCTCAAGGCGTGCGCGGCGTCTTGACCCGCGCCAAGCTTAGCGCTTTGCGGGGGTGAATCAAACAAAGCATTGTCGGCCGGACCATCGATCAGCAGGGCAAGGGCCGTCCGACCGCGCGCAAGCCGGCTTTTGACTGTTCCCATTGCGCAACCGATCACATTCGCCGCCTCTTCATAAGACAGGCCGTTGGCCCCAATCAGCAGCAACACTTCGCGTTGTTCGGCTGGCAGCTTTTGCAAAGCCTTGGCGACATCTTCGACATTGATGCCATTCTGCTGCGCTGGAGTAACCACCAGCACGCGTTCGGCCACTTCGGGATCGAGCGACGTCGTCCGTGCATTTTTGCGGATCGTGGTATAAAATTGGTTGCGCATAATCATGAACATCCACGCGCGGAAGTTTGACCCTTGCGTGTAACTCTCACGCGCTGCCCATGCCCGCATCATCGTATCCTGGGCTAAATCATCGGCCATATCACGATTGCCGCACAGTCCGCGCGAAAAGGCCCGCAGCGACGGCAGCAGCGCAACCAGCTGATCCCGGAAGACCTTGTCCGGATCGATGACCTCCCCCGCACGCATCAATGAGTCGCTTTTTTCGCGGCGATCTTGGAATCAATCTCGTCAAGCAAGCGGAGAAAGTCATCCGGCAGCGCCTCGCTCGCCACCGCATCATGCATTTGCTTGAGCGCTGCCGCGATAGGATCGTTGTTGATATCCTCGTCATGGTTGCCCGGCTTGTTCGCCTTTGCCATCGCTTGTTGCTCCACCAGCGCGTTTTTCGTGTCCTGGCCAGTCAGTGTGGGTGATGTATGCAAATTTGTCACCGAAATCCTCGCCTTGGCCAATTATATAGGGTGGCGACATGCCATCTGTATTGGGGTAAACTCTGGCCAAGCGAAAAAAGTTCCCTGTGAAGGAACAAAAATTCATCTGCGTAGTATTCCTTGTCTCACAGAGGAGCGAACATGTCAGTCAAAGCAGTGGTTGGGCCTGAACTCCCTTATTTGCGTCGTTACGCGCGCGCGCTCACGGGATCTCAAAAATTGGGCGATGCCGCCGTTCGCGAAGTGCTGGAGGCGTTGCTCGCTGCGCCTGAGGAATTTGTCGAAACCAAAGCCGCGCGTGTTGAACTTTATCGCATTTTCCACAAAGTGTGGCATCCGATGTTAAACCTTACTGCGTCCAGTACCGGAGATGGCGTTATCGCGCGGCTGCCGATGCCTTGCCGTCAGGCGCTTTTGCTGACCGCGGTTGAAGGCTTCAGCATATTGGATGCCGCCGATATTCTCGGCAGTGACATTGTCACGGTCTCCGCTGACATCGCAACCGCACGGCAATCGATCACCAACAGCTTGACAGCCTCTGTGTTAATTATTGAGGATGAAGCGATTATCGCGCTCCACATCCGCTCCATCGTCGAAGGGCTGGGTCACAGCGTCACCGGTGTGGCGCGCACTCGGACAGAGGCTGTTGCACTCGCCGAAAAGACCCGCCCCGAACTGGTCCTCGCCGACATCAGCCTTGCAGACGGGTCAAGCGGGATCGACGCGGTGAAAGACATATTGGTCGCGATGAGCGTGCCGGTGATCTTCATCACGGCCTTCCCCGAACGCCTGTTGACGGGTGAACGGCCCGAGCCAACCTATCTGATCACCAAACCCTTCGAACCCGAAACCGTCATCGCCACTATCGGCCAAGCCCTCCTCGTTCACCGCGAACGCGTGGCGGCGTCTGCTCCGGCGATGCTCGTGATGGATGACGACGCACCAAATCCGCGCAAGCATTTTGATACGCCCGAAGCCTTGCTCGCTGATCCGGGCCTTGCCGACACTCAGAAAAAGGCGCTGCTGACCGATTGGGATGCCGATCTGGACGGCAGGTTGAACGCCGAATCTGAAGGCATGAGCGTATCTGACCCGATCAGCGCCAAGCGCGAAGCACGGCTCGCCGATGAAGCTGGCAAAGTGAAAACCGCGTTGACGGAGGCTGTTGAGAAGGCGGGGTAGGGGTGCGGGCGTGACAGGCGCGGCCCGCACAAGTATCCCGTACTTCCAAACGTGATTTGGAATCCATCAAATGACGGACGCGGTAGCGGCATATTGGCAACTCTCCTCGGGATGCCGCACCCGCGCCAATTGCAAGCTGATGCCAGATCGCCGCATCCAGAACACAATTCAGGATTGATATGAAGGGGTTGGGAACTTTCCCGCCTTCCGCCAGTTTTCCTCTCATACACCCCAGCGGGAGAGACATCATGGCTATACACGAACCCGAATATGTTGAAACATCCTCGCTGATTGCGTCGGATATGGTTGAAGGTACCTCTGTCTTTAACAAGAGCGGGGAGAAGATGGGCAGGATCCTGAACTTCATGGTCAATAAGCACAGCGGCCAGGTTGAATATGCGGTGATGTCCTTTGGCGGCTTTCTCGGGATGGGGGAGGATCATTATCCTCTGCCATGGAAAAAACTTAAATATGTCGTCGCGCGGCACGGCTTTGTGGTCGATATTTTAAAAGAAAAGCTCGAAAAAGCACCAAAGCATAATCGCGGCGATGAGCCTGTTTATGATGCCGCTTACGGCATGCTGGTCAACAGCTATTACGGCATGGGCCAATAGGAGTTTGAGTATGCTGGCGACCCTCCTCCCTGCCAGCGCGCCCCGGCACTCCCCCCAGCCGGGGCGCATTTTTCCGTCACTTGTTCCGCTTTTAGATCCTGCAACGGATGTGCAGTTGGAGCGGCGCTTGCTTAAATCCTGGATGTTGGATGGAACGGCGATGCCCCTCGCGACCGAAGCTTTGGTTCGCCAGAAGTCGGTGGCGCCCCATATTGCCTTGATTGGCGGATTTACGCCGCGCCGTTGCGGTATTGCGACCTTTACAGCGGATATTCACGCTTCGATCACCACCGCCTTTCCCGATTCCGTCGTTGATGTTTACGCCATGGCTCCGGTGGCCAATGATATTGAATTTGAAGCGCCCGTGTGCGGCATCATCATTGAAAATGATGCCGACAGTTTTATCGCCGCTGCTGCCGCAATTGAAGCGAGCTGCGCTGAAGTCGTCTGGCTTCAGCATGAATTTGGGCTGTTTGGTGGTTCTGCGGGCGATATGGTGCTTGAACTGCTTGACCGGATCGCTGCGCCACTGATCATCACGCTCCACACGGTTATGCCTGATCCGGACGGGGATCAATTGCGTGTGATGCAGCGGCTCGTGGCGCGGGCGTCAAAGCTGATCGTAATGTCTGATCGCGCTGCCGTGCTGCTCAGGACTGTCTTTGACGCAGATAAGGATCAGATTGTTATGATCCCTCACGGTGTACCAGATCGTCCTTTTGGGCGCTCTGACGCGTTCAAAGCCGCATTCGGATTTGCGGGTCGGCACGTGCTGATGACATTTGGGCTCTTGTCCCCGGGCAAGGGGATAGAGGCAGTGATTACGGCACTGCCAGAGATCGTCGCTGTGCATCCGGATGCACTCTATTGCGTTGTCGGCGCGACACACCCCAACCTCTTGGCGCGCGAGGGGGAGGCATACCGCGCGCGTCTAAAATCCCTCGCCGTCTCACTGGGGGTTGATGATCATATCCACTGGATCGATTCGTTTCTGGATACTGAAGCACTGCTCGATCTGATCGAAGCGGCAGACATTTATGTGACGCCTTATCACGGGGTCAATCAGGCGACGTCGGGAACATTGTCCTATGCCTTGGCACTCGGCAAGGCGGTTGTCTCCACACCCTATGCCCATGCGGTGGAGCTTTTGGCGGACGATCACGGTGTGCTGGTGCCGTTCAATGACAGTGCAGCATTGGCACTGGAAATAGGGGCTTTGCTCGATGCGCCTGACCGGCTGCTTGCGATCCAATCGCGCGCATATAATCGTGGAAGATCAATGGTTTGGACAGAATTTGCGGCCAAATCCATGGATGTTCTGACCGCAACCCAAGTGCGCCCAAATACACGCTGCGCGGCACCTTCGCCAACTTTGGGGATCGAAGGACTCCTGCGCATTTGTGATGGCACCGGTATCATCCAGCATTCAATTTTCTCCGTACCAGACCGCGCTCACGGCTATTGTGTCGATGACAACGCCAGGGCCTTGATGCTGATGAACCGGATCGGGGCTCATGCCGAGCCGCACCGTTCCCGCCTCACCGCCATTTTTGCGGGCTTTGTGCAAAGCGCTTGGAACGATCAGAGCGGCGAGTTCCGCAATTTCATGGGCTATGCCCGCAATTGGTTGGAGGCCTCTGGGTCAGAGGATAGCTGCGGCCGCGCGTTGTGGGCGCTTGGAGCAACGGCGCATGAGGGGCGGACGCCGTCACTCCGACAATGGGCGCGTCAGCTCTTCGACCAGACTGCGTTCAGTGCGCGCGATTTCGGGTCACCTCGTGCGACCGCGTTCGCCATGCTCGGCGCGGATTATGTGCTTTCATCCGATGTCGACCATGAGGCGGCGCACACGATATTGTATAACGGCGCTGATTTCCTTCTCTCCCGATTGGTTGCAACGCGCCGGGATGACTGGAATTGGTTCGAAAGCGTCTTGGCCTATGACAATTGCCGCATATCCGAAGCGATGATCCGCGCCGGCTTGCGGCTTGGTCGCCCTGACTTGACCCAGTGCGGAATCGCAACGCTTGACTGGATTTTGGATTTACAGACCAGCGCGTCTGGTGCCTTCCGCCCGGTCGGATCTGACAGTTTCAGTAAGGAATATTCTGCTCCGCGACCATTTGACCAACAGCCCGTCGAGGTCTGGGCAGCGATTGACGGGGCAAGCGCCTCTTTCGACGCGACCAGCGACCCTTTTTGGCTTGCCCACGCCAATAGAGCCTTTGGTTGGTTTTCCGGCTGCAATGATCGCGGCGTTGTTGTCGCTGATCCGCTCACGGGGTCTTGCCACGACGGCATCAACCCACGTGGTCTCAATCTTAATGAAGGAGCTGAATCGGTGCTTGCGTATCAATTGGCAAGTTGCGCGATGACAGCCTTGATGGCGAAGGCCGACACAATTTTGAGGTGAAGCCAAATGGTCGAACTCGTCCAATATGCATTGCGGCTGCATGCCGATCCGGGCCGCGTTGTGGTACGCCCGTTCCATCTTGCTTGGCAGGCATCCGGTCCCGATATTGACCGTGTCCGCAAGCTTGTGTCTGACATTATTGGCCTCGACTCTCGCACAGTACGCGGCGAGCTCAGCATTGTCCTGAATGATTTTGCGGATCGCCATTGGCAGATTGAGCGGGTTTTCGATGAACGCTATGTGCAGATTGAAACTGCGCTCAAGCTCGACGGAGCAGTTCTGCGTCGCCAAACCAAGCGGTTGATCGGCGCTTATTTCTGCCACGAATATAGCTATGCTGCCGCCGCCTTGATGAACCCCAGCGTCGTGCGCCATCCTGATCAAACGGGATTACAACCCTGCAGCGTGCGCATTTTACTCTCGTTGCGTGCGGTTGGAGAAGGACACATCTCGACCATCGCTTTTCGTGAGGGAATCATTTCAACCGGACGACAGATCAACCTCCTGCCTGAACCACCCTTCGCGACGGCGACGATGTTGGGCAAAGCGAAAGCTGATGCAGAAAATGGTGCAGTTTCAGTTTATCGCCACCGCGAAAGTAGCATATCTGGCACTGTAATTTTCCCAATGACAGAGGCCCAGCGTAACGGCCTCGAGGACCTGCGCCTTGTCGAGTTCGAATGGGAGGGCGGCAAAAGCGAATGGATCGGCACCTATACAGCTTATAGCGGGCGCGACATTCGCTCTGAACTGCTGCGCACGCGCGATTTCAGAGATTTTACATTGACGCCGATCAAGGGCGGGGCCGGGCGCAACAAGGGCATGGCGTTGTTTCCGCGCAAGGTTGGCGGCCAGTTCCTGATGATTGGTCGGCAGGATGGCAAGAACCTCTTTTTATTACGTTCGGACAAGATCGACGAATGGGAAGGTGGCGAACTGCTGCTTGAACCAAAATATCCTTGGGAGCTGGTGCAGATTGGTAATTGCGGCGCGCCGATTGAATTGGACGAGGGCTGGCTTGTCCTCACCCACGGCGTCGGCGCGATGCGAAAATATGCGATTGGCGCGGCTTTGCTGGATAAGGATGATCCATCAAAGGTTATCGGGCGGACCTCCAGCCCGATCCTGTCTGCCGCCGACGAAGACCGGGAAGGCTATGTCCCCAACGTCGTCTATACCTGCGGCGCGATCCTTGTGGGCGACGATTTGTTCCTGCCCTACGGCGTGGCCGATTCCTCGGTATGTTTCGCCTTCGTCGCTATCAATGATATTCTTGGTGCAATGAGATGATATGGTGGCTTATTGCTTTGCAGTAAGCGAGACTATCGCCAGCTGACCTTTGGCGCCGTCCTTTACGTTACCCAACAGGCTCTTGATCGCCATTCCGATCCCAGAACCGGACAGCCAGATTTTCGCACTTTCTGGATCGAGACGCAAAAGCACCAAATCAGGATCGCTTTTGCCCCCGTCGTACCAGGTGCCATCGTGTCCACCCAATATTCGTCGACGCGTCATCGTTTGTTCCGATTTGAAGCGTGCCGTGAATGGTTGCAAAAAGATCACGCCCTTTGGCAACATAGTACGCCATTGCACGCTTCGCGCTGGTGAGGGCCATATGATTTTGGCAGCTGATGTCATGTCCTCCACCCTTGTGCTGATATCAAAGACTGGGGAAAGGCTGACTCAGCCTTTCCCCAGTGAGAGGGTCTTGAGCGCCTAGAACTTCAGCCGAGCACTAAGCGAAAGTGCGTGGAACTGACGGTCCTTGGCGAACTGGACGTCATAATCGACTGCCATCGAGATCGGACCCGCTCCGGCTACACTCAGGGCTGCACCAGCGTTGTAATATTCGCCGCGCAACGGGGTTGTCGTGAAGCTGAACGGTGTGCCGATGCTGCTGTCGCGAAATGCCGCCGAGATAGTGCGGGGGTCATCCATCTTGAACTCCTTGTTCCAACCGCCGCGCAGCTGCGGGCGCACCACGACACTGCCGGCATTGAACTTGGTGCCAATCCGGCCACCTGCATTCACCCGCAAGCTTGAGGCATCGTTACGACCAACGTTAAGGGCCGCCGGTGAGCCGGTTTCGCTAAAGCCGTTGACCCGAACCCTGGCGTAACGGATCGCGCCAAAAGGTTCGATCTCGACGTTGCCGGCCGAGAAGCTCAGGCCCGTCGCCGCGCCTGTCGCCCAGATATGGCCATTGGTCTTGCCGCTCGATACGCCAGATAAGCCGTTGAACGCGTATCCGCGACCTAGCTTCCAATTGAGGTCGGTGTAGCTGCCCCAGCCATCAACATAAATGGGTCCAATGCCGACAGTGGCAAAACCGCCAGCGAACCAGTTCTTCATTGCTGATTTGGCGGACGTCGGGGATGAATCAAAATCAACGTCACTTCTCATAAAGCCGCCAAAGCCACCAAGTGTGGTCTTGGGTGTCAGCCTGAAATTCAGTCCGCCCATTACCATCCGGTTGTCATTCTTGACCTGTGGACGGTCGGTGGCGGCTTTATAGTTTCCGAAGCGTGCACCCCCGATTACGAAGGCGCTGACGCGGCCAGCGTCGTCGATTGTAACCTCAGTGCCATCGGGACGCTCTGCATTACCACGCTGATCACGAACATAACGCAGGATGTTGGTTTCTTGCGCTTCCACGGCATTGAGCGACACTTCGGGAACCAGGCTATAAGCCTGCGGCGTCAATTGCGCCAAAGCATCGGCGCGAATAATTGGGTCGGCAATTGTGGTCGTGGCCCTAAGAACTGTTGCATCGGCAGACGGGACGCCAACGGAAGTGTTGAGCGCAGCGGCAACATTATTCTGATTGAGGGTCACGCCCGGGGATACGACCACTTGGGCTTGAGCCACACCTGAGCTGCCTGCAAGAAGCAGGGCGACGATTGTTTTCTTGAACATGAGATACTCCACTTGTGAAAAACACGGGACAAAATCTATTGCTGTCTGTGTCGAATGGGGGGAACGCGAGGGGATTGATTAAGTTCCACTGAGATTGGGCAGCAGTGTCATTTAAGAGTGGTGATGCGGGAAAGGCACAGTCGGTTGGCATTAAAATAGTCGTGGCGTGGGGGCGCTCACGGAGCGGTTGACACTGATTTGCTGAAGAGCGACGCTCGAAGAGGTAAAATGGCGGTCGGGTGCTGTCCCAAGCGAGTTTATGAAAAATCGTTTGATCCGACCGCCATTTTGACTGCCGATGGTCTGATCATTCCGGGGGAGGGACCTGGATCAGACCATTGGCAACCGTCCAAGCATTGAGCGAGAGATCGTCAACACGGGGATAGAAAGCGTTGCAGGGTAAACACGGTAAGCGGCAGAATGTTTCAACGCGGTGTGAATTTATTTCAGGCTATTCAAAGACATGAAATTCACTCACGCAGCCACTTTGTCAGTTTGGGTAAGCGCGTTCGCAATGGCCTCGGCGAGTTCGGCTTCGTGAAATGGCTTTTCAAGCACAATCGCGCCGGGCTTGAGCAGCCTTACTTTAAGTGCGTTGCCGGTCGTGAAGACATGCGGCACGAAACCCGTGGCGAGGATAGCGTCCACCGCCGAAACGCCGTTTCCTGACGTCAAGCCCGCATCGACGATGAGCAAATCAGGAAGATATTCTTCGGCGAGCGCAATCGCTGCGTCTTCGGTTGCCGCAACCCCGATCACATCGTGGCCCATTCCTGTGAGGACCTCAGACAGCAACAGTCCGATGATCGCTTCGTCTTCCACGACAAGAACCGACAGTTTGCGCATTCAGCTCGCCTTTGACGGCGGAGACTTTTTGGGTGCGAGATGCGATTCAACGAAGTAGAGCTGCTGATCGATGCCGCGCGAAATTTCTGTGAAGAGATCGGCAGTCGTCGGGTCTTCAATCTCAGTTGCCTTGGCAATCGCTTCGATGATCGACCCTCCAAAGGCCGCGAGAGCGCCCGATACCGCGAACAAATGTTGCAGTTCGTCCGCAATCCCGAGCGGATAGGGGATCAGGAAGCTATGCTTGATCGCCACCTGTATCGTGCCATTGGCCGTGCCGCCGAGGCCGGCCGCACGTTCAGCGAGCAGATCAGAATAATTCTCAACCTCGACGGAAACCCGGTCAAACAGCTCGTGGATTGCGATAAAGCCGGGCCCACGCACGTTCCAGTGCGCCTGCTTCATCTGGGCATGGAGATCGATCGCCGCCGCCAGATGCTTGTTGAGCAATTCGACGGATTGAACCCGGATTTCCTCCGGCAGGGTATTATGGGTCTTTTGCATGGGTCGCACTCCGGTTGCAGACAAAGCTAACCATAGTCGATCAGCAAGCGCCTTGGTGAGACTCGGAAACTACTCACTCCGCAGTTAGTTCCGTTCGCCTGCGCGATTGACTTGTTCTCTTAAAGCGCCCCTACTGATCTCGTCCGCACACCGCCGCGTGGAACAAGCGTGTAGTTGGCGTGCTATGGTTCTGCGGGAACCTATATTTGAGGGACGGGGCTATATGTCAGACAAGCGACTGAAGCCATTGAAGGTCCCGCAGGGGCCGACGGCGGCAACGTTTACTATTGTCGCCATTGGGGCTTCGGCAGGCGGGCTGGACGCCTGCACCAAATTGATTGACGCTCTCCCCGCACGCACCGGCATAGCCTTCATCCTGATCCAGCATCTGGACCCCCATCATGAAAGCATGATGGCCGATCTGCTCGCCAACCATACGTCGATGACGGTCGCGCAAGCGGTTGACGGCACCACAATAGCGCCTGACCACCTATATATCATCCCGCCCGGCAGCTATTTGTCAGTCGCAGCCGGTAAACTCCATCTGTCAAAGCCCAATGCGCGACACGGTGCGCGGCTTCCGTTTGATTTTCTACTCCATTCACTGGCAGAAGATTGCCCAGAACGAGGGATTGGCGTGATCCTGTCGGGCACCGGGGCTGATGGCACGCTAGGGCTGAAGGCGCTGTATGATGCGGGCGGGTTCACGATTGCACAGCAGCCGGACGAAGCAGAATATGACGGCATGCCCAAATCGGCGATTGCGGCGGGTGCGATTGATCTGATCTTGCCCGTGGCCAAGATTGCTGGAGCACTCATTGATCCGGTGCTGCGCACGTCCAAAGGCGACAAAGTCGCGGTGGCGGATACAGCCTGCTTGCCAGAGATTATCGATCTGGTGCGCACGTCAACCAGCCATGATTTCACGCTTTACAAAATGGGCACGCTTCAGCGCAGGATCGAACGTCGCATGGGGCTTGCCGGGCTCGTTACGATGTCCTCCTATCTGGAAACGTTGCGCAGCGACCCAGTGGAGCTTGATTTGCTCGCCAAAGACTTGCTGATTAACGTCACTAGCTTCTTTCGTGATGAACCTGTTTTTGACATGCTTGCTGCCAAGGTTGTGCCCGATATGGTCCGCGACCAGCCGGCGGATCGCCCTTTGCGTATCTGGATTGCCGGATGCAGCACGGGTGAAGAGGCCTATTCGCTCGCAATGCTGTTCCGCGAGGCGATCATCGCATCGAAGCGCGACATCAAGCTTCAGGTCTTTGCGTCTGACGTCGACGGTGATGCCATCGCGGCGGCGCGCGACGGCGTTTACCCCGAAACAATTGCGCCGCAAATCAGCGCGGAACGGCTCGCGCGCTTCTTTGTAAAGGAAGATCACGGCTACCGCGTGTCGCCAGAGCTGCGCGCCGCCGTTGTATTTACCGTACAGGATGTGCTGTCTGATCCGCCCTTTTCAAAGCTCGATATGATCTCGTGCCGCAACCTGCTCATCTACCTCGGGCCAGAAGCGCAGGCGAAAGTCATCGGGCTGTTCCACTTTTCCTTGCGCGAAGGCGGCACTTTGCTGCTGGGCAGTGCCGAAACCATTGGCAGCAATGAAAATCGCTTCAAGGTGATCTCAAAGGCTGAACGACTCTATCGCCATGTTGGTCGCAGCAAGCCGGGTGATATCGGCTTTCAGCTTGGCCAGAGCGAAACGCCGCGCGGCGCTGTGCCTTCGGGCCTGATCCTAACGACACACCAGCACAAGCTCGCCGATCTTGTACAAAAGCTTGTGATTGAAGCGCATTGTCCCGCAGCAGTGCTCATCAATTACAAGCAGGAGTTGCTGTTTTCAACTGGCCCTACCGAACGCTATCTCCGCGTCGCGCCGGGCCTTCCGAGCCATGATATCCTTGCAATGACACCCCAGGCGCTGCGCACCAAGCTGCGCTCGGCGATCCAGCAGGCGCATCAGGCAGAGGGGCCAATCATTGTCACCGGCGGGCGCAGTGGGCAAGGTGACCAGACGATTGCCTTTGATATTCATGTGCAGCCCGTCAAGAGCGATGGAGAGTCGCTGTTGCTCATCTGTTTCGTCGATGTGCCCTTGAAACCCGCCAAAATGGGCCGCGCCGCTTCGCCAAAAAGCGCCGCACGGGTTGCCGAGCTCGTACACGAACTGGAAACGACGCGCACCGAACTGCATGGTGCGATCCACAACCTCGAAATTTCAGGTGAAGAGCAGCGCGCCGTCAATGAGGAGGCGCTATCGGTCAATGAGGAGTTTCAGTCGACCAATGAGGAATTGCTGACATCGAAGGAAGAATTGCAATCCTTGAATGAGGAGCTGACCGCACTCAACAGCCAGTTGCAGGAAACGCTCGATCGGCAACGGATCACCTCGAACGATTTGCAGAATGTGCTTTACAGCACTGACGTGGCGACGCTGTTTCTCGATACCAAACTCAATATCCGCTTTTTTACGCCAGCAACCACGTCGCTGTTTAATCTCATCCCGGGCGATGTTGGACGTCCGCTTTCTGATTTGAAATCGCTCTCATCGGATCAGGCGCTTTCCGCTGATGCGCATCATGTGCTCGAAAACAGTGATGCCATCGACCGCGAAATTCAAACCACCACGGGCGTGTGGTTCGTCCGGCGCATTCTTCCCTATCTCGCCGATGACGGAAAGGTTGAAGGCGTTGTCATCACCTTCACCGATATTAGCGAGCGCAAACAGATCAAGCAGGCGCTGGAAGTTGCTATGGCAGAAGCAGATCGTGCCAATATCGCTAAGTCACGTTTTCTTGCCGCCGCCAGCCACGATTTGCGTCAGCCCCTCCAGACATTGGCTCTTTTGCAAGGGTTGCTTGCCAAGACTGTAGAGGGACCGAAAGCACAACAACTTGTCGCGCGGGTGGATGAAACGCTTGGCGCCATGTCGGGCATGCTGAACACCTTGCTGGACATCAACCAGATTGAGGCTGGCGCGGTTCGTGCCCATGTCTCAAGTTTTCCAGTGAACGATATCCTCAAAAAGCTGCGTGACGAATTTGCCTATCACGCAGACGCCAATCGATTGAAGTTCCGCTATATCCCCTGCAGCGCCTTCATTGCCAGTGATCCCCAGCTTTTGGAACAAATGCTCCGCAACTTAGTCTCCAACGCACTCAAATATACGACGAGCGGAAAGGTGCTGATGGGCTGCCGCAGGCGGAACGATCATTTGAGTATCGAGGTATGGGACAGCGGTGTTGGGATTGGCGAATTTGATCTTCAAGCGATCTTTGACGAATATCATCAGGTCGATAACGCTGCCCGCGAACGCAGCCGAGGCCTGGGTCTTGGCCTTTCGATCGTTAAACGGTTGGCCGACTTGCTGGGCCACACTGTCCACGTGCGCTCGGTGCTTGGGAAAGGATCCGTTTTCTCAATTGGTGTGATGAAGGTGCTGAGCCAGCCAGACGCCCTTGCGACGCCACGCGATGATACTAAATCTTTGGAGGTGCAGCATCGCGGCAAAATTCTGATCATTGACGATGATCCTGAAGTGCGAGAACTACTTGAGATGCTGGTCGAAGATGACGGCCATCATGTCACCGCAGCGCATGACGGAGCTACTGCGTTGAAACTTGTCAAAAACTCCATAATCAATCCAGACCTGATCCTGTCAGACTATAATCTCCCTGGCGGGATGAACGGTGTTGAAACCACCGGCAAATTACGCGATCAGATTGGGCACGCTGTTCCGGTGATCATCCTGACCGGGGACATTTCGACAGCTGCGTTGCGTAACATTGCCGACCATGATTGCGAACAGCTCAACAAGCCGGTCAAGCCTAAAATGCTGATCCAGACGATCAGGCGTTTGCTTGCCCTGACACTCGCTGCGCCTGAGATGGGTTCCGTCGTCACTATCGTTGACGACGATCACCAAATCCGCGTGACGATGCGCGAAATGCTTGTGGCGGAAGGATATGTGGTCGAAGATTATGCAGACTGTGCAGCGTTCCTTGCCGCCTATCAACCGGCGCGGAAAGGATGTTTGCTCATTGATGCCTACCTTCCTGGCATGACGGGACTGGAGCTTTTGCAGAAGCTGAGCGGAGAGGGCGATCACCCCCCAGCGATCATGATCACTGGCAACAGCGACGTTGCCATCGCTGTGGAGGCTATGAAGGCGGGTGCGGTGGACTTCATCGAAAAACCCATCGGTGCAAAAGAGCTGCTGGCACACGTCGCCCGCGCGCTCACTCTTGCGCAAAGCGGAAGCAAACGCACCGATGAACAGGTCGCAGCGGCCCAGCGTGTCGCGGGCCTCACCAAGCGCCAGCACCAAATCATGGAGAGGGTTCTCGCCGGACAGCCAAGCAAGATCATCGCCGCCGATCTTGGCATCAGCCAGCGCACCGTCGAAAATCACCGCGCTGCGATCATGTCCAAAACAGGCACCACCTCGCTTCCCGCTCTCGCGCGCTTGGCCTTGGCTGCCGAGACTAGGTAGAGTCCGAATCTGGCGGTGTACTGCGCCGTGGCTTGCCTCTCCCGAACGCTAACACAAAAAGAAGGGCAGTATGATGGACGTCAAGTTTGAGAATGCTGAAATCAACCGGCTTCGATTTTCAAAGCTCCGTTGAGGAACTTTGTGGGCGCTCAGCAGTTACACTCTGTCACCGCGAGAAACGCTCGCTGAGGGGGGACACGCGCATGGTGAATTCAATTCTGACACCGTTCGCTGTGCCTGGCATGGTCGGTGCCATGATCACGCATCTCAATTGCGCTCGGCGGATGAAAGATGATGATGGCTGGATCCGGACACTCACGGAAGAAACGGAGACTGAGCGGATGCATCTGATGCCTTTTATCGAGATCACCAAGCCGCCGTCCGAGCATGTTTGACATGAAGCGCTATCTTCCACTCCTTGTCGGCGGACTGGCCCTGTCCGGATGCGCCGCGCACTCATTTCCGCTGTCCAATCGCTTTGTATATTCCGAAGGAACAAACGATACGGCCGAAGTATTTGCGGACATCAATGGGACACTCTATCCAGCTGGCTGGCAATCCCATTTTCACCCGCGCTTGAGCAAGAAAAGGCCTGGCGAGGGGAAATGGCTGGCGGGTAATCTGCTATCTCAGTCAGCCACAAGCCGGAAATTTCGCGGCCTCATAGAACGTGATGAAGTGCGCCAGCTACGGGAGATCAAAGGTTTTGCGGCGCGTCACAAGCGGATATTCATCCTTGTTCATGGGTATAATGCGTCGGTTGCAGAGACCAACATACCTTTTTCGGACGTCGAGTCCCGACTCGATTTGAAACCCGGTGATGGTCTGATCCATTTTTACTGGGACGGGTTGATTGGAAAGGGCGTGGGCGCAGTCAAAGTCTGGTTCAAAGCTGCGAACGCGAGCCAGATTGTCGGCTCGCGCGCATTTCGCGGTGTGCTCGATCAGATTGAAGGACGCGAGGTTTATGTTATCTCGCACAGTCGCGGCGCATCGGTGGTGATGAGCGCGCTTGGCAATCCGGTTCACGACTCTGGCTTCCTTGCAAAACTTTCGGGCAGGGTTCGCAGCTGGGGAAAGCCGTACCGAAACATGCTGACGCCAAAGCCACTGACTGATCGTGGCAATGCTATCCACATTCTGCTTCTCGCGCCTGCCATTGATCGCATCGATTTCTGCGATGTCAGTGAGCAACCGGTTAAATCGAAAGGGTTTGTTTGTACCAAATTTCGTCCGCTCGGAAATCAGGTCAAGAGTTTCGCTTATACCGTAAACTCAGGCGACCCCGTACTTGGTAAGTTTGTATTTTCTTCGCGTGATTTCAAGGCAACGGGGCTAGGTTACGAAGCCACAATCGGCCGCGCACTCAAGGCTGAGAGTTACCCGCTTTTCCGCGAATATGTTTTTGAAAAACCGGAAGGTTTTCACGCTTTCAAAGATTATACGGCGCACCCCGCATTCCTTGAAATGCTCACTGCCACAGGTATCGGCAAACCTCTTGTGCGCTTGCCGACGGAACCTTTGCCGAAGTGATGGGTTATTACCCGGGCAAGACGCAAAAGCAAAACGCTCTCGGTCACGCTCAGGAGAAATTTCATGTCCCTCATCAGCTTGGTTGGCGTTCTGATCGTCATTGGCGTCGTGCTTTGGCTTATCAACACCTATTTGCCGATGGATGGCAAGATCAAAAGCATCTTGAACGCCGTTGTGGTGATAGCCGTCATTATATGGCTTCTCCAAGTGTTTGGCATCATGGGTTCGATAGGCTCGCTGAACAATATTCGCGTTGGCCAATGATCTGGTGCGAAACCAGTTTCTCATCTGATCCATCGCGCAAACGTAAGATTATCGGCCTTGTTGTAAAACGCATTGCGGCGTCGCGCCCCGTCCACTGAGGATTCGAAGCATCGCTTTCGATGGGGCGAAGGCTTGCCAACCATATCGCCAGAATAGTTCAGCTTTAAATTCGGGCCTTTCATGTCAAAGGCGACAAGTTGTCGAACGGCTGAAAAAGCGAAGTAATCCAGTCTGTTGGATTGATCCGTCGGCACAGTTTTCCAAAAATCACACGCCGCCAAAGGAACTAAATTCGCGCCAAGCTGTTTAGTTGGAAAGAAGCGCGCATTCCGCTCGTTTCAGGAGCATCATAAATGCGCAAATCAATCCTCCTCGCTGGTATCGCCGCAATAGCGATGATACCTTCCGTCGCCTCCGCCCAGCAAAGCTGTGAGCGCCAGCGCTCAACCCGTGTCGTAGCAACCGTAGGGGGTGCCGCCGTCGGCGGCGTTGCTGGCAATGTTATTGCTGGACGCGATGACAAGACGCTTGGAACCGTCATCGGTGCCGTCGTTGGCGCTGTCGTTGGCAATCAGATCGCCAAACCCAATGCCGGTTGTAGCCGCGCGTTCGGATATTATGACCAGAATAACCGCTGGCATGCGACGGGCATCAAATCCTCGGAAACCACAGGTTATTATGACCGCGATGGCGAATGGGTGAACGGCACGCCAAATGGCTATTACAATGAAAGCAACCGCTGGATTCAAAATCCCGGGACGCAGGCCGAAAATGGCTATTATAGTGCTCAGGGACATTGGATTCCGGCTTCGGCCAACGGGTATTTCGATCAAAACGATCAGTGGATATCTGGGTCAAGCGCTGGATATTACGATGATCGTGGACGCTGGGTAGCAGGCAACACCACAGGTCATTATGATGGAAATGGTCGCTGGATGGCAGGGGCAGTGAGCGGTCGTCGTGACACAGATGGTAATTGGATATCCGATCCCTCTAACGGCTACTATGGCAGTGATGGCCGCTGGAAAGCGGGACGCGCTTCGGGTTATTATGACACACGCGGTCGCTGGGTTTTCACCGGACCGATCCCTGACCCAAGTGCGCAGCAAACGCGTCGCAGCGACGCTTACGGCTATTATGACGACAAGGGGCTCTGGCACGTCGGTACCTCTGACCGAACAACTGCCAAAGGCTATTATGACCGCAACAACAAATGGGTCGAAGGCACGCCGAACGGATATTATGACGCGCAAGGGCGTTGGGTCGCTTTAAACAGCGCAGCATCTGCCGCGGGCTATTACGATGCCCAAGGACATTGGATCCCCGCTTCAGCTGACGGCTATTACAACCGGGATGGCCAATGGATAGCAGGAACTGCGGGTGGCCATTATGACAGTCGCGGGCGATGGATTGCAGGTCCGACCATGGGTCATTATGATTCCAACGGCAAATGGATGGTTGGCGCAGCAAGCGGTCACCGCGATAGCGCGGGTGTCTGGATGGCGGCAAATCAGCCTGGTTATTATGACAATCGCGGCCGGTGGCATGCTGGTGCAACGTCGGACTACTATGATGGTCAGGGGCGCTGGATCGCAAGACCTTCAAACAGCAATGGCTCAGGGTCTGGCATGCCGCGTGAACTGCGCGCTCGTGAAGCTTGGCTCGGTGACTATATCCGGACCGCCAACGCTCAAGGAACGTTAAATCGCACTGAAACCAACCGTGCGCTCCGCGAACTGGCCAGCATCCGCCGAAGCGAACAAGCCATGGGGCGCAACCGCGCAGGCGAGCTTTCGGTGCGCAATGAAGCCGCGATCAACGTGCGTCTGGACCGGCTCAGCAACCGGCTGCGGATCACAACGTTTGAAGATGATCGACGCTACTGACGCGGGACAAGAATCGGATGCTGCGCTTTCTCCTTCCTGTTGAGCGCAGCGTCCGAGATATACAGAATGACCGCGTTCCAAGGGTGGTAAGATCATGATCATTGGCTGGTTCCAATCTAAATATCTGCGAGACAAAGACAAATTGGAAATTGTCGGAATACGGGAAAAATACGGTGATGATGCGAAAAGCATCATTCGTGACCGGATGAAAAGCTCCGCGCTTTCGCAAAAGGATAGGGATCATTGGAAGCGCATTGCGCGAAAATTGTGACAGCCTGGCAGTTTTTGGTGATGTTTGAATTTGGAGAATGAAATGCTCGTAACGCATGGCACACACATCATGGTTGTTGACGGCGAGAAGATGTCCTTGTTCTGCAACCGAGGCAAAGACTTCGCGCCAGACCTCGCGCAAATTGATCACCGAGAGAAACATGCTGACAAGGCAGTCACTATCGGGTCCGACAAGCTTGGCCGCAGTTTTCAATGCAGTGGTAACGCTCGAAGCGCACACGAAAGCACCGACTATCATCAGCAAGAAGAAGATCGCTTTGCCAAGGCGGCGGCCGATCAATTGAACACGCTTCTGACAGATGGCAGCAGTGGCATCCTGATCGCCGCGCCACTGTTCTAGCTATAATGCGAAAGCGCCTCAACCAGGGTGCACGCGAAAGGATCACAGTCGAGATCGATAAGGATTATGCCGGGCGCTCGATTGCTGAAATTACAGCATTGTTGGTGAGCCTTTAGGTCCTGACCTTAGGCGTCTGCACGGTCGAATGTAATTGTAACTTGAACGCCTTTCCCCGGTTCGGAGTGAACATCAACATCCGCCAATGCGTTTTGACGGAGAGACTGGACAATCATTGCCCCCAATTTTCCGGGCTTTGGCCACGTTGCATCTTTGGCAAGACCAATTCCGTCATCCCCCACCAAAACGCGGCACCCCGTTTCGTCGACGAGGCTGTGCAACGTTATTATCCCACCGTCTCGCCCTTCAAACGCATGTTTGAGCGCGTTGGTCAGCAGCTCATTGACGACAAGCCCTGTTGGCATCGCAACGTTGATCGAAACTGGCCATGTGTCCACCTGCATATCGAGGTGAATACCTTCAACAGCATGTGCACGCATCACCGCCGAGGCAATCTGGCTAAGATAGATACCAAGGTCGATGACGTCACCACAGCCTTCGTCTGAAAGCGAACGGTAGAGCAATGAGAGCGCTTCCACGCGCCCCGCAAGCCGGTCAAAGCGGTTCGCGTTCGCGTCATCAGGGATACGGCGCGATTCCATCCGGATCAGCGCCGTGATCATCTGCAAATTGTTTTTGACCCGGTGCTGGAGTTCGTTGAGCAAGATATCCTTGTCGCGGATGCGCCCTTCAAATTCCTCCAAATTTTTCTCACCGCGCCGACTGGCATCCGCCAAAGCGATCAGGCGGAAAACCGGATTGCCATCGTCGCCATCAATGATGTTTGACCACGCATCGACTGTTTTGTTGGCATCAGCATGTTCGATCAGAAACGTGCCAATATAATCCTGCTCGTCTGCAATGGCGTCGCTCAGTTCGCGGTTGTCATCAGTCGAGGCGGCTTGGCCAGGAAGAAAACTCCACGGCTTACCCTGTACTTTGGCCGCTTCCATTCCGGTGAGGCGCACAAACTCCTCATTGACATAGATAATATGCTCAGAAGGTTTTAATTCCGAAACCGCGATCGCGATGGGAATATTATCGAGGAATTGTTTGAAGCGATCACTCCCCAGCGCCTGAGCGAGGTCAGGCGTGGCGAGCAATTGCTGCATTCTGGTTTCGTCAGTTTCTATCATGCGCCAATCAAAATTCCTTGTTTCTGACAGGGGTATAGCATGGACCATGATGCAATACATCCGCGAAGCAAATAGTTCAGCGTCGGATGACATTACGCGCGACAAAATAGGGACTCGTGCAGCCAAGTACCGCCTTGTTATCGACGTTGACAGTAGAAATATCCTCCGATGCCTTCCCGCCCAAGCGGTTGCGATTAATATCTTACGAAGAAGAAATATGTCAAATGACCAAAAAAGATTGACTTATTTCTACATCGTAAGATATTGCGTTTTCGACACGGATTGTCGTGTTGCGATAGGGCAATAGAAAGCGGCTCTCCATGATCGTTGAAAAAATCAGGATTTTGGATGCAAATCAGGGGGCCTCGCTTGACATAAATCTTGTGGCCGATCTTGTGCGTGCGACCGGACCAGTTAGTTACAGCTATCAGTTTGGGTTTGAAAGAAGGTTGCTTGACATATTAATAGCTGAGGCGTGGCATGTTCCGCAGACTATATTTTCATCATCAAACAGCATCATTGCTGAAGATAAGCACAATATTCTGGGGCTTCTGATAGGGTTTAGTGGACCTAATTTTCTTACATTCAAGCGCAATTTTTCAGTGCTGGTTGAAGAACTTGTTGCGCGCGATGAAATCAGTCAAGCTGAGGCAATTGGCTTGGCAGAACGGGCTCGCAAGGCGAGCTATCTCAATCCAAATATACCCAAAAGCGCTTATTATCTGCATGTTCTTTCCGTCGTGCCGCAGCATCACCGTGCAGGTGTGGGAGCGGCGCTTGTCGGGCATGTATCCGTTCAGGCGCGTCAGAATAAATTTCGAACGCTGCAGTTGGATATTTTGTCTGATAACCCAGCGGTGAGCTTTTATCAGGCCCTTGGATTTCAAATTTTGGTTGAAACCAAGTCTCCAGAATTGTCGCGAGATCACGGCTTTCCAAGCGAACTGCGGATGGCGCTCACGCTCTGAGCGTTAATCACGACAAACAAAGTCTCATAGTCAAAAAGGTACTCAAGCATGAAAATTCTTATTGCAGGCGGTTACGGCGTGGTCGGTGGATGGATTGCACGCAATTTAAGGGCGGCGGGTCATGATGTAGAGCTCTTGTTGGGGGGGCGGAATCCTGAGCAAGGCGAAGCATTAGCGGCGGAACTT
>JAYUPB010000076.1:0-10296 GCA_043760405.1 Sphingomonadales bacterium
CCGGTGTTGACCTTGCCCCAGCTTGCCGCTTCCTGCAGCGTGGAGGAGGAGCAAGCCCCGTCGCGAACATCGGCAACAGTGATCTGCACGGCATATTTGTGAACTTGCACATCATCATGGCCCAGAATTTCGGCGCAGACGACGGTATCCTGTATGAAGTTTTTCGGGACGCCGCCGCCGATCATCAACAGGCCGGTTGTCCCTGCCTTCACCTTAATATCGGTCAGCTCACGGAAATCAGCAATGGCATCAAGCACCATATAGGGTTTGCCTTCTTTCGCGCGGTCAACCTGATGCTTGACCAGGCCAAAGCCGGCCGATGAGTCCACAAACGCAGGGCAAAAGATCGGCACATCATGTTCATAGGCAAGCTTGACAAGGCTGTTGTCCTTTTTGCCATGTTCAACCAGATATTTGCCCATCTCGCGGATGAATGCGCGGCTGGAATAAGGCTTTGGTTCGAGGCTGTTGGCGATTTCAAGGATCGTGTGATCGCAATCCTGCAATTGTTCTTCGTCGATATAGGTGTCGTAAATACGGTCGATCAGCAGCGAACGGAGCGTGTCATCATCGGGAACTTCCAGCGCCTGATAATGTTTATGACCTAACCCTTCAAAGAAATCCATGTCAACAATGGACGCGCCGGTTGCAACGATGCCGTCGATCATGTTGGAACGCAGCAGTTCAGCATAGAGATCCATACAGCCACCAGCACTGGTTGATCCCGCGATCACCAGGAAGATTGAACAATCGGGGTCTTCAAGCATCTGATTATAAATGCCGGTCGCGCGCGCGAGATCACGGCTCGTGAAACTCATTTTGCCCATAGCGTCGATAATTGGACGTGCATCAAAAGTTGTGATGTCGATATGTTCGACAGTGGTGGAAAGAAGCTCAGCCTTACGCTGTGCGTCGATACGGGAATCAGTCATGGTGGTATTTCCAGTCATTATATTTCAGGGACTGGCTCGGCATCTTGAAACAAGACACCGCCCGCGGCCGGATTATCCGGCGCCGAGCGGGAAGGGTAGAGTGCTTTAAACTTTCTGCCTTATGGCGGTGACATTTGACAGTGTCGAGACACTTGGCACGTAAAGTGAAGCCATAGGATCATCAGCCACTTCATAGGTGTCGCCATTACCAAAGCCATTGAAACCCGTTCTCATGGCACATCCATAAGCGCCAAGCATGCCGATTTCGATATAATCACCCGCTTTAACATCGGCGGGCAGCATGAAAGGACCAGCCATGTGATCCATGTCATCGCACGTTGGGCCATAGAAGCTAAACGCCATATCACGCGTGTCGGATACTTCAGTGCGAAGCAGCTCAACTGGGAATCGCCAGCCAACATGGGCGGCATCAAACAGCGCGCCATATGCACCGTCATTGATGTAAAGTTCAGCGCCACGACGCTTTTCAACGCGAACGATCAGCGATGAATATTCAGCACACAAGGCCCGGCCGGGCTCACACCAAAGCTCTGACGAATAACTTACAGGCAGATCTTCAAATGCGCGGTGGATCGCATCGAAATAACTTTCGAGAGCGGGTGGCTCCATGTCAGGATAAACGCTTGGAAAACCGCCGCCGACGTCGACGACATCAACGGTAACACCAGAATCAACAATGGCGGCGCGAACACGCTCCATTGCCTCAGTATAGGCAAAAGGAGACATCGCCTGACTGCCAACATGAAAACAGATGCCAAGTGCGTCAGAAGCTTGACGTGTCGCAATCAAAAGCTCGCGAATTTCATGCGGATGCGCCCCAAATTTGGAGGCAAGGCTCAATTTCGAGTGTTCAGACGAAACGCGAATACGAACACACAGAGTCAAGTCTTCGGCGTGCTTGGTCGCGCGTATAATTTTGTCGAGTTCCTCAAGCGTATCAAGCGAAAATGTCCGAACGCCGTGATCAAAATAAGCCTCAGCAATGGCTTCTTCTGCTTTTACAGGATGCATGAAGCACAAAGTTGCATCAGGAACTGTAGCATGGACAAGGCGCACCTCGGCAATCGATGCGACATCGTAATGGGTGATGCCACTGTCCCACAGCAAAGCAATGAGATCAGGCGAAGGATTGGCTTTTACAGCATAAAGTGAACGACCCGGAAACTTCTCAACAAAGAAGCGGGCAGCGCGCTGTGCGGCGTGCGGACGAATAAGCGTGACCGGCTGTACCGGCCGTAGGGCAGTTGCTAGCCCCAGCGCGTTATGATGGCTGTGCAATTCAAGGGACCTCCAAAGGCAATTACGTTCAACAAGGCTGCCTTACGGTTATTGGAAGTCCCCTTGGGGCAGCAAACGCGATATATGTATTGCTTGAGCTCATGTAAAGTGATTCTGTGATGCTTAATATGAAATGAAAGTAATGATGGCTGTAACGAAGAGAAAACCTAGTTTTTCAGGTGTTTGTGTCGCATTTGAGAAGTTTAAGCAGATCGTCCCGCCGACGCCGTTAATGCCACTTCAGATCGCAGGCAAAACGATCTGGTGTAAATGTGAGTCCTTACAACCGATGGGGGCATTCAAGCTGCGCGGCGCATGGCACCGCCTGACGGCACTATCAGCTGAAGAGCGCACTGCGGGAGTCGTTGCCTTTTCATCGGGCAATCATGCGCAGGGTATTGCGTGGGCAGCAGCGCGCCTCAGCATGCCGGCAACGATTGTCATGCCGACTGATGCGCCGCACATCAAAATTGCAGGAACCACCCGTTTGGGCGCAAATATTATATTTTACGACCGTCTGACTGAAAGTCGCGAAGAGATTGCTTTAGATATAGCACAGAAAAAAGGTGCGGTTCTGGTACCGAGCTTTGATGATCCTTGGGTCATTGAAGGGCAGGGCACAGCAGGATTGGAAGCGCTCGAACAAATGCACACCGAAGGTTTGGAGGCTCCAAATATGATTGTGACGCCGTGTGGCGGCGGCGGCTTGGCTGCGGGGCTTGCTCTGGCGATATCGAGTGCCTGTATCGTGACCGTCGAACCAGTGGGATGGGATGATATGGCCGTTTCGCTTTCCAGTGGCAAAATTATACCTGTTGCTTCGTACCCACCAAAAACAAGCTGCGATGCGTTGCAGACGCTTCGCGTTTCACCTTTGACATTTGAAATTTTGAGCACGCGAAATACTCTTGGCGTCGCCGTGACTGAAAAAGAAATCTTTGATGCAATGCGTTTTGCAAAAGCCACCCTCAATCTCGTCTTGGAGCCTAGTGGAGCGGTCGCCCTCGCAGCAATGCTTGCAGGAAAGGTGATACCAAAGGAGCGTACTCTGCTGATGTTATCAGGTGGTAATGTCGATCATGACTTGTTTGATCATGTAATGGCGCGCTAGGCATAGTCCATGACGACAGACATCACTTTTTCAATCGCTATTCTAACTGTTTTTGCGCTGATCTGGGGCGGAATATGGATGATCCGAAAAGGCAATGAACGGCAAAAAGGTGTTCTTATGATAACTGCGGCACTGGTGTTGCTCGGTAATGTCCTGATATGGTCCTGGCCTTAACGATCTGGCAGATTATCAAGTGTTCTGCGGATTTCCTGTAAGACTTTAACTGTGGTTTCAAGTTCAGATGACGTAAGGTCGACAAGAAAGGATTCTACATCTGGACGCACATCTTCCAAGGCACGGCCATGTGCCAATATGCCCGATTTGGTAATTTTGACCAATAAATCTGAATTCGGACCATCAATCGCAGATGTTTCAATATGAAAGAGTGCACTCAACTGGGACAACTTTTCCCGCATATAATCTTCATCATCCTGAAAAGACCATGCCAACATTGAAAGTGTAACTTCGTCCAGCTTATTCCGCACAAAATGGTTCAAAATGCCAAATTGTGCTGTCGTCATATTCGCTGGTTTGAAGCTGTCATGGCGGTTACGCAGCAAATGTTCGACAATGGCAATTTCTGTAAACAGGTGCAGAACTGTTAGATCGCGAGATTCTGGCATAGAATAAGCCTTATTCGTCAGGTAGATTATCAAGCGTGCGGCGTATTTCACGCAGTGTCACCATCGTCTTGTCGAGATCTTCGATGGTAATGCCGCTGAGCAAACTCTCAAAATCAGGAGATAAGGTTTTGATCGCGTTTACATAGGCGTCACGCCCTTCTGGCGTTAGCATGACATGATCTTGAAGATTTTTGGCTGTATCTGGACGAATAACAATGAAATTTTTGTTTGCGAGAACATTAATTTCACTGTCGATATTGTCGCACATGTCCTCAAAATTCCAGACCAAAGCGGCCTTTGTTTCGCCGCGTCCTTCGGTCCGAACCAAATGGTTGAGCATCGCAAAGTGATTTTCATTGAGCCCAGCTGGACGACGGTCATTTATACGCGTTTTGACCAGCGTCTCAAGGGTGCCGATTTCAGTAAATAAACTAATAACCGTGTCTTGCCAACGATTTAACGTCATATCATCCTACCTGATAGGAGAATTGGGATCGAGGCGCATATCAAGATATTTGTCGACCGAAGCCATTAATTCAGTCTGTTCATTTTCAAAATAATGGTTCGCCCCCTTAATTTCATCATGGTGGATCGTAATGTGGCGCTGTGTGCGCAATTTATCGACGAGTTTCTGCACGGCGACAGGTGTTACAACCTCATCATTCGTTCCCTGAATGATGATGCCTGATGATGGACACGGCGCAAGAAATGTAAAGTCATACATATTGGCAGGTGGTGCTATAGAGATAAAGCCGCGAATTTCTGGGCGTCGCATCAACAATTGCATACCTATCAATGATCCAAAACTAAACCCCGCCACCCATGTTGTTTGTGCTTCTGGATGAATGGACTGGACCCAATCAAGTGCAGACGCCGCATCGGAAAGTTCGCCGACGCCATTGTCAAACACACCCTGACTACGGCCAACACCGCGAAAATTAAATCGCAAAACAGCAAATCCGCGTCGGACAAATGTCTGATACATGGATTGAACGATACGATTGTTCATCGTTCCCCCCGCTTTTGGGTGGGGATGAAGGATCATCGCGACCGGCGCACGTGGGCGCGGTCCTGGGTTAAATCGGCCTTCGAGGCGGCCTTCAGGACCGGGAAAAATGACTTCTGGCATAAATCTCGCAAACTATATTCAAATAAGGATCAGCGCGGGCTTTGCGCTGCTGGCGCGGCCTATATAGGAAGACATTATCATTCCGCAATCATAACGGGACTTTCGACGTGTCAGAACGCCTTTATCTTGATCATGCTGCCACCACGCCCATCCTCTCATCTGTGCGGGAAGAGGTTATTGAGGCCGTGTCATTTTGGGCCAACCCCTCTTCACCCCATGCCGAAGGACGTGCCGCACGAGCGGCACTTGAGGAGGCAAGGACTCGGGTTAAAACTGCATTGGGGTGGGATCATGAGCTGGTCTTTACCAGCGGGGCAAGTGAAGCCATCGACATCGCTCTAACGCGCTTTTCCGGCGATGCGTGTATCGTTTCTGCAGTTGAACATGATGCCGTCCATCGTGCCGCGCCCAAAGCATTTTTTCTACCAGTTGGAGAAGATGGCTTGGTCGCGCGTGATGCTTTGTTTGGCAGATTGGGGGCATTGGGAGCATCTCAGCCTTTGGTTGCCATACAGCATGCCAATAATGAAACGGGTATTGTTCAACCGCTCGACGTCTTGGGGCCAGTGATACGTGATGCAGGTGGGGTATTGTTTGCAGATTGTGCGCAAACAGCCGGTAAAATGGCATTACCCAACGCAGATATCATTGCAGTATCGGCGCATAAAATGGGAGGAATCCCAGGCATCGGAGCACTGCTGATCCGTGATCTTGGCATGATTTCACCAAGTGGTGGTCAGGAAAAGGGCTATCGCGGCGGCACTGAAAATCTCATCGCAGCAATGGGATTTGCGGTCGCAGCAGAGTCCAATCGCGGCTGGATCGAGCGCGCGGCAGATTTGCGCGCACATTTGGACGGGGCCATTGAAGGCGCTGGTGGACATGTTGTGGCACGCACGTCACCGCGCCTTGCTACCATTGCTGGATACCGCATGCCGGGCAAAGCAGCATCAGCGCAACTGATCCAGTTTGATATGGCGGGGATCGCGGTTTCAGCGGGCAGTGCCTGTTCTTCTGGCACGCTTAAATCAAGCCGCGTTCTTGCTGCAATGGGATGGAATGACGCAGAGGCAGGTGAGGTCATTCGCGTCAGTTTTGGCCCAGAAACAAGCCGCGCAGATGTGTACCGCTTCATTGAAGCATGGAAACGTATCAAGCCTTAGGGTCAGGACCTGTTAAGTGACCTAGTACACATAAAATTTAGCTCATTTTCATTAAGTCGATAAGTAAATTGCCTGACGATCAGGAGATGAGAAATGTTGAACCCTCTCTATGCGATATTGAGCATAGGCCTCATCCTATTCATGATCGGATTTGTTTTTGGTCAAATTAGACGCAGTGAATTTTCAATCCGCTGGCTTATGATCGCTGTAACATTGGTCATTTTTAACGATATTGCCCTGACCAACGTGTATGGCTTATTGCCCAATTTTCAGCCCGAAAGCAGTTGGAATTGGCAGGGAAAATTTTTAGCACTTGTGCTCACATTGGCTATTGCAGCGCATCCCGCCTTTGGTTTCGCGCGTGTTGGTTTAACTTTGAAACAAAATGAAGAAGGTCGAAAAGCTACTTGGATAGCCGCGCTTGTGGTGTGCATTGTTTTCGCTGGATTGGCTCTTTCAATGCCCAATGATGTGTCAGATTTAGAAAGCCTCGCATTTCAAATGACCATGCCCGGTTTTGAAGAAGAGCCTTATTATCGTGGTATATTGCTTTTTGCTCTGAACGAAGCTTTTCGAAGCCGGATGAAAATTGCGGGGGTCAACATTGGTTGGGGCGCGCTATTGTCTTGCATGGTATTTGGGTTCGGACACGCTTTAAGCTTTTCGGATGGTATGTTTTCTATCGATCCAATGACGATGGGATTAACCGCGATACCGGCGCTTTTACTCATTTGGTTTCGTGAACGGACTGGAAGTCTTGTGCTGCCAATCATTCTTCATAATTTCGCAAATTCAATTTTCCGCATAATTTGAAAACGTTTTGGGTATTGGATTGCCGAATTGCGTCACTCTTGCCCGTGCACAGTCTTATGCGTTGATTTTCATTATATTGAACTGTCTAAGGCTTGAATGACCCTTTATCTCGATTACCAAGCAACAACCCCGCTTTCACCTGAAGCAAGGGATGCGATGTTGCCATGGCTTGATGAAAAATTTGCGAACCCGCATTCATCACATAAATTGGGAAGAGAGGCCGCCGCCACTGTTGAAGTTGCTCGTGATCAAGTGGCCGCTTTGTTGCCAAAGGGCGGGCGGGTTTATTTCACCAGTGGTGCAACTGAGGCGCTTAATTGGGCGATATGCGGCTTTGGGGAAGGCGGGATAGTTTTGCCAGAGACAGAACATGCCGCTGTACGTGACACGGCAAAATGGATGGGCGCACAGGGGCGGACAGTTACACACTTGCCGGTCGGCACAGACGGATTGATAGATGCCGCCGTATCTTTTCCAGCCGGCGCGGGGGTGGTAGTAGTAATGCATGTCAACAATGAAATTGGCGTCATACAACCGATCTCAGCTTTGGCGTCGCGGGCACATGCTGCTGGGGCAGCGTTTCTGTGCGATGCTGTGCAGGGATATGGGAGAATATCAATCCCCGACGGGCCAGATATGATCGCGATCAGCGCACACAAAATATATGGGCCTAAGGGTATCGGCGCGCTGTGGGTGCGCGACGGGGTTCATCTCAAACCCTTGCTGCACGGTGGTGGGCAAGAGGGCGGTTTGCGGTCTGGCACTCTATCACCAATGCTTTGTGCCGGATTTGGAGCCGCTGCGCGGTGTGCCGCAGAGCGCATGGATGCAGATGCGCATCATGTCGAAATGCTCTGGCGAACTGCAACTGCGATGATGCCACAAGGATGGGTAATCAATGGTTCGCAAGATCAACGCTATCGTGGCAACCTCAACATACGGTGTGATGGCATTGACGCCGCACGGCTCCTTTCTGACGTGCGCGATGTCGCCTTTTCTGCAGGATCAGCCTGCGCAAGTGGATCAGGACGACCAAGCCATGTGCTGCGTTCTTTGGGGTTGAGCGATCAGCAGGCGCGCTCAAGCATTCGTCTTGGTTTTGGGCGCTATACCTCACGGGACGATTTATCCCGCGCACTCACCCTCATTTTTGATGCCGCACAAAGACAAAGGGTATTTGGATGATACGCGTCCACTTTATCAGCGCCAATGGCGATGATGTCCGCGTTGTAGTAGCCGAAAGCGGCCTGCGTTTGCTTGAGGTCGCACAGGGCGATGGACAGCCTTTGGAGGGGACGTGTGAAGGGCAGATGGCCTGTTCCACCTGCCATGTCATCATTGACAGCGATTGGTTTGAAAAGTTGCCACGTGCGGAGGAGGAAGAGGAAGACATGCTCGATCTTGCAGCGGGAGCCACTCGTACCAGTCGTCTCGCATGCCAGATATTATTGGATGAAACGCTTGATGGTCTGATCGTGCGGATGCCGCCAGACAGTCATAATATGCAGGGGCGTTGATTTCCGCGTTCGGTATCGCCATATGACTTTCGGGAGTCGGGCGGACGGAGTACTCGCCAACCTGGTCAGATCCGGAAGGAAGCAGCCACAACGAATTCGCTCCGGGTCGTTCCGGCTCCTACTTTCCCCCTTCGACATTGAAACCGGCTTTGGTTAAGACAGGCCTATGTCCGAATCCCCCCCCGCCTACCGCGTCCTGGCACGCAAATACCGGCCGCAACGCTTTTCTGAACTTATTGGGCAGGATGCGATGGTCACAACGCTGGGAAATGCAATAAAGCGTGACCGTCTTGCTCACGCTTTTTTGCTAACGGGGGTGCGCGGCGTGGGTAAAACGTCGACTGCACGGCTGATTGCAAAGGCACTTAATTGTGAAAATGGTCCGACGATTGACCCCTGCGGCGTCTGCGAGCCGTGCGTGGCGATTGCCGAAGGGCGGCATATTGACGTAATCGAAATGGATGCTGCGTCTCATACAGGCGTAGATGATGTGCGGGAAATTATTGAGGCGGTGCGCTATTCCGCTGTCTCAGCGCGATACAAAGTTTATATTATCGATGAAGTGCATATGTTGTCCAAAAACGCATTCAACGCGCTTTTGAAGACTCTGGAAGAACCGCCGCCGCACGTTAAATTCTTGTTTGCGACCACCGAAATTCAAAAAGTACCTGTGACCGTTTTGTCTCGGTGTCAGCGGTTTGATTTGCGGCGTATTTCGGCCGAAACCCTTACCGCGCATTTCGCGCGTATCGCTAAGGCTGAAGCCGTCGCCGTTGACACCGAAGCCCTAGCGTTGATTGCGCGCGCGGCGGAGGGCTCTGTCCGCGATGGTCTGTCGATCCTTGACCAAGCCATCGCACATGCTGGCCAAGAAGGGGCAGAGAGCGTCACTGGCGAACAAATTCGTGCCATGCTCGGACTGTCTGATCGCGGTGCTATACGGCGTCTTTTTGGGGTGTTGTTGACAGGTGATGCTCAAGCAGCACTTGCGGCCCTTGCTGAACAACATGATTTGGGCGTTGAGCCGTCAGCAGTGATTAAGGGGTTGCTCGACACGTGCCACGGGACAACGCTGGCAAAGGTTGGAGCGCCAGAAGATGGCGCACAATCTACAGAAGAACGTGCCGCCTATGAAGAATGGGCAGATGGTTTAAGTTTTGCGCTGCTCCACCGACTTTGGCAGTTGCTCTTGCGTGGGCATGAGGAAATCAACCGCGCGGCGGATCCGCGTGAGGCCGCTGATATGGTTATCTTGCGTGTCATTCATGCCAGCCAATTGCCTGATCCTGCCGATCTTGCGCGCAAGATTGAAAGCGGCATGCCCTTATCAGCCGCCCCGCGTGCGGTTGATAAGGGCATGCCAGCACCTGTCGCACCGACTGATTTTGCTGCTTTAGTCGATTTCTTGGCTAAAAATGGCAAGGCTCACATGTCCCAGCAACTGCATGATCTGGTTGGGCTGGTGCGCTATGCACCGGGCGAGCTGATAATACGCCAAACAAAACCACTGCCCGCTGATTTTGTTCGTGACCTTGGCGCGAGCTTAAAAGAATTGACGGGGATGACATGGGACGTCTCAACCACGGATGAGGCCGCAGCGCCGACTTTGTTAGCGCAAGAGCAAGCCGAGGAGCATGCTGCGCGTGATGCCATTTTGGCTACGCCCTTGGTGAAAGCGGCTTTTGAACATTTTCCAGAGGCGGAGCTGA
>JAYUPB010000077.1:0-10006 GCA_043760405.1 Sphingomonadales bacterium
TAGGGGAGCTTTGCGGTAATGATGGTGCAAAGAGGCTTGCCTTTTCGTTCTTACGCCGCAATGCGGAACCCGACGACGCACAAAGAGCTTTAAAATATGCCATTGATATTGTTTCAGCGCGCCCCGCATTGGTGGCAGAGCTGCAAGCAGCAACGGCAAGAATGAATGAAACAATGGATGAGGCCAGCTTTGCTTATCAAGTGGAAGTGTCAAAGGCCCTTAGAGTGAATGAATTGAAATTAGCGGCTCTCGCCAATGGCGAAGATCCTGGTGAAATTGACGGGGAAGTTCGGTAAATATGGCAAAAGCAGACACAGCAGAAGCAGTAGACTCCATTGACGGTGGTGATGTGCCTCTGGTTGAAATGAACGAAGCGGCGATTAAAAAGCTGCTCGCACGCGCCAAAAAGCGTGGCTACATCACCTATGATGAATTGAATGAGGCGCTGCCACCAGACCAACTGTCATCCGAACAGATTGAAGACGTAATGTCATCCATCAACGATATGGGCGTCAATATTGTCGAAAATGAAGAAGCCGCCGACGACGGTGACGAAGCCGAAACAGACTCCGATGAAGATGAAATTGAAGCCGTCGATCAAACCGATTCGACGGGGGCATCTGCACCGCTGGAAAAGAAGAAGGAAGTCATTGATCGCACAGATGATCCTGTCCGGATGTATCTGCGTGAAATGGGCGCCGTCGAATTGCTCAGCCGTGAAGGTGAAATTGCGATTGCCAAACGCATTGAGGCTGGCCGCGACACGATGATCCTTGGGCTGTGCGAAAGCCCGATTACCTTCAACGCGATCATCGATTGGTCAAATGCGCTTAATGAAGGCACGATGCAGCTGCGTGAGATCATGGATCTTGATGCGATGCTCTCAAAAGACCCAGCCCCTGAAGCGTTGACCGAAGACGGCGAAGAAGAGGGCGACGGCGAAATTTCGGAAAAGACGGCGGGGCCTTCTTTCAAAGAAGAAGACGATGTTGAAGAAGCTGCGCCTGATGAAGAAGATGAAGAAGGTCAGATGACCGAACGGCGTGCCAAGCGCCCAGTTGAAGAGGACGATGAGGACAACACGCTCTCCCTCGCGCAGATGGAAGAGACGCTGAAACCAGCGGCACTAGAAAAATTTGCGACGATAACATCGCTCTACAAGAAATTTTCCAAAATCCAGGCCGCGCGTATGGATGCATTGGGCGGCGCGCTTGATTTTAGCGCGTCTGACGAAAAGAAATATCATAAACTGCGCGAAGATTTGACTGCAGAAGTGGAAAGCGTGAAGTTCCACGGCGCTAAAATCGAATATTTGGTTGATCAGCTTTATAGCTACAGCCGCCGGTTGACTGCGCTTGGTGGCCAGATGCTCCGCCTGGCCGAACGCCATAAAGTGCCGCGCAAAGCGTTCCTCGACAGTTATATGGGGCGTGAACTCGACGAAACTTGGCTCGACAGTGCCAAGGGTACGGACAAAAAATGGGCGGCCTTTGCTGAACAAGAATCTGATGCCGTTGAGCGTATTCGCATGGAAATTGCAGAAATTGCTCTTGCAACCGGCATGTCGCTTGGCGAATTTCGCCGGATCGTCAATATGGTCCAAAAGGGCGAACGCGAAGCGCGCATCGCCAAAAAGGAAATGGTTGAGGCCAATTTGCGCCTTGTGATCTCCATCGCCAAAAAATACACAAATCGCGGGCTTCAATTCCTCGACCTTATTCAGGAAGGCAATATCGGCCTGATGAAGGCGGTCGACAAATTTGAATATCGGCGCGGTTACAAATTCTCAACCTACGCAACGTGGTGGATTCGTCAGGCAATCACGCGGTCAATTGCCGATCAGGCGCGGACCATACGTATCCCGGTGCATATGATCGAAACGATCAACAAGCTGGTGCGGTGCAGCCGTCAGTTCCTGCACGAACAGGGCCGCGAACCCACGCCTGAAGAAATGGCAGAACGCTTGTCGATGCCGCTCGAAAAAGTGCGCAAGGTTATGAAAATCGCCAAAGAGCCAATCTCTCTTGAAACCCCCATTGGCGACGAGGAAGATTCACATCTGGGTGATTTCATTGAGGATAAGAATGCGATCATTCCTGTGGATGCCGCGATTCAAGCCAACCTCAAAGAAACCGTCACCCGCGTTCTGGCCAGCCTCACCCCGCGTGAAGAACGCGTCCTGCGTATGCGCTTTGGGATCGGGATGAACACAGATCACACGCTCGAAGAAGTCGGGCAACAGTTTTCGGTTACACGCGAACGTATTCGTCAGATTGAAGCGAAAGCTCTCCGCAAGCTTAAGCACCCCAGCCGCAGTCGCAAAATGCGGAGCTTTCTCGATCAGTAAAATTAGGGTTCAATTGGGCGGCGGAACCATGATGAAAACAAACGCATGACCGTCGCCACGCCCGAAAACCTGTTTCCGCTGACGCAGGAAAATGCGCAATCCGTCTTCGATTGGGTGTTTGCGCCGTGGATCAAGGAAATGGGGCTCACCGATTTCGTGGTGCGTGAGGGCTTCACCTCGATGCGGCTGCCGCTCAATGATCGGCTCCGTTTCTTTTCTGGCGCTGTTTGCGGGCAAGCGCTGATGGCAGCCATCGATACCGTTGCCAGTATGGCTGCAATGACGGGACCGCGAGTCGGCAGGGGCACCGTCTATCAACACACGCACTTCCTGCGCCCGGCAATGAATGATGATTTCACAATCGCAGCAACGGTCAAACGCTTTGGAAAAACAAGCGTTTATGTGGATTGCAGCATCACTTTTGTTGGATCAGGAGAACTTGTTGCTCATGCCGTGCTGGAATTTGCTTTCTAATCTTTGGCAATCTTAACTCCGCGTCACCAAATGGATAACGTGATGTAAACCAGACCTTTACTCCCTTCGTATAGACACGTCTCTGTAGTGCGGAGTTTCACCTTCGCATTAAGGTAAAGTAAGGGTTAGTATGGCGACGCAAGCAGCACAAAATTTAGGGTCAAATGCGACAGAAATGCTGCGTTCTTTGGCGCAAGCTGAGGGCAGTGCTGGCCATGCTTATCCTCGTAATATTGCTCTGTCGCAGGGGCGACTCGCATCGCGTAACCTTGCTGACGTTGTTCACCACATCTGCGCGCTTCACGGTCGCATGCCAGGCGTCGTCGATCATGCTGCTCAGCATACAGTTCACGAAGCCGCGCGCGCTTGGTTGATTAAGGCTACAGATGGTTTCGCCAACGAACGTCTCTATTTAACCAAGCTGGTCGTTGCGGCAGGGCCGTTGCCCAGCACCCCAGGACAGGCAGAAAGCGAATCAGCCGTGATCGCTCAGCATCATGCCCTTGATATGCTGGCGCAATCGGATCGCAAGGGCTGCGCCATTGGGGCCGCAACCGCCCTTGTACTCGATTGGTATGGCGTGCGGCCATTGCTTGATAAAGCGGCACTTCGGTTCGGGGTTGATGCAGTGGCATGCACCTTGCCCTCAATTGACGATACCGTCGCGGTCCTGACCGCGATTTCCGAAACACCTGCGGTTGAACGCGCTGTTGTGTTCGGTGCACAGCAGCTTTTGGGACAACACCGTGGTCTTTGGGATTTGCTGGAAGCACGCCAGATCGCACGCGGCGAACACTAGGTCGACCCTAAACTTTATAGGGTTGCACCGATGTAAAACCCGCCGTATCGCAGATGTGAGTTTACGTTCACGTCAAAGGAAAGCCGCGCGATGCGTTTCACCGGAACCAAAGATTATGTTGCCACGGATGACCTTAAGGTCGCCGTCAATGCCGCCATGACCCTGCGTCGCCCGCTCCTCATTAAAGGGGAACCCGGCACCGGAAAGACGGTTTTGGCCCAGGAAATCGCCAAGGCGATGAACGCCCCCTTGATCGAATGGAACATCAAATCGACCACAAAGGCGCATCAAGGCCTGTATGAATATGACGCGGTGGCACGACTGCGCGACGGCCAACTCGGCGATGAGCGTGTCCACGACATTCGCAATTATATTCGCAAGGGAAAGTTATGGGAGGCGTTTACGTCACCCGAATTGCCTGTGCTGCTGATCGATGAGATCGACAAGGCCGACATCGAATTTCCCAACGATCTGTTGCAGGAACTCGACCGGATGAGTTTCGACGTCTATGAAACACATGAAACGATCACCGCGGTGGAGCGCCCCATCGTCATCATCACATCAAACAATGAAAAGGAACTGCCCGACGCTTTCCTGCGCCGCTGTTTCTTCCACTATATCAAATTTCCAGATCGCGATACGATGCAAGCCATCGTCGATGTCCATTTTCCAGGCATCCAAAAGATTTTGGTCAAAAAGGCGATGGACGTATTCTATGAAGTCCGTGACGTGCCGGGCCTGAAAAAGAAACCATCGACCAGTGAACTTCTCGATTGGTTAAAACTGCTTTTGGCCGAAGATATGCCGCTCGACGTGCTGCAAAACCGCGATCCAACCAAAGCGATCCCACCGCTCCACGGTGCGCTCCTTAAGAATGAACAGGATGTGATGCTGTTCGAACGGCTGGCATTCATGGCGCGCGGGGCGCGGAATGGCTGAACCACCTGCCAAGGGTCAAAACTGATGTTCTTCAACTTCCTAGACGAACTCCGCGCGGCGGGCATTCCGGCCAGTATGAAGGAGCATCTTGTGCTGCTGGAGGCGCTCGACAGGGATGTGATTGAGCGCAACCCTGAGGAGTTTTATTATCTCTCCCGCGCAACATTTGTTAAGGATGAAGGGCTGCTTGACCGCTTTGATCAGGTGTTTGCCAAAGTGTTCAAGGGCATCATCACATCCTACGGCGAACAGAATGCCGACATTCCCGAAGATTGGCTGAAGGCCGTTGCCGAGAAATTTCTGACGCCCGAGGAGATGGAGGCGATCAAGGCGCTTGGCAGTTGGGAAGAGATTATGGAGACGCTCAAAAAACGTCTCGAAGAACAGCAGAAAAAACATGAGGGCGGCAATAAATGGGTCGGCACGGGTGGCACATCCCCCTATGGCAATTCCGGTTATAATCCTGAAGGCGTGCGCATCGGCGGCGAAAGCAAGCACGGCCGCGCTGTCAAAGTGTGGGATAAGCGCGAGTTCAAAAACCTTGATTCAACCAAAGAATTAGGGACGCGCAACATCAAAATCGCACTGCGCCGTCTGCGTAAATTTGCGCGCGAAGGCGCACAGGATGAGCTCGACATTGACGGTACCGTGCGTGGTACTGCGAAGCAGGGCTGGCTCGACATTCAGATGCGCGCGGAACGACGCAACGCAGTAAAGCTGCTGCTCTTTCTCGATGTCGGCGGATCAATGGACCCACATATCAAGCTGTGTGAGGAATTGTTCAGCGCGGCGACAACCGAATTCAAAAACCTTGAATTTTTCTACTTCCACAATTGTCCCTATGAAGGGCTGTGGAAGGACAATAAGCGGCGCTTTAGTGAACGAACGCCGACCTGGGATGTGCTTCACAAATACGGGCATGATTATAAAATTATCTTCGTCGGTGACGCCGCGATGAGCCCCTATGAGATCAGTCATCCCGGCGGTTCGGTTGAACATTTCAACGAAGAATCCGGGACCGTATGGATGCAGCGTCTGACAACAACCTATCCAGCGGCGGCGTGGCTTAACCCCGTTCCCAAAGAACATTGGGGTTATTCGCAGTCAACCAAACTGCTCAAAGAAGCCATGAATGACCGCATGTTCCCGCTGACGTTGACGGGATTGGATGACGCCATGCGGGCTTTAACGCGCAAAAATTGATGCACATCAGACGCGGCATTGCAGCGGATTGCGCAGCGATAAACAAAGTTGAAATATCTGCCGGCGCCCTGTTTTTAGGGACGCATATGGAATGGGCAGTGGGCCAAATCACCCCAGCTGACATTCTGACTAAGGCCGCGCAAACCGATCAGTTGTGGATCGCCGCACAAGAAAATATCCTCATCGGATTTTTGCTCAGCGATGTCTGCGGCGGTGATTTCTACATTAAGGAAATCGCGGTTGACCCCTTGCAACAGAGGCGCGGCGTGGGTCGCGCGTTGATTGAAGAGGCCCTGGGCGCCGCTAAAAATCGCGGATTCAGTGCCGCATCCCTGTCCACAGATAGCATATTTGCTTGGAATGCGCCCTATTATGAACGCCTGGGTTTTTGCATTCTAAAGGCCGATGAAACGCCCGCCGCACTCGCCGCAACATTGGCCGCTGAGGTCAATCCGCAGAATCGGTGCGCCATGCGAAAATCGCTCTAATAGCGCAAAAATGCTTTCCTTTCAGAAAGCCAAACATCTTCATCACGCGCTGTAATCGCGTCGAGCTCTTCGGGCGTTGCCGCAGGATTATCCACCCATTCACGTAAAAGTGGGCCGCCATTAATCACATCAATTGCCAGTTTGCCCAGTTCATATTCATACGGAAAATCACGCCACAGGGGATAGTCTGGATAGAGCGTTCGAATCGCCTTGAACGCCAGCGCCTGCACCCGCCATGGCTTAAACGCCACATGGTCATACTGCGGCCCTTCAGCATGAATTTGGACACCGTGACACAAATGTCCGGTATGTTTGTGGAATGTGGGTTCAAACCAACATTCGCGCAGGATACAGCCTTTTAACCACTGCGGCGCGAACACCTGCATTTGCGCAATCACCGCGCGCGCATCCATGTCTGGTGCACCAAAAATTTCGAGCGGACGGGTTGTCCCCCGCCCTTCTGAGAGCGTTGTGCCTTCGAGCATGACTGTGCCCGCATAAGCGCGGGCCATACCAATATTGGGCGCGTTCGGACTGGGGTTGATCCAAACGCGGTTCTGTGGCCAGCCAAAACCTGGCGCAGTGTCAGGTTGCCAGCCTTCCATTTCAACAACATGGTAATCCACATTAAGTTTGAGCGTATCGATGAACCAAAGGCCCAGTTCACCAAGTGTCATGCCGTGGCGCATCGGCATTGCCCCAGCCCCGACAAAACTTTCCCAGCCTTCGCGCAGAGTCAGGCCTTCGACAGGACGCCCGGCGGGGTTTGGACGGTCAAGCACCCACACAGATTTACCGTGTTCAGCCGCAGCCTCCAAGATATAACGCAGGGTGGTGATGAAGGTGTAGATGCGGCAGCCAAGGTCTTGCAGATCGATCAGGATTGTATCGAACGTTCCCATCATCTGACCACTCGGGCGACGCACTTCACCGTAAAGGCTGAACACCGGAATGCCGTGGACCGGGTCTGTAAAGTCCGGCGATTCCACCATATTATCCTGCTTGTCGCCGCGCAGACCGTGCTGCGGGCCAAAAGCGGCGGTAATATTGATATCACCAAGCGCCATCAATGCGTCGAGAGCGTGGGTGAGGTTGGTTGTGACAGACGCTGGGTGCGCGAGCAAAGCAACACGTTTCCCGATCAAGGGCGCGCGCAGGGCGGGGTCTGCCAAAAGGCGATCAATTCCGAATTTCATAAAGTTTCCGGTGGCGTGAGTTGCAGCGCAAAGCAATCCTTATGATGAAAATCAGGTCCGCCGTGAGGATGTGCAAGCGCCCAATAGCTTTTGGTGTCCGATTTTTCTTCAAGGACAACCGAAAGGCCAAAGGTCCAAGTCATCAAGTCCTTCACAGATGAGAAATCAACCAAAGCAGACAACAACAAGCGATTATGCCTATCACTCTGCCAACTTATATCAGGCGATAAAAGATCGATTGCATCCGCCATACCCGAACGATAGGACTCAAATCGATAGGCTGCCCACTGTCCGGAGGGCGAGAAATTTAACTCAACATAGCCTCCGGTTTTCAAACCAATAAATGCTTCAAAACAGCTGTGCTGCCAAAGGCCATAGGTGCGATCGGGCATAGCAGGCGTTGGGATGAGAAGTTTTTCAACCGCACCAACAACGACAAATTCAAATTTGAACGTGTGAGTGCCAACCAAAGCCACTGTTGTCATTACCTCTAATGAAGCCGACCCAAAATCTGGATGAGGAAACAGTGTCCGCTTGGCCAAAACTCTACTCAATCCACATTCTCCATGCTAAGCGCCGCCCACTATGACAAATTATGCCTCAACACTCTTAACGACGCTCGCAGCGCGCGGCTATATCCATCAAGTAACAGACTTGGACGCGCTTGATGCCCTTGCACACGCTCAGGTCATTCCGGCCTATATTGGCTTTGATGCGACCGCGGCGTCTCTGCACGTTGGCAGTTTGGTGCAGATTATGATGCTCCGCCGTTTGCAACAATCGGGGCATAAACCCATCGTACTGATGGGGGGAGGCACGACAAAAGTTGGCGATCCATCTGGCAAGGATGAAAGCCGCAAGCTTTTGACCAATGATGACATTAACGCCAATATCGCGTCGATCCAGCGTGTGTTTGAACGCTTTTTGACCTTTGGTGATGGCCCTACGGACGCAGTGATGGTCAACAATGCGGATTGGCTGGACGCGCTCGAATATGTTCCGTTCCTGCGTGATGTGGGGAAACATTTCACGATCAACCGGATGTTGACCTTCGATTCGGTTAAACTCCGCCTTGAGCGCGAACAGCCGCTGACTTTCCTCGAATTTAATTATATGATTTTGCAGGCTTATGATTTCCTGGAATTGTCACGCCGCGCGCGGTGTCGCTTGCAGATGGGTGGATCTGACCAATGGGGCAATATCATCAACGGGATCGAACTGACACGGCGTATTGACGGCGTTCAGGCTTTTGGTCTGACGACCCCGCTCATCACATTGGCGGACGGTGGCAAAATGGGTAAAACAGCATCCGGTGCTGTATGGCTCAATGCCGACGCGCTTTCACCTTATGATTATTGGCAATTTTGGCGCAACACACAGGACGGTGATGTCGGGCGTTTCCTGCGGCTATTTACGGACCTGTCCTTGGAAGAAATTGCACGGCTTGAAAGCTTGCAAGGCGCAGAAATCAACGAAGCCAAGCGCATTTTGGCCAATGAAGCGACCGCTATGTGTCATGGGGGGGACGCTGCGCAAAATGCAGCCGCAACCGCGCAGCAGGTGTTTGAACAAGGGTCTTCTGGCGACGATTTGCCGAGTCTGGCGATTGCCGACAGCGCGATCAACATCCTTGATGCGCTGGTTCAAATTGGGTTTGTTTCCTCTCGCGGGGAGGCAAAACGCAAAGTCGCCGAAGGTGCTGTTAAGGCTGATGATGAGCCCGTTTCGGATCCTGATTTCATCATTCGACTTGGGCCAAACCCTCGAAAAATTAGCCTTGGCAAGAAAAAACATGGCCTGTTGACTCAAGAGGGTTAGCGCCTTGGTAACAATGACTTTTATCGGCTTGTTGTATCCCTATGCCTCATGAAACCCTGTCTTTTGACGACTGGAATAAACATGGCACAGGCACAAACGACGTTAGCGTCGCATCTATTTTCCGCTGATCGCAGGCGCACAGAGCGGAATGAGGTGACTATTTTCACGCTCGCTGCCCTGCCTGGACAAGAGCGTGTGGAAATTGAAATTGTGAACCTCTCCACTGGAGGTGTTCTGGTGCATGCCGCGCAGGCGATGATCGAAAATTCGCCTGTGCACGTTGATATGCCGGGTCTTGGCTGGGTTGGCGCAAAAATCATCTGGTATTTTAATGAACGCCACGGTCTGGCATTCAACCGTCCACTTGATGAGGATTATGTCGGCGCATTATCAGAATTACATGCTAACGATTGATTTACCCAGACCGCAACAAGCCAACTGCGGCATCACGTTCAAACAGATACAGAGCAACACGAGCAGCTTTGCCGCGATCTCCTTCTAATCCGCCGTCACGATCAACCAAAAGCCGCGCGTCATCTGTCGCTGTGCCAATCATGGCCGTTATCATTTCTGGATTGGCAAGCCGGAACACAGCCTCACCCGATTGGCGCGTACCCAGCAATTCTCCTGCCCCGCGTAACCGTAAATCCTCTTCAGCAATCCGAAAACCGTCATTGGTTTCGCGCATCAAGGCAAGCCGCGCGCGCGACGTTTCGGTCAGGGCGTTGCCGCGCAGCAAAAG
>JAYUPB010000078.1:0-9999 GCA_043760405.1 Sphingomonadales bacterium
GATGGTGATGGATACAGAATATAAAGTGGCTGTGATCCACCGTCAGGCCGCAGTGCTAGACAGTCGGCTTATTCGCTTCGCGCCGGGGAGCGGGGATGCCAGCAGTTTTGGCTAGAGTGCTTTCAAATATAACTCTTAAGCCGCAGTATTTTCTGTCATTCATTTGCTCAAGGGCAAAAGGAAATTATTTATGAATCGCGCGTTTTCAGTTTTTGCCTTCACCTTATTTTCTATCGGAGGGGCGCACGCCAAAGATACTGACGCTTGCGGTACAAATATGATTTGCGCAAGCGATCCCCAAACGGTTGTAGATGCGCTCCAAAGAGAGGGTTATCGCGCTAAATTGAATACAGATTCCATTGGGGATCCAATGATTTCCAGTGCTGCAACTGGGTATAATTTTGATATTTTCTTCTATGGTTGTGAAGAAAAAAAGCAGTGTGACTCGTTACAATTCAGTATCATATTTGATTCTGACAAAACGGACACGCCAAAATTGGCCAATGAATGGAATGTTGGAAACCGGTTCGGCAAAGCTGCCATCAATGATAAAAATCAATTTCAGTTAAAATATGATGTTGCAACAATTGGGGGGCTGAACAAAGCCAATTTCAAAGATTCTCTTGATTGGTGGAGCGCAGTTTTAGGAGATTTGAAGGTCTTTTTCAAAACAAAATAGCGACATGATTTTAGCTTAACTGACGCGCAGACGGCCGATCAGCTCGATAAAATTACAAGGCTTAAACCGAATGTCGAGTTGGTTGGTTAGAATTTCATCCCACGCATCACGGCACGCGCTGGTCGATCCGGGCAACGCAAAGATATAGGTGGACCGTACCACATAACCAATTGCGCGCGATTGAATGGTGGAAGACCCGATGTTTTGGAAGCTGATCCAACGGAACAATTCACCAAAGCCGGGGATTTCTTTGCCGTCGAGAATGGCCAGCGCTTCTGGTGTTACATCGCGGCCTGTAACGCCGGTTCCGCCAGTAATCAGGATACACTGAATTGATTGATCATCGACCCAGTGGTGCATGCGCGTCAGAATGGCCCCTACATCATCGGGAACAAGGGCGCGGTCAGCCAACACATGACCCTTGGTCGTAAGGCGCTCAACCAAAAGGTCGCCTGAAGTGTCAGTGGAAGCGACGCGTGTATCTGAAACTGTTAAAACCGCGATACGGATCGGTTTGAATTCAATATTATCGTCAATCGGCACTTGCCACCCCACCTACTCTATCCAAACGCACCGCTGTTGCCCCAGACATGCCAGGAAAACGAGGCCATAGACCCTGTGACAGGGCAGCCAGGCTTGTAGCCTTGTCATTGAGTTCCAGCTGATACATCCAGTAATTACGCATAATGATCGTCACATAGGCACGCGTTTCCCAATAGGGAATAGACTCTATATAAAGAAGCGGATCACCATTATCGCGCGTGCGGGCGTTCCACACACCAATTGGCGTTGGGCCTGCATTGTAGGCGGCAATTACTTTTGGCAACATTCCGCCTGTTTCATTCAAATCACGCAGATATTCAATGTAGCTTTGGCCGTATTCAAGGTTGGTTGACGGTTTTGAAAGCGACCCAAGGACCGTGCCGCGGCTGCGAGCGATGTCACCCGCCGTGCCAGGGCGGACCTGCATCAGGCCGCGCGCGCCAGCAGGGCTAACCACGGCGGCGCGGAACTGTGATTCTTGAAGCGTGTGGGCAAACACCAATGCCTTGTCTACACGCCAGCCACCATCGGGAATCCAAGATGTCGGCATAGGATACCGCGCAGAAACAGGAGCAAAGGCACCTGATGGGCCATTGTGCGCAAGCCAGAGTTGCGTGGTCGGCAGATCAATGCGACCGGCCAAAACCGCAAGTGCGCCGTGGTCACGCGCATCACCAATACGGGCCTGATGCCGGATGATCGTATCCGCCAGCGTCGTTTCCCCAATTTCGGCAAGGGCAAGTGCCGCTCGCACATTGGGCAGTTTTTCAACGCGGCCAACGCCCTCTGGTGCTGTTGGACGCGCCTTGATTCCCAATTGCTGTAACGCAAGCAGACCGTAAAATGTTTCGCCGTTGCGGGCTGCTGATTTGAGGTGAATATCAATTGCCTTGGGATCACCCGCGGCCATCAAAGCACGCGCAGCCCAAAAATGGGCCGCCGATTTCATATCATTATCGTCAAAACGCTGCGATGCCGCGATAAAGGCAGCGGCCGCCGCTTTGAAATCTTTCTGTCGCCATGCAGACAGGCCAACAACCCAGTCCGATTGCGCTGCCCATTCCCCTCCGCCAGCCTGTCCTTTGCTGCCAAGACGGCGTGCGGCATCATCATCGCCGGTGATGTAATAGGACCAGGCAACACGCTGCTGCCACTCCGTACGGCTTTCTAAGCCGAGGATGAGTTCATTTTCGGTCACAATGTTTTCTGCGTCATTGGGGCGATTGTCTTTAATCAACGGCAATATCCGTGACGCCATTGTGGCCGACAAGGCGTCATCCGCGCGGCCCACACGCCCACGGCGCGGCGCAGAGCCTAACCAGCCAAGCTCCTGAACTGAAGGAACCGAAAAACGTGCTTCAACACCCCGCGATTTGGCGAGCCGGATAAGTTGAGCCGCTTGGGGAAGGTCCGGCGCTTTTTCGGCGAGGGTTGCAAGCGCATTGCCATCAACTTTTGGTGAATTTTTGGCGAGATACAACTCAGCATAGGCCACATTATGCAAGGGCCCTTTGTCCATCACCGCAAGCTTATTGGTGGCGTCTGTCCAGAGACCAGAATTGATCGCTGCAAAAATCTCCCGGTATCGTTCGCGTGCCTGAGAACTCAGTTGAGGCGCGTAAGTACGTGTCGAGGCACTTTGGGGGTCCGCCGCCATCGCAGGCGCAGCAAGAGGCAAAAACAGTGCTGAAAAAAGGATGGCTTTCAATTTCACGTTTCTATTCCCTCGACCAATCTTTGCATATCGACCCAAACGTCTGCTTTCCGCTGCGGACTTTGGATCAAACGTCGTGGGTGGATACTCACGACACTTTCCACAATGTGGCCTTCATGGTTAATTAAATGTAACTTTCCGCGTGCAGTAACATCATCCATCCCCAACAGCGCACGGCTCGTCGTTTGACCAAGCAACCAAACGCGTTTTGGGGCTGCCAAATGGATATGATGGCGCGCAATTTCAGCAAAGCGCGGCAAAAATATCGCATCAATCTGCCCTGACAAGGGACGGGCAGGGCACAGCGATGCACAGTAAATGCGGCTTCTATCAAGACCAAGGGCTGCAAGCATCTTATCAAACAACGCCCCAAGCTCCCCTGAAAATAGCTTACCTGCATCCACGTCACTTGCTTCAGGAGTGTCAGTGAGGATCATTATAGAAGATCCTGGCGTTCCAAAAGGCAAAATTCTGCGCTGTGGTGCTGCAATCGCCGAAAATTCATCCGTCGTCGCCATCCACGTCACCAAATCAACGAGCGTTGATGGCAGGCCAACAGGAACAGGGATTACAGGCTGCGGAGTCGATTCAAGCCGCCCAGTCCAAATGCGTGGTTCTTCATCAACAAGCATGTCAACACCGGCATCTGCCCACCATTGCAGAGTGCTGGCGATGGCGCGGGGATCATCAAGTGTTGCAAGATCATTCACAACGCGTTCTAGAGGGTGCGAAAGCAGCTTGGTCAACGGACAATGGCGCGCTATCTGCTAGAAAGAGGCAGAGTAGCGACGGATTGGACCAATTTTGCCCGGATGAAGGAAGAGAAGCATGAGTGAACGGGAATCGATGGAGTATGATGTCGTCATTGTTGGTGGCGGCCCAGCAGGTCTGGCAGCGGCGATCCGCTTAAAACAACTGTCAGCTGATACGACCGTCTGCATCCTTGAAAAAGGGTCAGAAATTGGCGCGCATATTCTATCTGGCGCTGTCGTGGATCCAAAGGCACTCGACGAATTGCTCCCTGAATGGCGAACAAGTGGGTGTTCGATGGCCGATGTTTCGGTCACGGACAATTGGCACTGGGTGCTCAGTGCGAACAAAAAATATTCTCTTCCTCATTTGATGATGCCACCGCTCCTCAGCAACAAGGGCTGCTACACGGGGTCGCTCGGAAATTTGTGTCGTTGGCTTGGCGAACAAGCCGAAGCCTTGGGCGTCGAGATTTTTCCAGGGTTTCCAGCGGCTGAAATTCTTTATAATGCTGATGGGTCTGTCAAAGGGGTTGCGACAGGCGACATGGGCGTTGCCCGCGATGGTAGCCACAAAAGCGATTATCAGCCGGGGATGGAATTGCACGCCAAATACACCTTCTTTGCTGAAGGCGCGCGCGGTCATTTGACCAAACAGATCAAAGCAAAATTTAATTTAGAGGCAGATTGCCAGCCTCAAGTTTACGGGCTTGGGATGAAAGAGCTTTGGGACATTAAACCCGAAAATCATGTGCTTGGCCGCGTCATTCATACGCAAGGCTGGCCACTGGATGAGGCGTGGGGCGGCGGTTTCCTTTATCATCAGGCGAACGGTCAGGTTGCGCTGGGTTTCGTCGTCGCGCTTGATTATAAAAACCCGCATCTTTTTCCGTTCGAAGAATTTCAACGGTGGAAACAGCATCCAGAAATCCGCAAAATTCTTGAAGGCGGAAAACGAATTTCATATGGCGCCCGCGTGATTAATGAAGGCGGTTGGCAATCTATTCCCAAGCTGGCCTTCGCTGGTGGAGCCTTGATCGGCTGTTCGGCTGGTTTTGTGAATGTACCCCGGATCAAGGGCAGTCATACGGCCATGAAATCAGCTATGCTCGCGGCGGAAACCGTTATTGCGGCGCTCAGTGCAGGCCGCGCTCATGATGAATTGACCGCTTATCAACCTGCCGTCAATGACAGTTGGATTGCAAAAGAACTGAAACTGGTTCTGAACGCAGAACCCGCCGTTGCAAAATTTGGCGGATGGGCAGGAACTATTTTGAGCGGGATCGACATGTGGATGCGCACGCTTAAAATCGGTTTGCCAATCGCGATGAAGCACCATCCTGATAATGAAGGATTGTGGCGCAAGGATATTGCCAAGCCCATTACCTATGCAAAACCCGACGGCGTGCTCAGTTTTGACCGGCTGTCATCGGTTTTTCTGTCAAACACCAATCATGAAGAGGATCAGCCCTGCCATTTGACGCTAAAAGATGCGTCAGTACCAGTGGACGTCAACCTTGCGCTTTATGATGCACCAGAGCAGCGATATTGCCCTGCGGGGGTTTATGAAATTGTTGGTAAGGAAGAAGGGCAACCGCGTCTTCAGATCAATGCGCAAAACTGTGTTCATTGCAAAACCTGCGATATTAAAGACCCGACCCAGAATATAAACTGGGTAACGCCGGAGGGTGGTGGTGGACCCAATTACCCGAACATGTAGCGGTTTTGCCCTAGTCGCGTTCTTTTGGACTTCGCAGGTTCAGGCAAAAGTGGATCAACGTTCAGCGTTGAGCCATTATATGCAAGCACGGCTTGGCCAAGCAGACGTTCCGGAAACGCAGGTTGCTGCGGGTTACGCAGCGGCAATGACGGCGGAACCGGGCAACAAAATCATTGGCTTGCGCGCATACCGAGAGGCCATTCGTGCAGGAGATATGCCTTTAGCGGTCCGTGCGGCTTTGCAATTGCAACACGCAGACGCTTTGCCGGGCGATGCCAGATTATTATTGTTTGGCGAACGATTGATCAAAGGTGACTTACGCGGCGCGCGGCTGATCATTGAACGGATTGAAGAAGACCAGAATTTTAATTTCGCTGCGCCGATCCTTAAAGCATGGGTTGCGATGGCCGCACGCGATGATAATCCTCTAGCAGCGCTTGACGGTGCAGAACCAAATGGACTGACAATAGGATATTCAGGCGAACACCGTGCACTATTACTGCTGGCGATGGGCAAACGAGCAGAGGGTGCGGCGATGGCCAAATCATTCGCCAGCACCAATACACGATTCATTTCCTTGCGGGTCAGTGCTGCCGCGACCTTACAGCGTGCAAAGGATAAAGAGGGTGCCCGAGCCTTGCTTGTGGGCCAAGATACTGTGTCCGAAGCGGCAAAGGAAATGCTTGAGGCTGGGGGGCGTCTTCCTGATGCAATTACGTCAGCGCCGCAGGGCGTTGCGCAACTTTATGCTCGTATCGCCGCTGACCTGTTGCGAGATCGTGCGCCTTCATTTGCGCTGACTATGGCACGTTTTGCGCGAACGTTGGACCCGCACAGCGAATATGCGGCCCTTATTGAGGCGCAAGCGCTTCTTGCTGTTCCCTTGGACGCCGCGGCGCTGAACGCAACTGAGCGAATGATTTCAAGCCTGGTCTACCGTACTGAATTTGATCAAATTCGTCTTAAAGCTCTGGAAAAACTGGGACGGGATGACGATGCGGTTGCGCTTGCCACCGTGCGCGCCAACGCCCCCAAAGCCGGGGTGAATGAACATGTGCAACGCGGCGAATTGCTGCAACGCCTGAAGCGTGATCAGTTTGCAGCAGACGCTTACGCCATTGCGATAATAGTCGCTGAGCAATCTGATGATCAATCGGCGCTTTGGGTGCTTTGGTTTTTAAAGGGCGGCGCGCTTGAACGTGCTGGCCTTTGGAATGATGCAAAACTGGCTCTGCAAAAGGCAGTGGACCTTGCCCCAAATCAGCCCAGCGCGCTCAATTATCTCGGTTATGCTATGCTTGATCGCCGTGAAAACATTCCTGAGGCAACGGCACTTATCTTGAAGGCAAGTCTCCTCAAACCCGATGACCCAGCCATCACAGATTCGCTTGGGTGGGCTTATTTTGTAGGGGGGGAACATGATCTTGCCGTCATTACCTTGGAGCGTGCGGTCGCCGCAGAACCCATTGAAGCCACGCTTGGTGAACATCTGGGCGATGCATATTGGATGACAGGGCGTAAGGTAGACGCACGTTATGCATGGCAAGCCGCCTTGCTTCAGGCCGAGGGCGACATTGCAAACCGACTGAAAGAGAAAGTGGATATTGGTTTACGTCCAGAGCAGACGAGATAATTATGTCTGTGTTTGAGGGTTTCGAAATTGCATATGCCAAAATCAACCTCGCACTGCATGTGCGCCAACGACGCGCCGATGGTTATCATGAAATAGAAACGCTTTTTGTTTTTGCAGGTGATGGGGATGTCCTCTCTGTTGCACCAGCATCAGGATTAACGCTTTCAATAATTGGTCCGTTTTCGCAAAATTTATCGACAGGAGAAGACAATCTCGTGCTGCGCGCGGCTTATGCCCTCCAGCGCGCATATCAAATTAAACAAGGTGCGGCGCTGACGTTGGATAAGCGATTGCCGGTTGCAGCCGGGATCGGCGGCGGATCGGCGGATGCGGCAGCGGCGCTGCGACTGTTGATGCGTCATTGGAATATTGGGGCTGATCCTTCTGTGCTGTTCGACATTGCAAAAGCGCTGGGGGCTGATGTCCCTGCATGTGTCCATTCTCATGCAGTGCGCGGAGAGGGGGTCGGTGATCAGCTGCACCCTGTTGACGAGACTTCGTTAAAGGGATTGCCCATACTCCTCGTCAACCCAAAGTTGGCCTGCCCGACAGGCGCGGTATTTGAGGCGTGGGACAGGGTCGACCGGGGTGCGCTGTCATACGGCGATGCTCTGGTGACGGCGCTAGCGGGGCGCAATGACTTGGAAACGCCTGCGCTTGGCATTGTCCCCTTGATAGGGACCGTTTGTGATTTTTTGAAGGCGCAGAAAGGTGTTATTTTGACGCGCATGTCGGGGTCGGGCGCGACATGCTTCGCCCTTTTTGAAAACAGGGAGCAACGTGATCAGGCGCTTGCAAACTGCCCTCCTGACTGGTGGTCAATGGCGTCGCATCTTCGATAGTCTTACCCCAGTTCCAATCGGCTCTCTACCAGATCGAGCGGCATTGCCCCTTGTCCTAAAACGGTGGCATGAAACTCCTTAACATCAGCATTTTTGCCATTTTTCGCACGGTATTTTGCGCGCATATCCAGCAAGCGGAGCTGACCGAGTTTATAGCCAAGGGCTTGGCCAGGCCATGCCATATAGCGTTCAATTTCCGCCGTCACACGGCTTTCCGCAACGCCAGTAACATCGCGCATGGTGCGAATTGCTTGCTCACGGGTCCATCTTTTGTGGTGGAGCCCTGTGTCAACCACAAGGCGGACAGCGCGGAACAGTTCGTCTTGTAATCGACCCAGATCGCCCAGTGGATCATTTTCATAAGCACCAAGTTCAGCCATGAAGCGTTCGCCGTACAGTGCCCAGCCTTCCTGATAAGCGTTAAAGCTGGCAATACGAATAAGCAACGGTGCGGTGCCAAGTGCTGCTGCAATTGACCCCTGTGTATGATGACCAGGAACCCCCTCGTGATAGCTGAGCGTTGGCAAGCGAAAACGCGGGACTCCGCTCATATCGCGCAAGTTGATCCAATAGGTGCCGGGCCGCGAACCATCAAGCGAGGGGCCGTCATAAAACCCGCCCGGTGCGCTATCTTGTGTGGCTTCTGGAACGCGTTTGACGACAAGTGATTGGCGCGGAATGAGCGCTGCGGGCAGAAGTTCACTGTAGCGTGCTTCCACAGCGCTGACCTTGTTTCGGACATAGTCTAAAAGCGCAGCACGCCCAATATCGCTGTCTGCGAATTGATTTTTGGGGTCTTTGGCAAGCGAAGCCATCCGCGCGCCAATTGAGCCATCGCGCATTCCCTGTTTGGCCAGCAAGCTGTTCATTTCATCTGCAATACGTGCAATTTCATCAACGCCGACTTTGTGTATCTCATCGGGTGAGAGCTGCGTATCGCCCAGTGCGCGGACATTGGCGGCGTAAAATTCGGTTCCCATTGGCTGCGCCCAAATGCCAGCTTCAGGCCGGCCGAGGGGGACCATTGACGCAATTTCAGCACGCAACGAAGCTATCGCAGGTCGTGCTCTTTTTTGCAGAGAGTTGAGCGCGCGGCGTTGGGCCATTGTCCGAATACGGCGAGACAGACCTGAATCCGCAGTCCGCGACGATAAATTAAGCATCATGGGATGATCAGCAGGTTTGCCAGCAAGAAACGCATCGAGAATAGGGAGTGTTTTTTCGAGCAATGCCCGGGGCGGCATACACCCTGCGGCACGATCAGACCTGATTTTTTCAACGACTCCAGCAAAGGTTGTGGGAAAGCCGTCCAGTTTTTCCAGCCACGCATCAACCGCCTTTGCAGAACCAAGCGATTGTTGTTCCATCATAATATTGATGCCGTCAATATGCGGACCTGCCAGTTGGGTTACAACATAAGGCACATGGCCTGAAAAATTGAATGGATTGACCTTTCCGTAAGGGATGTGAGCGGAACGCGTTCCGTTATCGAGTGTCGCGTTGATGGTTGCCAACTGCGCGCTAGTTGTCGCATCGCCTTTTATCCGGATCCGAGACAACAGGTCCTTGCTGATTTGTAGATCGGAACGAAGTGCCGCTTCCCCTGCGGGTGAATAATCATCCATACTGCGCGCCAGTGGACCGCCATCTAAAGACGCCGGAACCCCGTTATACGTTCCAATTTCTTTCAAATGCCCGAGCAATTTATCTGCAATATCGGTAAAAGGGCCGATATCAGGTTGCGGTAACGCTGACTTTTTCTTTTTTGCAAAAGTGGGACTTGCAGAAATAAGCGCTAATGCCGCGATACTTTGCCGACGTGTGATTTTCATTTTGGCCTCTTGCTTATTCTGTTGGTCAGATGGTGACATTTCGTCGCGCGCACGGCAACAGGGAAGTATGAATAAATCTTGGGAAGATATCGATGGTGCTCAGAATAGCCCCCTGTTGCTGATTGGGGATCACGCCTCAAACCATGTGCCAGACGATGTGAACCTTGGAATAACGCCATCGCTTTTGAACACGCATATTGCCGTCGACATTGGGGTCGCAGAATTGGGGCGTATGTTGTGCCATCGCTTGGACTGCCCCGGCATATTGGGCGGTGTTTCGCGGCTGG
>JAYUPB010000079.1:0-67457 GCA_043760405.1 Sphingomonadales bacterium
GGAAAAACTGGTCGCGGCGGGGACCAAAGAACTGCTGGTCATATCACAGGACACCTCGGCATACGGCGTCGATATAAAACACCAACCGCGTGAATGGCATGGCCGCGACGTCCGCGCGCATATGACCGATCTCGCACGTGAACTCGGGTCACTTGGTGCTTGGGTGCGACTTCACTATGTCTATCCCTACCCCCATGTCGATCAGGTCATCCCATTGATGGCCCAAGGACTGATCACGCCCTATCTCGACATTCCGTTCCAACACGCTGCGCCCTCAGTTTTGAAAGCAATGAAACGCCCTGCGAATGAAGCCAAAGTGTTGGAACGCATCCACAAATGGCGCGACATCTGTCCTGACATCACCATTCGCTCCACATTTGTCGTCGGTTTCCCAGGTGAGACTGAGGCTGATTTTGAATATCTGCTCGACTGGCTTGATGAAGCCCAGCTTGACCGCGTCGGCGCGTTCCGTTTTGAACCTGTCGAAGGTGCGGCCGCCAACGCCCTGCCCGATCCTGTTCCTGAAGCGGTCAAGGAAGAAAGATACGCGCGTATCATGGAAAAAACGGCAGCAATCAGTGCTGCAAAATTGGCCGCTAAAGTCGGACGTACTCTCGACGTCATCATCGATGAAGTGGACGATGAAGGCGGTGCTACCGGACGCTCAAAGGCCGATGCGCCGGAGATTGATGGCAATGTGTTCCTGCGCGACGCACAGGGACTGAAACAGGGCGATATCGTTCCCGTGTTGATCGAAGATGCCGATGAGCATGATTTGTTTGGGGTTGGGGTTTAATAAATGACACTGTAGTTGTGTTTGCAAAGTTTATAATCGCCATCTTTTAAGAACCCCGCAATGCGCGGATTGGCCAAGATTGGAAAAAATCAAAACGAAGATACTGCCGGTCGAATTGTACAGCTATACACGCTCACATATCCCACGCTCTTTCGTCTCACAGCACTGGCAATCATCGCTAACTCTCATCCAGCCTTCTTTCCTGCCACATAATTCTCCAAAATATCCGAAACGCGCCGTTGCCAACCGGGGCCACTTTTGCGGAACCAGTCAAGGACGTCGGGTGGTAAACGCATGGTTACGGGTTTACGCGCGGCATCGCCCAGTGACGGGCGGCCAAAGGGCTTCATACCATCCTTGGTGAGGTGACCTGTGGCGGGACGAACAATAACATTCCCGATTGATATTTGCCCCATTTCGAACATTTCATCGGTCCATTCAGGTGCATCATCGGGGTCAACCCAAGTGCTGGTAGTAGCGTTTTTGTTCACGGTCATTGGCTTTCCTCATTGATATGATGCGTCTTCCCTTTTCTGTCGGGGTCCAGACGATTGTCACCATGCGTCCCGCAATCAGCCCAAAGGTTTGAAATCGTGGTTCGGGATAGACAAATCGCATATCCGCAAGTTGAATTTGCGGTCCTTCAAAAATCAGTGTCGCATCAGCAAAATTCAACCCGCGTTCGCGCAATGTAATATCACGCTTGACGGGATCAAATTCTATTATCACGGGACTTTTTGTATTTACAAAAAGAGGATTTGTCAAGATTTGGTTGATAGCAACTACCGCGCCCAAACTTCCGCGCCACATTCTCATTGCTAAGGTATTCCCGTTTTTCCCAGCACGAACTTAACAGTTTCTAGAAACAGAGGCTCTGCGCTGACATCATGTTGGCGGTGGAAACGTTATGCTCCCTTTTGAAGAGTCCGCTTCTGTGTGACCACTGAATAAGCATAACAGCCTTGAATTGTAGGTAATCTACTGTCACCTCTAAGGAGATTGGAGTTTATAGAATGCTATCGTTTTTTTCGCCCTTTTTTCCTTCTCAATATGACAAAAAACGGCACTTTTCTGTGAACAATGAACAGTGTGAACTTCGAGGTGCGGCATGACCAATTCTACCCCTTCACTCCAACCCGATAAGGGCCAAACCGCACGTGCCATCCATCTGGTTGACCCAAAGGGATTTGATGCTTGGTTGCTGGCCCAGCCCGAACGCGCACGCGCGGCGGTGCATGCCCAAGGTTTGCTGCCAAAAGGCTATGCAAGTGCGATCCTTCCCGGGGAAAAAGCAGACGAATGGTCGGTTGTATCTGTCGTTGCCAATGTCGATGCGCTGTCAATTTGGTGCCTGGCAAAGCTTGCAGAAACCCTGCCCGAAGGAAAGTACCGGTTGATCGGGCGTGATCCTGGTCCTGCGATGTTAGGATGGTTGTTCGCGCAGTATCAATTTGACCGCTATTTGGATAAAAAAAGTACAAAGGGGGCACGCGTTTTGCTCACGGCAGACCCCGCGTCGATTGCTGAAACTGTCTCGCTTGCAGAAGCCACTGCGCTCGTTCGCACGCTTGTTAACACACCTGCTGCTGATATGGGGCCAGCAGATCTTCAACACGCAGCAGAGGGCATTGCAAAAGCAAACGGCGCGACGGTTCACGTTACCAAAGGGCATGATCTAGAGATTGGCTATCCCATGATCCATGCGGTCGGGATGGCAGCGGATAAGAAACACGCCCCGCGCCTGATCGAAATCATATGGGGCAACCCCAAAAACCCCCGCGTCGCCATCATTGGCAAAGGCGTGACGTTTGACAGCGGTGGTCTGAATATCAAAACCGGCGGGTCCATGCGGTTGATGAAAAAGGATATGGGCGGCGCGGCACATGCACTCGCCCTCGCCAAACTGGTGATGGAGGCCCGTCTTCCCTTGCATTTACATGTCTTGGTCGCAGCAGCAGAAAATGCAATTGCGGGCAATGCCTTCCGTCCCGGCGATATATTGAAATCGCGAAATGGGCTGACGGTTGAGATCGATAATACGGACGCTGAGGGTCGCTTGGTACTGGCCGATGCCCTGACCAAAGCAGGGGAAGGTGCCCCTGCCCTCATGATCGATTATGCCACGCTTACAGGCGCTGCACGTGTGGCTCTGGGCCCTGATCTGCCTGCACTCTTCTGTAATGATGATGCATTGGCGGATGCGCTCTTAAATGCCGGAAAATCCGTCGATGACAGTATCTGGCGTATGCCGCTTTGGTCTGGTTATTCAGATATGCTGAAATCCGACATTGCAGACTGCGTCAATTCAGCTGAGGGCGGCATGGCGGGCGCAGTGACCGCAGCATTATTTCTGCAAAAATTTGTCTCCGCTGATACCGCATGGGCGCATTTCGATACTTTCGCATGGCGCACTGCGGCCAAACCGGGACGTCCTAAAGGCGGCGACGCACTTGGTGTTCGTGCCGCCTTTAAGGTTTTGAAGGATCGCTATCCCGCTGTTTAGCGCTTCCCGAGCAGACCGCCGAGGATCGAATCGAGTGGGTTGGCTTGACCGCCACCCTGACCAAAGGATCCCGCAAGGCCGCCCAAAATATCACCAAGGCCACCGCCGCCTGATGGTGCCGCAGCTGCAGCACCGCCACCGGCCATCGACGCGATTACAGAAGCCGCAAGACCGCCCATTATACCACCGCCCATTTTCTTTGACACTTGCTGTGCGACAAGACCCGCGATCACCGGCAACATGGCCTTAAGAATGGTGTCGCTGATGCCGGTTTGTGCTGAAGCATGGCTTGCGACCTGACGGCTGACATCTTTGGATCCAAAAATTTGACCAAGGATATTATTGCCGCTGTCGACATCCTGTTCTGGTGCGCCCATTTTGCTGACAATATCAGCAAGGCCGCCAAGATCGCCGGATTCTTCAGTTTTGTTCAAACCACCAAGAACCGCTGGAAGCAAAGCACCCACAGCCGCATTTGCTTGATCAGGTGAAAGACCAAACTGGGTTGCCAATCCGCCAACATCAATCTGCGGATTACCGCCCGTACCAGCGCCACCGATTGCACCTTGTAAAAGTTGTCCAAGAATATCCACGCACTTCACTCCCTTAATTTACTGACAGACTCGATCCTCATGGCATCGACTGTCAAATCGATGTAGCATCTTTTTGCTAGTAACAGCCATGCCGATTCGTCGTACTGGTCATTTAAGGAGAGTAACATGAGTATTTTTAGCAGCATTAAAGACGCCATTTTTGGTAAAGCAGCACAGGCTGCCCCTGCCCCAACTGCCGCTGCGGCACCTGTCGCCGCTGCACCACAACCTGTGGATGTTGAAGCGATCATGACTGCGGCCGCATCATCGGTTGATTATGATTCAAATTGGCGCACGTCGATTGTTGATCTGATGAAACTTTGCGGTCTCGATTCAAGCCTTGGCAACCGCAAGGAATTGGCGACTGAGCTTGGTTATTCTGGCGATATGAGCGATTCTGCGTCGATGAATATCTGGCTTCACCGTCAGGTTATGAACAAACTTGCTGCCAATGGCGGCTTTGTTCCAGCCGATCTGAAAGATTAATTTCAGTCATTTTCTTGGCGGCGTTAGATATGATCTTACGCCGCCATTGCTATTTATGGCCGTGCTCGGCTATTTCGCGGCATTATGACCATAGCGCCGCGCCCTCAGTTCATGCTTCACAGCACATCAAAATTTTTTGATCCCCGTATTCACGCCGTGCGCGGCGACCTTGCCGATATTGAACTCGCTGGCGAAATTTTTGTGCCCCATTACGCCAAAGCGATGGCGATGCACTGTGCCGCCCCCTTTGTAGCCGTGCGCGATGGTGCTTCCGAAGACAGCAGTCAAACGTCAGAACTGTTGTCCGGAGAGAACTTCATGGTTCTCGATCAATCAGGAGGCTGGGCTTGGGGATATTGCGCGCATGATCATTATGTTGGCTATGTCCCTGAAACGGCGCTTTCACCAAGCGCTTGCCTGCAGAAAAACATTGCTGCCGACCCACTTGAAACTGCAAAATCCTTCCTTGATCTGCAATATGTTTGGGGCGGTCGCGGTGGTGCTGGCATTGATTGTTCGGGGCTGATCCAACGGGCATTGGCAGGGCGCGATATAGCCGCACCGCGAGATAGCGATATGCAGCTTACTGCGCTTGGGGAAACGCTTCCCGTTGACGCAGATTTGAAGGCTGGCGACCTGATGTTTTTTCCTGGTCATGTTGGTATGATGGCAAACGGTAGTGAATTGATCCACGCAACACGACATCAAGGCAAAGTTGTGATTGAGCCTTTGGCAGACGTGATTGCACGAATGGCAGCCAAGCATGATGAACCTGTCACTGCGCGTAAACGGATGGCCTGATGATCAAGGTTTTTATTGATGGCGCAGCGGGTACAACTGGCCTTGAAATTGCGCAGAGGCTTTCCGGACGTTCTGAACTTTCGCTAATCACACTCGACGACGCGCAGCGGAAGATCGCTATGGCGCGCCGTGATGCGATCAATGCCGCAGATATTGTCATTCTTTGTTTACCCGATGATGCAGCGCGTGAAGCTGTGTCTCTGATTGATAACCCCCACACCCGTGTGATCGACGCTTCTTCAGCGCACCGCACCGCGCCCGATTGGGTATTTGGTTTCCATGAAATCGAATTGAATGGCCGTGCGCACATAGCAAATGCAATGCGGGTGTCCAACCCAGGCTGCTATTCAACTGGATTTTTAGCGCTGGTAAAGCCTTTGGTGCGGGCAGGATTGGTCCCTGCCGATTGGCCGCTGACCGTGAATGCGGTGTCGGGATATTCTGGTGGCGGTAAAGCCATGATCGCTGAATTCGAAAATGGAAATACGGACACAGCATGGCGCACTTATGCCTTGGGTCTTGGCCACAAACATTTCCCGGAAATGCAGCGTCACGCTGGATTGGTTCATGCACCTCTGTTCGCACCTTCGGTGACGCGGACGTATCGCGGGATGATTGTAGATGTACCGCTTGTGACCGTCGCAATGCCCAAACGACCATCCGCAAAAGCGATGCGTTCAGCACTGGCCGAAACCTATGCAGGATCACCCATTGTGCATTTTGTTGATGGGTTTGATGAAGGAAATTTGACCGTCGAACATGCAGCGGGAACGGACAGGATGGATTTATTTGTGTTTGAGAATGCCGATGCTACCCAAGTTCGGCTGGTCGCAGCACTCGATAATTTAGGAAAAGGCGCTGGCGGCGCTTGCGTCCAGACCCTCAACCTAATGGCGGGTCTGGACGAAACGGCGGGACTGCGACTTTAGGCGGCCATTTTTTCTGCTGGGGTGGTTTCTAACCAGGCCAGCACCTTATCTGGCGCGCTTTCTCCGTAGGGATCAGCATCTGATCCATCGTCGTTAATGCCGGGTTCCTGAAACAGCGCGACAATCTTTCCGTCTTCAACGACCATTGCATAACGCCACGACCTATCACCAAAACCAAGATGGTCTTTGCTGATCAACATGCCCATGCGCCGTGTGAATTGGCCAGAACCATCGGGCAGCAGTTTAACTTTTTCTAGGCCGAGCATCTTTCCCCACTGGAACATGACGAAAGCATCATTGACCGACAGGCAGTAAACTTCATCAATACCCGTCGCTCGGATTGCGTCATAGCTGGCTTCATAGGCGGGGCATTGCTCGCTGGTACAGGTCGGGGTGAACGCGCCGGGAAGTGCAAATACAACCACACGTTTTCCAGAAAAAACATCGCTGCTGGTTGTATCCTGCCAACGAAACGGATTTTCACCTTCCACAGTTTCATCACGCACGCGCGTTTTGAATGTGATTTCAGGGACAAGAGTATTTAACATTTATGGCTCCAATAAAATATGAAACAAAGACGAGTATGGGTAACTCCATCAGTGCTATTTTGTTCTAGTCCGCGTTTGAAAATTAGAGAAACCGATTACAAAGATTTCAGTGATCGTTTTTAACGATCAATTACATTTCACCTTTAACTCGGCGGAGTGCGAACCATTTTTCAACATTGGCATTATGCTGGGCAAGCGTATCCGCAAACACATGGCCGCCAGTGCCGTCCGCTACAAAAAACAATGCCCGCGTTGGTTCTGGATTAAGCACAGCGGCAATCGATGCCTTGCCTGGATTGGCAATGGGACCAACAGGCAAGCCATACATTGCGTAAGTATTATAACCGTTGTCCGCGCTCAATTCCGATTTCAATATTCGCCTTCCAAGCGGTTTCCCTTTTGTCACGGGATAGATCGTCGTGGGATCAGCCTGCAATTTCATGCCGATACGGATACGATTTGAATAAACACCTGCGACCTTGCGGCGCTCCGACGCTTTTCCAGTTTCTTTTTCAACAATCGACGCAAGAATAATTGCTTCTTGCGGAGACTGGGCAACGGTTGATGGCTTTCGGTTTTCCCAGAGTTCCGCCAGTGACTTGGTCATTGCTGTTTGCATCCGCAGCAAAACAGCACTGCGTTTTTCTCCGCGCACATAACTGTAATTGTCAGGCAGGACCGATCCTTCCGCGGGTACCATAATCTCGCCTGTTAAAAATTTGGTCGCCATCAGCCGGTCATAGACCATGATAGAAGGAAACCCCTCGGGAACGGCGACATAACGTTGCAGGGTTTTGCCGGCTTGTAAAAGTTCAAGGACAGCGGCTGCCGTCATGCCTTTTGTCACTTCATATTCGCCGGGTTTAATAGATGCACTTGATCCAAACACGCGCGCATAGGTGATAAAGCGATCAGCTGAACTGATTGCGCCTTCGCGCTCCAACATACGCGCCGCAGCTTTCAGGCTTGATCCCTGTGCCACAACAACCGTGACATCTTTGTCTGGGCCAGATCCGCCTGAACTGCGGACCATGAAAAAAGCCAATCCAGCGAGGATCACTAGCAGAACAAAGCAACCCAGCTTACGGCTCATGTCAAAGCGCCCGCATCACCAGACTGGCATTGGTCCCGCCAAAACCAAAGCTGTTGTTTAGCACTGCCTTTACAGAACGTTTTTTCGCGACAAGGGGCACAAGGTCTACACCTTCACAGCCCTCACTCGGATTATTGAGATTGAGGGTCGGCGGTACAATTTGATCACGCAATGCAAGCAGACAAAAAATGCTTTCAACTGCACCAGCGCCACCAAGAAGGTGACCAATCGCCGATTTTGTCGACGACATGGACACGCCAGAAATATCATCGCCAAACAAGCGCCGCACTGAACCCAGTTCGATCATATCAGCCATCGTCGACGTGCCGTGCGCATTGATATAATCAATATCCGATAGCGCGAGGCCCGATCTGCGGAGTGCCATTTCCATCGACCGATATGCGCCTGAGCCTTCGGGTTCAGGCGCGGTCACATGATAAGCGTCGCCCGACAGCCCGTAACCGATCACCTCACCGTATATCTTTGCACCACGCGCTTTTGCGCGCTCATATTCTTCCAAAACGACGACGCCAGCCCCCTCTCCCATGACAAAACCGTCGCGGTCACGGTCATATGGGCGACTTGCCTTTTCAGGCGCATCGTTAAAGGCGGTGCACAGCGCGCGCGCTTGCGCAAAGCCAGCGATGCCGAGTGGGCAAATTGTGCCTTCGGCTCCGCCTGCAAGCATGACGTCGGCATCATCCATTGCGATCATGCGCGCAGCATCGCCAATAGAATGTGCGCCCGTTGAACATGCAGTAACAACCGCGTGATTGGGACCCATCAGGCCGTATTTGATGCTAACTTGGCCTGAAATCAGGTTAATCAGGCGACCGTGCACGAAATGAGGCGAGACCCGTTTTGGTCCTTTTTCAGCAAGTAACAGCGATTCGCTCTCAATTCCTGGCAAACCGCCAATTCCTGAGCCTATCGAACAGCCTGCGCGGAAACGCTCTGCCTCAGACATTTCGGTGAGGCCCGCATCTTCCAAAGCCTGACCTGCGGCATCGATGCCGTAGATAATGAAAGGATCAACCTGACGCTGAACCTTATAATCAACCCGCTTATTGGGATCAAAACCATAAGGATGGTCGGCGGGTTTAACCTCGCAAGCGATGGTACACGCATAATCCGTTGCATCAAACCGTGTAATCTGGCCTGCGCCCGATTTACTGGCAAGAAGATTTGCCCAAACGGTTTCAACATCGGATCCAAGAGGCGTGACCAGCCCCAACCCCGTTACAACGACCCGACGCATTTCGCATTCTCCGTTCTAAAATACAAAAACGGCCCCCCGGTCTTGCTGGGGAGCCGCTTTGTATATCACGACTCATTCAAAACCGGGCATGCCAGTCAGAAGAGGGCGATTAGCCCTTGTTCTTTTCAATATAGTCGATGGCGTCATTGACTGTGGCAATTTTTTCAGCCGCATCGTCAGGAATTTCAACGCCAAACTCTTCTTCAAACGCCATAACAAGCTCAACAATGTCAAGGCTGTCTGCGCCCAGATCATCGATGAAGCTCGCTTCTTCAGTAACCTTGTCCGCTTCAACACCAAGGTGTTCTACAACGATTTTTTTCACCCGGTCTGCAGTCTCGCTCATGGTTGGTCCTTCTCATTCATGTTTGAGCAATATTTGAAATTAGCCCTATCGTGGGCGAGCAAGCGGTGCAAGTCCCTATCCTCCACAACCGTAAGATCAGTTTTAACCAAAATGTGTTTGGTTAATCGTTTCTTTGGCAAAGGCCTCTATTTGTAACACATGTTAGCATCGATCACAGACGGCCAATGGGTCAATCTCCGCCGGATTAAGGCAATATCGGCTATGATGATCACAGCAACCATTTTGATGGTCAGTTTCCTATTATTCACAGCACATGGCACTGTGGATCAATTCGGACGCCCGCTTGGCACCGATTTTTCCAATGTATGGACAGCCGGTCACATGGCATTGCAGGGGCAAGCGGCTGAAGCATGGGATTGGGTGAGCCACTTTGCGGTTCAACGCGCAACCCATTATGACCCAGATGTTCCGGTCTATGGATGGCATTATCCTCCACCCTTTTTACTGATTGCGGCGACTTTGGCGACGTTGCCTTATATTCCTGCCTTGATCATTTGGCAGATCACAACACTTGGGTTTGCAGCGATTACGCTGCGTGCCATCCTGCCGGGAAAAACAGCCTTGCTTGCAGGTTTTGGATTCCCGGTTGTCCTGATCTGCTTAGGGCACGGACATAATGGGTTCCTGACCGGCGCATTATTTGGGGCCGGATTGCTTTTGCTGGACCGAAGACCACTGATTGCGGGATTGCTGCTGGGGTGCATCATTTACAAACCGCAATTCGGATTGGTCTTACCGGTCATTTTGTTGCTTGGCGGGCATTGGCGGGCGATTGGTGGCGCGCTTTTGTCAGCGACGCTGCTTTGTGGTTTGACGCTCGCGATATGGGGTTGGCCGGTATGGCAAGCTTTTTTGGACTCCCTCCCTATCACCCAGTCTGTTGTAATTGAGCAAGGATCAACCGGCTGGGAAAAAATATTAAGCGCGTTTTCCGCCGTCAGAAATTGGGGTGGTTCAGTGCCTGTCGCTTGGGCCGTGCAGACCATTGTGACATTGATAGCAATAATTGGTGCGGCCGCGGTGGCACGACGCGCATCAATTTCTGTGCGCAATGCCGTCATTCTGTCAGCAGCCTTGTTATCAACGCCCTATGTGCTTGATTATGACCTAATCCCTTTGGGGATGGCGCTTGCATTTTTAATTGTGGATTGTCGTTCACGCGGATTTTTAGCATGGGAAAAAACTGCATATGCGCTGATATGGATTGCCCCCCTGTTCGGTCGCGCGGTTACAAGTGGCACAACCATACCCCTAGGGTTTTTAGCAATCGTGGCGACATTCATTCTGGCGATGCGGCGTGCGGTTGTATTGGACCGCGTTACAGCATGGCCATTCCGCCATTCACATGCACCGTCTGCCCTGTGACGTAGGCGGCTTCGCGGCTGGCTAGGTAAATGACAGCCGCGCCGACATCAGCCCCTTCACCCAGACGACCTGCGGGAATACGCGCGGTAAGCGCTATTTTCTGGGCATCGGGCAAGGCATCCGTCATTGGGGACGTAATAAAACCTGGCGCGACGCAGTTCACGGTGATGTTACGGCTTGCCAATTCCTGTGCCAGAGCTTTCGACATAGCCGTCAGTCCGCCTTTTGACGCAGCATAATTGGCTTGGCCCGGATTGCCTGTTGCGCCGACAACCGAAGTAATTGAAATGACACGGCCAAAACGCGCCTTCATCATCGGTTTTGCAGCGGCGCGGATCAATCGGAATGCGGCTTCCAAATTAACGCGAATGACCGTGTCCCATTCCTCATCCTTCATCCGCATCGCAAGGTTATCGCGCGTGACGCCGGCATTGTTGACAAGAATATCAAGCTGCCCAAGCGCTTCAACTGCACTTGGAACCAGCGCATCGACGGCAACGGGATCAGAAAGATTGCAGGGCAGGATAATGGGATCATGAGATAGGTCCGCTGCAACCGCACGTAGGGCATCTTCACGCGTGCCGGATAGCGCGACCCGTGCACCTTGTTCTGCCAGTGCTTTCGCCACAGCAGAACCAATGCCACCACTTGCGCCCGTCACGAGCGCGGTCATTCCCGAAAGATCAAACATCTTCAAATATCCTTTAACAAGGCTTCAATATCATCCATCGAAATGACGGAAACAGCGTTGGCATCAGGCGCAATCCGTTTGACCATCCCGCCAAGGACTTTGCCGCCGAATTCGACAAAATGCGTTGTTTCTGAAGCAAACATTGCCGCCACAGATTCGCGCCACCGCACTCGCCCTGTTACTTGTTCGACCAACAATGCGCGAATGGTGTCAACATCAACAACCGGCGCTGCCGTCACATTGGCATAGAGCGGAACGAGCGGAGCTTGGAGCGTTGATGTTGAAAGTGCCGCTGCCATCGCATCGGCGGCTGGCTGCATCAAAGGGCAGTGAAAAGGCGCAGACACCGGCAGGAGAATCCCACGCTTGATCCCGTGTTCCTTAGTAAGTGCAATCGCGCGTTCAATGGCGGTGACATGCCCGGAAATGACAACCTGTGTTGGGTCATTGTCATTCGCAATAACGCAAATCTCACCTTCGGCAGCAGCATCTGCCAATGCTTGTGCCTTTTCAATGTCTGCGCCCAGCAAGGCCGCCATAGCGCCAATGCCAACTGGGACAGCCGCCTGCATCGCCAGACCTCGTGATTTGAGCAGTCGCGCCGTAGTCGCCACATCGAGCGCCCCGGCGGCGCAAAGGGCAGAATATTCCCCCAAAGAATGGCCTGCAACAAAATCGGTCTTTTCCGCCAAGCGCACCCCGCCCTCGCGTTCCAAAACCCGCAGTGTCGCTATCGCATTCGCCATAATTGCTGGCTGGGCATTTTCGGTCAGGGTTAGCTGATCCTCTGGTCCTTCACACATGAGTTTGTATAGAGATTGACCAAGGGCATCATCAACTTCTTGAAAGACCTCACGTGCGACCGGACTGGCATCCGCCAGCGCTTTGCCCATGCCAACAGATTGGCTTCCTTGCCCTGGAAATATAAATGCGCGCATTTTGACCCCTTCAAATTCTATCTCCGGTTAGAAAGTCGTGAGGCCAAGTGCAAGCCGCTCTTGCTTTTCGAATAAAACTCGGTCAAAGGCCTGCCTCCACTATTGTGGGAAACTAAGGCCGGAGGGGCGTCTGCATGGTGCGGCGTCAGCGATCGGTAGGAAAAAAGGTGAGTAATATGGCTCTATATGAGCATATTTTTCTTGCGCGTCAGGATTTGGCACAAGCCCAAGTTGACGTGCTGGCAGCGACAGCCACAGATATTGTCCAATCCAATGGCGGTAAGGTTGTGAAGACTGAATCCTGGGGCCTGCGCACGCTCGCCTACAAGATCGCGAAAAACCGTAAAGCCCATTATGTCATGCTCGAATTTACGGCTCCCAATAATGTGGTTGCTGAACTTGAGCGTCAGACGCAAATTAACGAAGACATCATCCGCTATATGACCATCAAGGTTGATGCGCATGAAGAAGGTCCTTCGGCAATGATGCGTAAAAGCGACCGGAGTGAGCGCAGCGACCGTGGTGATCGCGGCGACCGCGGAGACCGTCCACGTCGTGACCGCGAAGATCGTCCGCGTCGCGACGATGATTATGGAATGGGAGAATAACCATGGCACGCCCATTTTTCCGTCGCCGCAAAAGCTGCCCCTTCGCTGCAAAGGATGCGCCAAAGATTGATTTCAAGGACGTCCGGTTGCTTCAGGGATTTGTCTCTGAACGCGGCAAGATTGTTCCGTCGCGCATTACCGCTGTTTCTGCCAAGAAACAGCGCGAACTTGCGCAAGCCATTAAGCGTGCCCGTCACATCGGGCTGCTTCCCTACATCGTTAAATAAGGAGCGCTGAGACATGGAAGTTATCCTGCTCGAACGCGTTGAAAAGCTTGGTTCCATTGGTGACGTTGTCACTGTGAAAAACGGCTTTGCTCGCAATTTCCTGCTGCCGCGCAAGAAAGCGCTGCGGAGCAATGCTGCCAACCGCAAGGTTTTTGAAGCCAGCAAAGCGCAGATTGTTGCTGATAATGACGCCCGTCGTGGCGAAGCCGAACTGGCTTCAAAAACGATTGACGGCACATCGGTGACTCTGATCCGTCAGGCATCCAACACAGGCCAGCTTTATGGTTCAGTGGCCGCGCGTGACATTGTCGAAGCTTTGGAAGCTGACGGTAAGAAAGTTACAAAACAGCAAGTTGTTCTCGACAAACCGATCAAAGCTATTGGTGTTTATACCGTTAAGGTTGCCCTCCACGCTGAAGTCGTGATCACAGTCAAAATCAACGTTGCCCGTTCACCAGAAGAAGCCGATCTGCAATCGCAGGGCGTCGACGTCATGGCTACGATGTTTGAAAAAGACACTGCTGGCTTCACCGAAGATTTTGATCCCAACGCAGAACCCGGCATCATTGCTGGTGACGAACCGGAAGCTGAAGCGATGCCTGTCGCCGCCGCTGCAGATGAGGCTTCTGACGAAGCTTAATTCTTTGGGTTGAAACTGGTCTAAAAAGGTCGATCCTTAGCAAAAGGGTCGGCCTTTTTTGTTGGTTACGTTTGCCCTAAAGACATCAGATGATCTTACCTAGAACCAGTGCCGAAACCCCGTGCCTCCTAACACAGCTCGGCGTCATGCCATCGCAATATGTCGGCGGCGATATAAACGTCTATTCGCCGATTGACGGTGATTTGATCGGCAATATCGCCGCATCAACGAACACCACAGAAGCCATTGAACGGTCTGGCCATGCATTTGAAGCATGGCGCATGGTCCCTGCCCCGCGTCGCGGCGAATTGATTCGGTTATTTGGTAATGCGCTGCGTGAGCACAAAGATGCGCTTGGCCGTCTCGTCACAATAGAATGCGGAAAACCGCTGTCCGAAGGCTTGGGCGAGGTGCAAGAAATGATCGATATTTGCGATTTCGCAGTCGGATTATCGCGTCAGCTCTATGGTCTTACTATCGCCAGTGAACGTCCCGGTCACCGCATGATGGAAACATGGCATCCTTTGGGGCCTGTCGCTATCATCACCGCGTTCAATTTCCCTGTTGCCGTGTGGGCGTGGAACGCCACACTTGCGCTTGTTTGTGGCAATCCCGTCATTTGGAAACCATCAGAGAAAACCCCCCTTACGGCAATTGCGGTTCAAAATATTTTTGACCGTGTGGCGAAGGGTTTTGGTGATGACGCGCCTGAAGGTCTTGCCCAGTGCGTCATCGGTGGCCCTGATGTCGGCGCGATCCTCGTTGATCACCCGCTGATCCGTCTCGTATCTGCCACGGGTAGCACGCGGATGGGACGGATCGTTGGCGAACGCGTGGCAAAGCGATTTGGCCGATCACTCCTTGAACTGGGAGGGAATAATGCGACAATCATCGCACCCAGCGCCGATATGGATTTGGCTCTGCGCGCCTGTGCGTTCGGATTTATGGGAACGACAGGACAGCGTTGCACAAGTTTGCGCCGTCTGTTCGTTCAGCGTTCGATTTATGATACTTTTACAAGCAGCCTGATGGCGGTCGCTGCTTCGATCCAAATTGGAGATCCGCGTGATCCAGAACATTTAATGGGGCCGCTGATCGATGAAGATGCCTTTTTAGCAATGAAACAGGCGCTAAATTCGGCAAAGGTCGCCGACGCTTTAGTGGTTGGTGGTGAACGTCTGAACCGTGACGGAGTTTATATAACCCCCGCCATTGTTGCTTTGCCTGAGCACACCGGCCCCGTCCTAATAGAGACATTTGCGCCGATCCTTTATATCTTTCCTTATGATGATCTGATGGATGCCATCGCGCTGCAAAACGCGGTCGTCCAGGGATTATCATCGAGCATTTTCACCAATGATCTGCGCGAGGCGGAATTATTCCTTTCTGCCCAAGGCAGCGATTGCGGTATCGCTAACATCAACATCGGCACGTCAGGCGCAGAAATTGGGGGGGCCTTTGGTGGAGAAAAAGAAACCGGCGGCGGGCGCGAATCTGGTTCTGACAGTTGGAAAGCCTATATGCGGCGGCAAACCAGCACGATCAACTATGGTCGCGATTTGCCGTTGGCGTAGGGTGTTTCATTTGATCTTTGAAAAAATCAATAGCCCATCAGGCTGAGGACTTCCTTGCGGCTGCGGTGATCATCCATGAAACAACCGAGCAGATGTGACGTTGTCATCCCGACGCCCGGCGTCCGCACGCCGCGTGACGTCATGCAGCCATGACTGGCTTCAATCACGACAGCAACACCGTGCGGTTTAAGATGCTCCCAAACGCATTGCGCAACCTGAGCCGTAAGCCGCTCTTGAACCTGTAAGCGCCGTGCATAACCATTGAGCACTCGCGCGAGTTTTGAGATTCCAACAACACGATCCTGTGGCATATAAGCGATATGTGCCTTACCAAGAATGGGGGCCATATGATGTTCGCAGTGCGACTGAAACGGAATGTCCTTCAAAAGAACGAGGTTTTGATAACCGCCCACCTCTTCAAAAGTCCGTGCCAAATAAAGCCCTGGATCATCCTCATACCCCTGACAATATTCACGCCACGCACGGGCGACCCGCTTTGGCGTGTCCACAAGTCCTTCGCGTGTGGGATCGTCACCTGCCCAGCGGATTAACGTCCGCACAGCCTCCGCAACGTCATCTGGAACATAAATTTTACCGTCTTCAGATACCGGTGTGATGTCAAAATCAGCCATGATAATACAATAGGGGTTCATAAGCCGCGATACCAGTACTTATCGCGTTACTCTGATGCAAAAATGCAACAATTTTCGAAATATCCCACGATGACGCTACGTCAACGTAACTTTTGAATAAGTATCAATTAAAAACCCTTATAAAATTACCATTTCAACGCAATTTCAGCCATTGACGTCGTGATGAACTAGTCGCAATCTCATACTTGACAGGTGTAAAAGCATCAAAAGCCGCAATAGGCTGTTTTTTTGGGAGAGAGAAATCATGAAGAAAATTGACTTGTTGAGCGCCACCGCACTCGCCCTGTTTGCTGCAATTCCTGCCTATGCGCAGGAAGCGCCTCAGGCGGATGATTCATCCACAGAATCAGGCGAAATCATTGTTACGGCAACGTTGCGCAATGAAAATTTGCAGGACGTTCCAATCGCTGTGACCGCGTTTAACACCGAATCCCTTGAAAAAGCTGGGGTTCGTGACATTCGTTCGCTGGATAATGTGTCAGCCAGTTTCAACCTGAACAGCACGCAGACCGAAAGCGGTGGTACCACCCTTCGTGTGCGCGGCGTCGGGACGACTGGGAACAATACAGGTCTTGAAAGCGCCGTCGGCATTTTCTTGGATGGCGTTTATTTGAGCCGCCCCGGCATTGCACTTGGCGATTTGCTGGATGTTCAACAGGTTGAGCTTCTGCGCGGACCACAAGGTACGCTGTTTGGACGCAACACATCTGCTGGCGCGCTAAATATTAAAACTCAAAAGCCGAATTTGAACAAATTTGAAGGCTTCGCAAACGGTACTTATGGGAACTACAACCTTGTTAACCTGCAAGGCGGTATTTCTGCCCCGTTGGTTGATGGGGTTTTGGCCGTCCGCCTGTCAGGAGCTTACCGTAAGCAAGACGGTTTCCAGACAAGCACAACAGGTGCTGAAAGCAACAATCGCAATCGCTTCATTGTTCGGGGCCAATTGGCATGGGAACCAAGCGCAGATTTGCGTGTGCGTTTGATTGCTGATTATCAGAAATCAAATGAAAAATGCTGCGACGCAGTCATCCTTCAAGAAACAAGCTTGGTCGCTGCTGGTGCCTATGCTGTTTACGGATTGCCCGCAAATGGTGGTGCACCCGCTTCCGGGTTAAGCGCCTACAATAGCCGCACGACCAATGGTCAACAATTCCGTGATCGCATCAAACAGTGGGGCGTTTCTGCACAGGTCGATTGGACATTGGGAAATGCTGATCTTGTTTCTATTACAGGGTATCGCAACTCACGGGCGGCATCAGTTCAGGAAACGGATTTCGTCAATTTGAACGTGTTTTCAACATCAAATACGGGTACTACAGCAGCTGTAAGCGCACTGGAAAGCTTCACAAAAATCAAAACATTCACGCAAGAACTGCGCTTATCCGGCGCAGCAATGGATGATCGTTTCCAATATCTTGTTGGTGGTTATTATTCTGATGAACGGATCAACGAACTTGGTACGTTAACATTGGGGCCAGATTATCAGCGCTACATCAGTGCCAATTTCTTCCCTTTCATCGCGGGCAATCCTGCCTTTGGCTTTAACCCTCTCGCACTTGGCCCCGTACCGGCCCAAACGCTTGCTCAAGGCATTAGTGCAAATGGAAATTTTGCCAGCAACGCTTTCTCTCAGAAAGCAACAAACTGGTCATTATTCACCAACAATACATTCAAACTCTCCGACACGTTCGGCGTCAATTTTGGACTTCGTTATTCGAACGACAAAAAAACCGGAGCCTTTGACCAAATTGCCGCCAATTCGCCAGCATGCATAGGAGTGCTTACCAATCCTGCGCTGCAGACGGGCGGACCACTCAATGGTTTCCAACCTCTGGCAATAGGCCTCACTTGCTTCCCATTTGCAGTGCAGGCTGGCATCCCCGGCGCGCCAACGCCACAGGAATTTAACCGTGTATTTAAGGATAATGAGCTTATCTACACAGGGAAGCTGACTTGGGAACCTGCACCAAACATCAACACCTATCTTAGCTACTCACATGGCTATAAATCAGGTGGGTTTAACCTTGATCCAACTGCTGCTGCAAGCGGCGCAGATCCGCGGTTTAAATCTGAAAAGGTAAATGCTTATGAATTCGGTCTTAAGACCAAACTCCTCAGCAATTCTCTGACCGCTAACTTTGCCCTTTTCCATCAAGATTTGACTGATTTTCAGGTTTTGGAATTCACGGGTGTTCAGTTTGTGACATTCAATGTGGATAAAGCCAAGGCAACAGGTGCTGAGCTTGAATTGAACGCTCGCTTGTCGCGAGAATTCTCCTTCAACGGCGCATACACATACACCAATGCACGGTACCCAGCCGATTGTGCGCCTGCAACAGCGAATATTGCGGTGCGGTCACTCTGCGGAAACACTTTAACCAATGCGCCTAAACATGTTGTTATCGCTGGATTTAATTTTGACCAAGACGTTGGTGACAATCTGACATTCGGTCTTAACGGTTCAATCCGGATGGAATCGGATCGCCGCACGTCAACACAGGCTGTCATTATTGCTGGCAACACCGTCAGCACAGTCAAAAATCCTTTTGATATTCAAGATGGCAATGCCAAAATCAACCTCCGTGCGGGGATTGGCAGCCAGAATGGTGGCTGGCGTATTGAGTTCTGGGGCAACAATATCACCAACGAAACAACGCGGAATGTCACGTTCAACGTTCCGCTTCGTGGCGGTACGTTCCTGCCAGGCGCACTTGGTGCCAATGGCGCTGGCATATCGCGCGGTGCATTTTTGCAAGAGCCACGGACTTACGGTGTAACTGTCCGCACCAAATTCTAATTATTTAAGCAGATCATCACTGGAAACCCCGGCATGTCAGCATGTCGGGGTTTTTTGTTGCTGAGATCATAATGAATATTGAGACCTTCGTTAACCAATCTCCTTCCTCTCAAACCTTATATTTAGACCATCAGTGACAGTTTGCCGTTCACGGGAAAAGTTTCTGACCCTAGCAATGTCTGTATAAATTCTGAGGTGGCCAAATACCTCAATCTAAATCAGAGAGACTCTGGCTTAGAGCAATCAGTCCGCCTACCGAATATAAGATCAAATTTTTCTTCAATGATTCAAGGTTGGAAGAATTACACAAGCCTCCTGACAGACGGTCAACTCGGCGCGTGTCTGCATAGGCATTGGCAAGAGACCCTAAGAAAAAGCTGACAGACCAGTAAATATGAGATTTTTCAGATTTTGGAAGGATTTCAGATATTTTTTGAACAAGGAAATCCACGATTGGATCATAATGTTTCTGAAATATCTCCGTTTGCCATCGCCGAGAATTTGAGACCAGCCCGACGAGCCTTCGATAGTTTTCAAGGTCGTGGGATTTCGCTTTAGGCCCATCGCTGAATGGTTTGCAAAATGCATCGAATAGATCGATGAGCGTTTCGCGACTGGATTCTTTGATTTCAACGCTTTCAATCAGCGCCATTCGCTTTTCGTTCATATCGTCGACGCGCATCGCCAGTACTTCGTGAAACAAATTTTCTTTCGACTTAAAATGATAGTTCACCAAAGCAAGATCAACGTTAGAATCCTTGGTAATGTCGCGGATAGAAACGCCGTCAAATCCAAAATGGGAAAAAAGCTTTTCAGCCGCCAGTAAGATTGCCATGCGTGTCGCCGCACCATCCTTGCGGACGCGCGGTACTGGCTGCTTTTTTTCATTCGTAGTCGACAAAACCTGATATCCTTTTTTTTCGCGCTTCGCATGTCATTGTTTCAATAAACGTATAATCTAAGGACAATGAATAACGAAGCGAGAAAAAGTGTAAGGAAACTTTAACGGTTACGTTAGGCTAAATCCTGAATAACCATTGGAAACACAGTCTTGCAGATATTTACGATAGGGGTGTATCCCTGCAAAATAGATTAAACCGCGTGAAGGTTTGTCCTTTATATTTCCCCCAACGTACCAACTTGGCGTTTCGAGGAAAAGTGTGGATTTTAGAGCGCGATCGCACTCTTCTATCCATATATCCTCCATAACCTTTGTTGGTTCCATTTTCGTGTTCCCATGATCCTTCAAATAGGCCAATGCGTCAGTGATCCAGTTCATCTGGTCTTCGCAAAATAGCATTGGCTGATAGAAAGGTGCAGGACTTCCAGGCCCTGAGATATAGAACATGTTAGGGAAACCTGCTGCCATCATGCCAAATGCTGTACGAATGTCCCCTTGCGACCAATGATCTTTCAAAGTTTCACCATCCTTGCCTCTAATATCCATCCGCATGAGTGCTCCTGACATCGCGTCATAGCCTGTGGCAGATATGATAATGTCGAATTCATAACTGTTGTTCGCGGTTTCGAGGCCGGTTTCTGTGAAGCGTTCGATTGGGTCTGCCTTGCTATCAAGCAGCTTAACATTATCGCGCTGATAGGCTTCATAATAATCAGTTTCACCACAGAGCCTGCGGGTTAGTACCGGATAGCCGGTTGGGATAAGTTTTTCTTCCAGCGCAGGGTTATTAATCCTTTCGCTCAACTTGCGCCGCATGAATTCGGCGAGCGTATCGTTGGCCTCTTTGTTTGCAAAAATGTCGGGATAAACATTGTAGAAGGCCAAGCCACCAGATTGCCAACGATCTTCATACATCGCTTCACGTTCTTCGGGTGTCTTGTCCATGGCGAAGTCATGCACTTGGTCGATCAGTTTGAAATTGACCGAAGCCCAGCCACCAAAGCTGCCATATTTTTCACGCTCTCGCCAAGTTTTATAGTTTGCCTTGACGTCTGTAAAATAATCCTGCGGCATCGGGCAATTGTTGAGCGGCACGGCGAATGAGGCCGTACGCTGAAATACCGTAAGATGCGCTGCCTCTTTGGCTATAACAGGGATGACTTGTATCCCTGATGAACCTGTGCCGATGACCGCGACCTTCTTACCTTTGAAATCGATGCCTTTTTCTGGCCACTTGGCTGTGTGCGCGTGCAGCCCTTTAAAGTCCTCTAGACCTGCAAATTTGGGTTGGTTTGGCGCTGAAAGCAAGCCCGTCGCCATAATAGCAAAGGTTGCATTATATTCATCACCTTGGCTGGTTTTGAAGACCCATTGATTTGTAGCTGCATTAAACGCAGCTTGTTCAACGCGACTGTTTAACAATATGTCTTTGCGTAGGTCAAAGCGGTCTGCAACATGGTTAAAGTAACGCTCCAACTCATCCTGAGCAGCATAACGTTCTGTCCATTCCCATTCCTGCTGCAAGTCATCATCAAATGCATAGCTATATTCGACACTTTCAATGTCGACACGCAATCCCGGATAACGATTCCAGTACCAGGTGCCAGAGACTCCGCCTCCAGCTTCGATAATCATGGCATTATAGCCCTGCTTACGCAGGTGGTAGAGCGCATAAAGTCCGCTTGCGCCTGCACCCACAACAATCGCATCGTAAGGGGCGTCCGATTTGCAGAATAAAGGGGCGTCCGACATTTCACTCTCCTGATACAACTGAACATTATCTTAAAATTTGCTGCTGTATTGGAACGCTGCTTTCATAAGCATATGCACTTACAACAGTGAGCTACCTAATTGGGGCGGGTCGGCCGTGTAACGCGATTGCGCAGTATACCAATGCCCTCCACCTCGAGTTCGATCACATCTCCGGGCTTAAGCAGTTCACCATATTCAAGCCCGCAACCGCCGCCGACAGTGCCAGATCCGATAAACTCGCCTGGAACCAGAGTTTCGCTTTTTGACATATAGGAAATAACCTCACCAAATTTCCATCTGGCGCTGCCACTATTGCCACTGGCCCATTCTTTGCCATTCACCCGAACGCGCATCATCATGTTGGCTGTATCCACAGCGTCTGCGGTAACGATACAGGGGCCAATGATATTTCCGGTGTCAAAATCTTTGCCTTTTGCCGGACCCAGCATTCCCTGCATTTCGCGCGATTGGATGTCGCGTGCGCTAACATCATTGAAGATGGAATAGCCAAAGATATTCCTTTCTGCCTGCTCAGGTGTGACATCCTTGGTAGCGCATTTTAGAAATGCGCCATATTCCAGCTCGAAATCGAGATTTTCAGTATAGTCGGGCCAGATGATATCCTCTTCACCGCCAATAACCGAAAATCTGTTCGCCTTATAATAAAGCGGCAGCTCATACCAAATTTCTGGGACTTTATAGAGCCCAGCTGCATCATATTCCGCCAGTGCCAACACTGGATCAGGTTCAAGTGATGCGCGCGTCTGGCGCAGTTTCGCATAAGCATTGACGAGATGGTCTTCAAACATCAGGCAATCGCGGATTTGTGGCGGGTTGGGAATAGGCGTTCGCAACCGCACCGAAGATGTTTGCACTGCACCCCAGCCGTCATATGCCCTTGTTTCAGCAGCATCCAATACATCACGAGCCGCTTGGAGCGCACCATCCCCAGCCTCGATCAGAGCCAACATTGAAGAGAGTTCTTCGTGCCATTTACCGCCGAACAGTGCCTGCGCACCTGCTTGCAGATCGACATAGTGCCCGTCAACTCGAATTGCTCCAATCCACTGACGGCCGCTATCTATTGAATCTACCGTTACCAATCGCACATCATTATCCTATCATTTGTTCCGTCAAACGCGCAAAAACTATTATTCAGGGAGCAGGAACGGCATCAATCAAGATCGCAGCGATAGTGCATGGTACTTCACCCTTGTTGATCCACGCATGGTTGGTACCACGTTGAACGATGCAATCGCCGGGCTTCAAATCAATTTCGCCCTCCTCCATCGCCATGGTCATCTCGCCCGTCAGGACGATTAGATAGTCGACCGAATTTGTCTTGTGCATTGTCGGATGGCGCGCGCTATCGTCAGCGCTTGGTTTGTTGGAACTGCCCAGTTCTGAAAAAATACCCTTCGGGTCGAAACTGGTTTTGGATTCAGGAGGAATTTCAACCAAACGGAAAATGGTGCCGTTTGCGACAGGATCATGCTGCATTGGACGTAGTGAGCTATCTCCATTTCCTGAGTTGTCGATTGGCATTTCGCCCGTCACCCATAATTCAGTAACAAAGAGGCCCGGCCAAGATGCAATCTCGGTGATATTCTTTGCCTGATCTGCAAATTGGATGATCGATTTTCCTTGGTCATTGTGCCCGGTTACAATGCGGTTCGTTCTATAAGCCATACGATGCGTTCCCAACTTTATTCCGGCTGAATTGCCCGAGTGCTTCCTTCAGATGACTATTTAGATATATTGAACGTTCATTTAATGTCAATACGATTCGAAGCTTCATAATTGTGACGGCTGAAATCGCGAAAGGCCCTAAAACAATGAATATTTCGAGATGGATTTTGAGAAACAAAACTAAAAATCCGCATGACTCGGCGATCCAGCTTGGGAACCACCATGTCTTCAGCCATGCCCAACTGGCTGAACGTGTAATGCGGCGGGCAAGTTGGCTCGTCGGCCAAGGTCTTATGCCAGGAGAGAGGGTTGTTGTATTCATGGGAAACAGCCCAGCCTATGTTGAATATTTCTTCGCCATTTTATGGGCTGGCGGCGTGATCGTTCCTGTTAATGCCAAGCTCCACGCCAGTGAACTTGCGATTATTTTGCAAGATGCAGCACCGATTGCGGTGTTGGTTGATCAACGCCACCAGCAAACGGGTGCGGACGCGGTGAAACAAAACACTCAGCCTGTTCCACTTTTCGTAATCGAAGATCCACTTGTTGAGGAGGCTGCGGCGCGGCTAGATGAAATGCCAATGGCGGAGCGAAAGGCCGACGATCTTGCGTGGCTGTTTTTTACAAGCGGGACGACGGGTAAGCCCAAAGGTGCGATGTTAACCCACCGCAATTTGACGATGATGGCTGAGAGTTATCTGGCTGAAGTCGACAATGTGCGCAGCAGCGACGGCATTCTTCACGCCGCGCCTATGTCTCATGGTTCGGGAATGTATATGATCCCTTATGTAATGCGGGGTGCGCGGCAGATTATTCCTGAAAGTGGTGGTTTCGACGAAGCGGAAATTGCCTATATTTGCGGAACTCAGCAAGGAGTAGCTTTCTTCGCCGCGCCGACAATGGTGCACCGAATGCTTAAGTTTTTTTCCAAACCAGAACGGCAAGGGGACGCCAAGGCGTTATTGTCTGGCCTGAAGCTCATCGTTTATGGTGGTGGTTCAATGTTACTGGATACTGCCAAACGGGCGCGCACATTCTTTGGCCCACGGCTGGCGCAAATCTATGGTCAGGGCGAATGCCCAATGACCATTTCGCGTCTTCAGATGAATGCATTTTTGCTGCCCGATGATGAACGGAGTGATCGCATGCTGACGTCAGTCGGGCAGCCATTTTCAAGCGTCGAAGTGCGTATCGACGGATCGAATGAGCCTCATCAAGTCGGCGAAATACTGGTCAAAAGTGGGTTGCTCATGGCTGGTTACTGGAAATCCCCAGAAGCAACCGCAAGTGCCATAATCGATGGTTGGCTCTATACTGGGGATATTGGCTATTTCGATGATGACGGCAATCTCCACCTCACCGACCGAGCAAAAGATGTGATCATTTCAGGTGGAACCAACATCTACAGCCGCGAGGTTGAGGATATTTTGATCCAGCATCCTATGGTTGACGAAGTCGCTGTGATCGGAAAACCGTCAGAAGAATGGGGTGAGGAAGTCGCTGCCTTCATCGTTGCAAAAGCGGGAGAAACGATCGCGCGCGAGTTACTTGATACACATTGCCTTTTGGGATTGGCGCGATTCAAACGCCCAAAATACTATTATTTCGTTTTGGATATTCCCAAAAGCGCATACGGCAAGATCGACAAGAAAACGTTGCGCGAATGGCTCTGAATTGTGCAGTGATTCTGACGTACCGCAACAGCAATTGAAAAGAGAGCGCCGCATATTGTCTTTATTACGAAGACAATATGCGGCGTTCACACCTCTATCTTATCGTGATGCGAAATTTAATTCCCACCAAACCTTATCCCAGCCTTGATACCAAAGGTGCGGCCATATGAATCATGAATAAACGCGCCGCCAAATTCGGGGGCTGGAATGATCTCAGCGACATATTTCTGGTCAAAGAAATTAGTTGCCCAAATGCTGACATCCCATTTTCCCGCTTGTAGACCAACACTCATATTGGTTGTCGCATAGGGTTTACGATATTGTTTGGAAAAATCGCCGCGACCAAAACCAAATGCAGTGAAGAAGTTTGGCAAGACAGTATTTTGAACTGGCGAGAACCACGTCTTGCCAACAAGGGCTTCATCAGCGCGTGCGACAAAATCAACATTGCCGTTGATCGGCAAGCGGATTTCAGCGCCGAGGTTGGCATTGTATTCCGGAACATAGGGCACTTTGTTCCCGACAGTATATGGCCGCGTAGAGTAGGCCTTAATCTCGGAATCAGTAAAGCCGATACCACCAAAAATTGTCAGCGGCGTGGTCGGTTTCCAGCGGAACTCTGCCTCAACACCTTGCAAGATCGCTTTATCTATATTTGTAACGACCCGCAATGAGCCGAACGGGCCAGCAAAAAAGCTAAAGTCCTGGCCATTGATATCGACTGTGTGGAAGATTGCCGCGTTTATGGTCAGCGAATTGTCAAATAGTTTTGCCTTGAAGCCAAGTTCGGCAGCCTTAGAAACTTCCTTTTTGAAATCATCAGATAGCGCGTTGAGGTTAGGTACCCCTCCCGGCAACGTTAGATTTCCGAAGAATTGTTGCAATGTCGCGGTTGTACCTGACGAGTTGAACCCTCCGCTCCGGAAGCCATATCCATAAGAGCCAAAGACAGTCAGCCCCCTGTTGGGCTTCCATGTAAACGTGGCCTTAGGTTGAAGTTGGTCGAAGGATTTGGAGCGACCTGGAATAGCGCTCAAGCCTGGATTGGCGTTATAAAACGGATTGATATAGTAACTGCAATTGCTTGGCCCATTAGGGCAAACGGGAACCCCGAACGAACCAAATCCCGGCGTTTGCGGAGATATTTTCGGTACATTGTTCGATACTCGGCGATCTTCGATATCGTACCGCGCGGCAAAGGCAAGTTCCAGCTTGCTGCTGACATCATAAGAGACGTTTGCAAAACCGGCATAAACCTTGCTGTAGAGATTATCATCATACAGCAAATCAGTTGGATTTCTGGCGGTGCTGGGCGCGAAACCCTTTACCAGATTTCCTGTGGCCAGGTCACCGCTATAGGCCACGACCAAGTGGCGTTTGATGTTTGCATAATATGCGCCCAGCATCCAGCGAAGAGGTCCGTTGCCCGATGAAGTCAGACGTGCTTCGACTGACCAATCTTTCTGGTCGCGCTGTTGGTATTGATTACCACCACATGAGATTGGCGGATACGGGGGCAAAAATGATGCGCCGATATTCCCAGGAACATAGAAAAATGGTGCCGGAACAGCGTACGGGCTATTCGGGTTTGCCTGAACCGAAGCCACAGCGGTGTTATACTCAGCCTGACAGACTGGGTTTGCATTGTAGATACCAAATGCGTTGCTAACGCCGGGAGAAATGAAATTATTTTTGACATCATTATATGTCGCGGCGATTGTCAGTTCAGTTGACCCAACATCGAAATTTGCTTTACCGGAAAGGTTTAGGCTTTCCTGCCGATTATCCGTGTCATTACGATTGAGATAGATAAACTTATGCGCGTTGGGGTCCTCGAAAAAACTCGGAACATTCAAAAAAGTTGCAGCGTCCGTTAGCGCAAGCGAAGCGTTGAAAGTAACCCCGCCCGCCTTCACCTTTGAATAACGCGCCTTCAAATCAAGGTCGATGCCTGAACCTGCATCAATCAACAGCCGCCCCGTGATGCCGGTTTCGTTCATAAAGTTCTCACAGTTGTTACAGCCGCGAAAACTGTTAACGAAAGAGCCATCTTCCTGCCTGTGATATGCGTTAATTGAGGCCTTGATGCCTGGGGCTAACGGACCACTAATGCCGCCGCTTAAAGACCATAGTCCATATTTACCGATCCCGCCTTTTACAAATCCTTCAAGATAATCATGAGGCTTGCGCGTTGTCAGGATGATCGCCCCAGCCAGCGCATTGCGCCCATAAAGCGCGCCTTGCGGACCTTTAAGCACTTCGATCTGAGATATATTATCGAGTTCCTGATTGAGCGCGTTGGGATTGGTAACCAGTACCCCATCAACGATGAGCGCAACGCTGCTTTCTGTGTCTCGACCTGAATTTATGCCACGAATATTAACCTGAAAATCACCAATTTCAACTGTTTGAACCTGTGACACACCAGGGGTCAAGGCAATGAAATCGCCGGGTCGCGTAATGTTTGCCGTTTTAATTTCAGATTCGGCGAAAGCGGTAATCGTTGCTGGTACATTTTGTAGCGATTCGGAACGTCGACGCGCCGTCACGACAATTTCGTTGCCGACGTTTTCTGCCTGAGCAATATCGTCTGCTACGACCTGCTGCGCCTGTGCGGGAGAGACAAGCCATGCCGTTGAAGACAGCAGCATCGCCATTTCCTTCACCATGGAACGGCCCCGTTTCGAATTCTTTTCCATATCCTACTCCCGATCTTTTTTTATTGCAGCTGCCTCGTGAGCGGCATTAGATTAAATATACGTTCAAATAATCTAAACTGCAATCGCTTTTATTTGAATGCACAAATTCTGCACCCCATGCGCTTTAAGATCACGTTTTGAGGCAGAGGCGGTCCAGTGGATTGACTATGCCAAGATGAGGATAGAAGACGGCGGATACCGGCGAAGTTCGGATCATGGATCAAAGAGCAACCGGCTTCAGGCTCTTACAGCCTAGCGAGGGCTAGAGGCGCGGTTCCCTGCTTTGTTCGAAAATGGTGCACCCGACGGGATTCGAACCCATGGCCCCCAGATTAGGAATCTGATGCTCTATCCTGCTGAGCTACGGGTGCGCGATACTGTGATTAGGTCGCGAAAGGCAGCGGGTCAATTGAGCTTTGTCGGCGGCACCACAGGAAAAGGTAACGGCAACACCGATATACCATCTTCGATAAGCGCCTTTGCTTCCTGAGGCGATGTTTCACCGTGGATGGCCCCTTTGGCAATTTCGCCCGCATCCATCGCACGCGCCTGATTACTAAAATCGCGGCCAACCCATTCTGACTTTTCCAGTAACGCCGCCTGTGCCTTTACCATATGCGCCAGAAGCACCTTTGCCTCCTGCGCGGTTGGTTCAACCCGTGTCGCGACATCCGCTGCAGCGGGCATCAAAGTGCGATTGCCTTTCGCGGCAATGCGCGGCGCCATGATGGCTTTTTCAATATCGGTGTCACCGCAAAATGGGCAGGATATTTGGCCCTTTCTGCGCTGCTTTGCAAAAGCATCTGACCCCGCAAACCACGCTTCAAACACATGGTTATGTGCCGCACATTGTAAATCAAACACAATCATTGAAACGCTGTCACCCTGGGAATGAGACGGCGATGTTTGAGAACCGGGATACGTCCGCGCACGACGTCTACCTCTGTCAGTTTGAGTGTAGCAAAACCAACGCCCTCCCCTGCCTCCATATCCAGCACAACCTCCCCCCATGGATTGATGACCAGCGAATGACCGTATGTTGATCGCCCATCTTCATGCGTCCCAGACTGCGCAGCTGCTATCACCCAACATGCATTTTCAATTGCGCGCGCACGCAATAGGATATGCCAATGCGCTGTCCCCGTTGACACCGTGAAAGAACTTGGCACGGTCAGTATTTTAGCACCAGCATCTGATTGCGCGCAGAAAAGGGCAGGAAAACGGAGATCATAGCAAATCGCCATGCCCATTGGGCCAATCGGGGTATCAACAACAATTGTCGCGTTCCCAGCCTTAAAGGCCGCAGATTCGCGCCAGCTTTCTCCGGTAGGTAAATCAACATCGAACAGATGCAATTTATCATATCTTGCGCGAATACGACCGCAATCATCAATCACAAATCCACGATTTATCAAATGATCATCTGCGTGATCACTCCGCAGTGCAAGCGAGCCAAGGTGAACCCAAACCTTATGGTCTTTAGCAGCAGCGCAGATGGCTGCGAGGACAGGATCTTGCGCCTCATCATGGTAATGACGCCGCGCCCTTTGGCGATTTGAATCGAGCAAGCCTGACATTTCAGGCGTAAAAATCATGCTCGCTCCGCTTTTTACTGCAATAATGATACCGTTGACCAAAGCGGTAATATTCTGCGCAGGATCAATCCCGCTGCGCATTTGGAGCACAGCAATTTTCACAATTAGATGGCCAATAACGGATCAAGTCCGCCCTTTTGATTAAGCGCCGCAAGATCATCAGAACCACCAATATGCTGACCGTCGATAAAGACCTGCGGCACAGTTGTCCGCCCTGGCGCGCGCCCAATCATTTCAGCGCGTTTTTGTGCATCCATCGTAATGTCAATTTCATCAAACGCTGCGCCTTTGGATTTCAACAGCGCAATCGCACGTGCGCAATAGGGACAGAGGAATTTGGTGTAAATTTCAACCTTGGCCATCAAGACATCCTTTCATCATTTACAGGTGTGATCCACTGTCGGACTTGTCAATGATCGATCGTGTTTTCATCCAGAACGCGGGCCCAGCACAGGATATGGACTTTTGCCGCACCTGCATTTTTAAGGGCACGTGCACACGCATTGGTAGTTGCACCGCTCGTGTAGACATCATCAACAAGAATTATGGATTTTCCGCTTAGATCATCACGGTGCTTTTGATTTACGATGAATGCATTTCTAACAGCAGTTTCACGCTCTTTTCGCCTCAAGCCGCGCAGCACAGGCGTTTTTTTCGCTCTTATAAGCAAATCAGGGATGATCTCTCTTTTTTGCAAAATAGCAATTTCTCGCGCGATCATTGCCGATTGATTATAGCCGCGTGACCATATGCGCCATCGGTGCAATGGAACAGGTACCAAAATTGCATCTGGATAGCGTGCGGCGTGGCGTAAAAGATATTTCGCAATGGTCCGCGCCAACCCTGGCTTGGTGCCATATTTGAATTTCAGGATGATTGATTTAGCAGCTGTTCCATAGATCACTGCCGCCATGACCCCGTCATGGATTGGTGGGGATGCAAGACACGGACCGCAGGATAACCCTGTTTGTTCCATTGGCACACCGCACTGTACACAACCTAATTGCGTTAAAAACTCCATTGAGTCCCAGCATGTTCCGCAAAAATTATGATCATCTGACACAATCTCACCACAACTTGGACAGCGCGGTGGCAATGCAAAGGCAATTAAAATTTCGGATAAGCGCCGCAGATTCATCATTGTTTTGCTTGTCGCGCGATTGGTGCCCGTGCACAAGACCGACATGTTGAAGGCCATTACTCAGGAAATTTTTGATAGACGCAGACGGCGACATCTTTTTGATCGGGCCAACAGCAGTGGAAATCATGATCTCTGGCTCCTTGAGATTATGGCAGATGAACTGTGTGAAAGAATTGACCTGATCCGCCCCAATTTCTCAAAAGCATTGATTATCGGGGCGTGCGGCAAACGCATTCAAAATAGCCTGAATGAGCGCGGAATTTCTTCGATCCTGTGTCACCACGGCCAACCACGCGGTGTCGCCCTTGTTTGTGATGAAGACCGTATACCCTTTGCGGATCACTGTTTTGACCTCATTATCTGCTGCGGGACATTGGACAGTGTAAACGATGTGCCCGGTGCTTTAATCTTGATGCGCCGCATACTTCGACCGGGTGGCTTATTCCTTGGCGCCCTGTCCGGCGCAGGGGCGCTCCCAATGTTGCGCAAATCTCTCACTGAGGCCGAAATGGCGAATGGTCGCGGGGTTGGCGTGCATATCCATCCACAAATTGATGTTCGCGCTGCAGGAGATCTGTTGTCGCGCGCAGGTTTCTTCTTGCCCGTTGCAGATCAGGACATAATCACAGCCAAATATAGCAGCCTTGGTCGCCTGGTATCAGACCTTCGGGCCATGGGAATGAACAATGCCATGCGGACACCCGCTCCGTTTATGAAAGAAACCATATCATTGGCAAAGTCACTGTTCATGGAGAACGCAGACACGACGGGGCGCGTGCATGAGATATTCGCCCCGCTTTATCTAACAGGCTGGGCACCTGAAATTGGTGAAACGAGGCCATCAGGCCCCGTCAAAGCCTCAAGTGCTGGTATAAAAGGAGTGTCCGCTGGGGGCATTTCCAAGTTGTAAAGGGCAGATACCTTACACCATTGGAGAGCAACTGCATCTAACGCTGTGGGAGTCCCATGCCATTTTCGGCAAATATAAAGCAGCAGGATCATATGATTGTCTGCGCTGGCTTCGCTCGCAAAGCAGAGTGGCTTAAAATCATCCCTTTTTGTCTCAATGCCCAATTCTTCCTGAAGTTCGCGGATAAGAGCAAATTCTGGGGTTTCTCCCGCCTCTACCTTGCCGCCAGGGAATTCCCATAAATTTGGCATTGCTTTATCGGGACGCCGCTTTTGTACGAGGATCAGCCCGTCTGTTCGGATCAACGCAGCGGCAACAATCAATCGCACACCTGACAGAGTATTTTTCATAGGTGCATAAGGACTTCCTTAACCTTCAATGATTTATCGTAAACGTCTCAACTTGGGAACGTTGAGACCGGGGAACGAACATGATTAGAACATTACGTCGCATAATGCGCGATCAAAAAGCTGCAACTGCTGTTGAATACGGCCTGATCATTGCGATGGTTGTGTTGGCGATGTTTGCAGCGCTTTCGACCGTTGCCAGTGGAACAATCAATATGTGGGGTAACATTTCAACAAATGTGCTCAAATCATAAAAAGTTACACCGCGTTAAACTTTTAGAAACTTTCACCGCGTAATTTAAAAATGTTGCTGATCAAACAGATCAATCAACCGGGTAGTTGAACACTGAATATTTTTAAGGAGACCAGAAATGAAATTTGTTCGTAAAATGATCAAGAATAACAAGGGCGCTACTGCAATTGAATACGGCCTGATTGCCGCTCTTATTGCCGTTGCTGCTATCACTGCAATGACAAGCCTCGGTTCGAAATTGGGCTCAACGTTCAATGAAGTATCAGGCAAACTGAAGTAAATTTCAGTTACTGAAGTTAGGATGGGCGGCTAGGAAACTAGCCGCCCATTTTTATGTCAGCCATAAACAATAATTTTTACTTTCTGGCCGGACTTGAGAACATCGTTCGCTTTCAAACCGTTTAACACCAAAAAACGCTCCAGCTTAAAATCACTATAAGCCATACGGTCCGAAACGCTTTTCAGCGTATCGTTTGAGCGCACCGTAATCACGTCAATTTTCCGGGGGCGAATAGCAGCGGCTTCATCCGCGGTCAGACGGCGTACGCTTTGGACAAGCGATGCAAATGGGCTTGCGGTTGCGGCTGGCGATATGGACAAAATATGAAATGCGGAATTGTTCGCAAATTCATAAGCATAGACGGTCACTGTCACCTGACCAGATTGAGTTGCCGTCGTTGCTGACGCATACCCAACAGGCAGACCATTGATCGTCGTGCGCGAGACAGAACCAAAATTAAGCGTCGTTGCTGTTCCGCCAACCGCCTTAAACACGCTGCCAACATAGGCATTCATGTCACCAGAGTAAGCACCACCAGAGAATTGAGCCTGCCCACCCGACCCGGACACTGTTACCGCCGCAGTGCCATTGTTCAAAACATAGCCGGTCGGAGCAGTGAATGTCAGTTTTAGGTCTGGGTGCTTAAATATTTGTCCGTCAACAACCCCCTGTTTGGGGTCATCATCATACATCATGCCGTCAAGAGTGGCGATGAACGCGTCACGATTTTGAACGCGGCCTTTACCGCCAATCGTTGTGGCTTTTTGCGCCGCTCTCACTACGCGACTCGCAGGGTCTGGGTGAGTGCTCGCCCATTCAGGCAATGTGCTTCCGGTTTTTCCCGCGCGACGAAGGTCTAGTGACGTTTGTTGCGCCAGCGAATAGAGCATCGTTGATGATGCTAATGTGTCGTAACCGGCTTTATTAAGATAACTGATACCAAGATCATCGGCTTCATACTCTTGAGCGCGAGAGAATTTTAAAACCCAGCCTTGTGCTATGGAGCCGCCGACCTGTTGACCCAATTTAGCCCCTTCATCTCCCATTAAAACGCCGCCCAAAATGGTGGCCGCCATTGCGCCAAGGCCGCCCATAGTCGCACGACTATTGCGTTTTTTGGAATGCTGGGCGGCAACATGGCCAACTTCATGTCCAAGAACGGAGGCCAGTTCGGCTTCATTGTTCATCAGCCCCATCAACTGGCGCGTGACATAGACATAACCGCCAGGAATGGCGAAAGCATTGTTGACGGGCGAATTTAACAGCGACACCGTAAAGTCGCTTTGAGAATTTGCCAAACCAGACTGAAATGCAATTTTCTGACCAACACGTGTAACATAGGCAGCTTGCGGCGCTTCATACAAACCGCCAAATTCAGCTAAAATTTCTGGATGAGCCTTTGCGCCAACCTGTTTGTCTTTTGCAGAAATCATTGGTGGCCCAACGGGCGCCTTAGATTTTGCTTCCAACGGATCATGCGCTGACAGCACAATGACAAGTGTTAATGCGGCCCCGGTCTGCAATAGCGTCTTCATCGATTCACTCCTTATACGCGGTCTCGAATTCGTGATGCTTGCGACGCTGGGGCTATATTGCCCCTATCGCAAGAAATTTTTCTCGGCGATCTTTTTTAAGTTCTGCTGGGGTCATACCTGACATAGTATCAAGTGCGACCCCGATGGCTGTGCCCAATGATTGAATGGCCACATCTGGGGCGCGGTGCGCACCTCCAGCAGGTTCAGCAACGATTTGATCAATGACACCCAATTTTTGAAGATCCTGCGCTGTCACCCGCATCGCTTCTGCAGCGTCGGACGCCTTTTCGGCGGTGCGCCACAATATTGATGCACACCCTTCAGGAGAAATGACTGAATAAACCGCATGTTCAAACATCAAAATGCGGTTGGCAGCGGCAAGCGCAACAGCGCCGCCCGATCCACCTTCACCAACAATGGCTGCAACCATCGGCACGCCCAAGGAAAGGCAGGTTTCTGTAGAACGGGCGATGGCCTCAGCTTGCCCGCGCTCTTCGGCCACGATCCCAGGAAACGCGCCCGATGTGTCAACGAGCGTCACAACTGGGATCCCAAATCTATCGGCCAATTCCATGAGGCGAATCGCCTTACGATAACCCTCAGGCTTTCCCATGCCAAAATTATGCTTGAGCCTGGTTGCTGTATCATCGCCCTTTTCATGACCAATCACCATGACACGGCGGCCATCAATGCGTCCTAAGCCTGCCAAAATGGCCTGATCATCAGCAAATGCGCGGTCTCCAGCGAGCGGCATAAAACCATCGATGATGCCCGCAATATAGCTTTGAAAATGAGGGCGTTCAGGATGACGTGCGACCTGTGTTTTCTGCCAAGGGGTAAGTTTGGCATAGGTATCACGTAACAAACGGTCTGCTTTTGCCTCTAGCTTTTCAATTTCTGGTGCAAGGTCGGTCGTTCCAGAATCAGCCGTTTCGCGGAGTTCGCTGATCCGTGCCTGCAATTCAGCGATTGGTTTTTCAAAATCTAGATAACTTACCATAAAAGCCGGTTAGGACCCGCGCGCCGGAAGGTCAACGAGAGGATGGTTCTTGTTGACCATTTCGACCAAGCGTTTTCTATCCACATGTGTGTAAATTTCAGTCGTGGCAATATCAGCGTGCCCAAGCATCATTTGCAGTGCTCTTAAATCAGCACCCCCCTCTAACAAATGTGTTGCAAAGGCATGCCGCAGGACATGGGGGCTAATACGATCTGGAGTAATGCCAGATTTTACTGCCAATTCCTTGATCATTTGAAACAAGCGCACGCGGCTCAAATGTGATTTCCCTGACGGAAAAAGCCAAAGGCTGCCACTTTTTCTGATGGTAAGCCAGTGCGTGACCGCAAGGCGCGCCTTTTCCGAAACAGGAACCATGCGCTCCCTCCCCCCCTTCCCTTTGATAATTGCAAAAGGTCGGTCCAAAGCGATGGCACGCACATCGAGCGAGACCGCTTCAGTAGCACGCAACCCCGATCCGTAGAGTAGTTCGAGGAGCGCGAACAAGCGAACATCGTTTGATTTCGGTGGTGTCACTGCCGATCGACGCTCTAATTCTGTGAAGAGAAGGTTCATATCTTCCCTGCTCAAAATTTTTGGCAACGACCGCACTGCACTCGGGCGTGGCAATGCATGCGAAGGGTCATCAGCACGAAAACCTTCGTCCAATAGGAAACCAAAAAACCGGCGCAAGCATGATGCCTTACGTGCAACCGAAGCACGAGCCAAATCGCTCCATTCATCGGAGAGGCGCTGTATGTCATGCGCTTGCGCGGTGCTTAATCGTGCGACTAAAAAGAGTGATGCACAGCGCAAGTCAGAGCGATAGGCTAAAATGCTATTGCGTGCAGCGCCCGCCTCTGCCGCCATCATTTCAATGAAACGGTCAATCAGGCAGGCGTCTTCAGTGTCCATTTCAGGCGCGCATTAAGGCCTCAGCCGCGATCATACGCGCCTCAGCCTCATATCCAACTTGTCGCAGAGCCGACACAATATGGAAGAGATGGGCCGGCGGAATATCCTTCCAATTATTGGACTGCATGCCAATTGCACAGAGCAAAGCCACTGTTGCCGATGAACGCGCATTGGCCGCAATATGCAACGCCTTTGTCCACGAGTTGGAACGACCAATGGGCACTTCAAATTGTTCGGCCAGACCCTCCACATCACTTGGAACCAAACGCCCCAAACCTGCCAGCCCAGCAAATAAAAACTGAGATTTTAGCGTTCCATTGCTTTCAAACGCGCCTGCATAATCAGATATTTGGGATTCCGAAATGACCCCCAATGGTTTGACATTGCCAACGGCGAGCAAGCCCCAAGCAGCCGTATCATCCGCGTTATTGACGATATTAATCCAACGCCCAGCGCGGTAATCCAATCCTGCCGACAACATGGATCCAATCAATCCCCCCGCTTCTGAAGCATAATCATCAGATGGCGGAATCTGTGCCGCCGCACGTGCAGTCAGTATTTGGCGCGCATACTGTTTCACGGGGTCATTGTCTTTAACGGTCCAAAGCGCTTGCATTGCCGCAATGCGGCTTGTCAGTGTATCACCAGAATAAGCCGTCTTAAGGGCCATAAAGGGTTTTTCTGACCGGTCCGAGACTTCGGTTTCATCCATCAACGCACTATAAAAATCGACTAGCGCTGCACTTGATAAAATGCCCATTGCCGCAGACGATTCCGCTGCGGGTAATTTACGTTCAAGCGACAGATAGGGTGCGCGGCTTTGCCATCCCCGAACATGGGGGCCAACTGTTGCCATAAGTTTTTCTGGAATTTCAACGCCTGTTGCTGTTGCCAGACCGTATCGCCATGCTGTCAGACGCGTTACACCGTCCCATTGGACAACAACCGCGCGGCGCGAATTTGTTCCCGCGCCAACAACTTTTTCGGCCAGCAACACATCAATATTTGTTTGTCCGCGTTTATCACGAACACGGTCGAGAAGCGAACTCGCCACTGCAGATTCGCCTGACAATCCTGAACACATTGCGCGCGCGAGCGTCCATGCCGAATTTTTACCTTGAGCCGCTGCATAATCAGTCATTGAGCACAAAGCGGCTGGATCAGACGTTGCGAGTGCGGTCTGCATCGCAATATCAAACATTTTCGGGGTATAGCGATCAACATCGACATTCTGGACAAGCAATCTTGCTGAATCCGCTTCCCCCATCCGCAGCAACAACCATGCGCGTTCTGCGGCCCAATCCGCTCCATTAACGTCTACGGGAGTTTGCGAACGAGACAAAAGGGCGCGGCGCAAGAGGATCGACCCCCACCGTGACGCAATTGGCGCGTCAAGATTGCGCATCAATTTTGTTAAATAGCGGCCATTGAAGCCCTGAAAAGCGACTTGCCCCATATCACCGTCATTTATGCCAAGCACACCAATGAGAGCCGTCGAACGCCGCACTTGCGCAGGAATATCAACCAGAATGGGTGCCGATACGACATCCCCATCTTCTGTTGAATTTTCACTTTCGCTATCATCGTTAGCAACGCTATTGCCTGTTTCCGGTGCGCCTGACGCCATGCTGGCAGGCATGCGATCAACCGGGGGCAAAAGCGGTAGGCTGGGAAGAATATCTGATGGCTTTTTGCGCGCAGAATCCTCCCCCTTGTCAGGTGTGCGATCAGGTTTACGAGACGGGCTCGACACCGGGTCACCAAAGCCAGGAGGCAGAATTGATTCGGGTTTATCCTGACCCAGAACAGGAATCGTTGTTGCAAGCGCAGTTGCAGCGAGCAGCGCAAAACCTAATAATTTACTGCTGTGACGCATCGAGTGTCACCAGTTTTTCAATGCGCGCCAGCGGCCTTTCGCTGTTCATGCTGCCAAGCAGAAAGACACCGCCCAACAGCACAGCAATAGCAATCAGCACTTTTACCATATTCGACATGCATTTTACCCTGATTGATGTATCATATTATTATCCCTTTTGCCCGACAGCGCCCCTCTGTGTATAGCCCCCGCTGACATGAATTTTGGATGCATCCCAATCCCACCTCATTTGACCAAACCAATTGCTTTGGTTGGAATGATGGGTGTTGGGAAAACAACCGTTGGAAAACGGCTTGCACAAAAGCTTAACCTTCCCTTTGCAGATGCGGACCAAGAAATTGTCGAAGCTGCCGGAATGACTATCGCAGAGATGTTTGATCGTTACGGCGAAGATTATTTTCGCGATGGTGAACGACGCGTTATCGCCCGTTTGCTGGAAGGAGATCAAAAAATCATCGCAACAGGCGGCGGCGCATTCGTCAATGAACAAACACGCGCCCTGATGTTAGAAAAAGCAATTATTATATGGTTGGACGCATCCATCGAAACAATTGTTGACCGTGTTGCGCGAAAAACTGACCGCCCCTTGCTCCAGAATGGCGATCCACGCGACATCATCACCCGACTGTCAGCGGAACGAAACCCTCTTTATGCGCAAGCGCATTTCCACGTACAGAGCCAAACAAGCCCCCACGACACCACGGTTGATGCCATATTGAAAGCAATCGAATGACACGGACAATCGCAGTTGAATTAGGCGCGCGTCGATATGACATCATCATCGGTGATGGCATATTATCTGATGCCGCAACCTATATTGACCCTTTAACAAATGGCCGAAATCCAATCATCATCACTGATGAGAACGTTGCGCAGAACCAGTTGGCGACGCTATCCGATGCGCTTAAAATTGACTCTGCTCCAATCATATTGCCAGCAGGCGAATCGACAAAAAGCTGGGAACATCTCTCACTCTTGTGCGACGCGCTGCTTAGTCGGGGCGTTGAACGCGGAGATCATATTGTTGCCCTTGGCGGCGGCGTGATCGGTGATTTGGTCGGGTTTGCGGCAGCGATTTTGAAACGCGGCTGTAACTTCATCCAAATCCCGACGACCTTGCTTGCTCAAGTCGATTCCTCGGTTGGCGGAAAAACGGCAATTAACACATCGGCTGGTAAGAATTTGGTGGGTAGCTTTTACCAACCAACACTTGTCCTTATTGATCCATGCGTATTAGAAACATTGCCAGAACGTCACATGCGGGCCGGATATGCCGAAGCGGTCAAATACGGCCTAATCAACGATCCTGAATTTTTCTCGTGGTGCGAAAACAATGGCACAAGCGTTATGGCGGGCCACAGTGCGCCTAGGTTGCACGCGATTGAAACAAGCATTGTGTCCAAAGCCCAGATTGTGGCTGCTGATGAACGTGAAACCGATGATGTGCGGGCCTTGCTCAATCTTGGGCATACGTTCGCGCATGCCTTAGAGGCTGAGACTGGTTTTTCAGACACTCTGTTACACGGGGAGGCTGTCGCCGCTGGTATGGCCATCGCATACCGGTTTTCCGCGCACTTAGGGCTTTGTAGTGATGAGGATGCCGCACGAGTCAGCGATCATCTTCAATCAGTCGGCTTGCCGAACGGACTAAAAAATTCTGGCGTGGTTGCTTCCGGTGATACACTTGTCAAACATATGGTTCATGACAAGAAAATGACGGGAGGTACCCTGCCCTTCATTTTAGCGCACGGGATAGGGCAAGCATTTGTTGATAAAACCGTCTCATTATCCGATGTTGCTGCATTTCTGGATACTGAAGCACGCTGATACTTTACTATTCCAAACGTTGCCGAAAAGCGCGGTAAGCAATCCATAACCACCCGCAAATCATAAGCGCGCCGCCAATCGGCGTTACCACGCCAAGCATTAGCGGCGCACCCAAGGCCATAAGATAAAGCGATCCGGAAAAAAGCGTCGCGCCGATCAACAAAAGCAGTGCCGTATTTTTATAGCTTGGCGTCTGGATGAGCATCACTACCGCAATGGCATGGCACAATTGATACATTGCTCCGGTTTTCAGCCATTCAATTGCTGGTCCTATTGCGCCATGCGCGCCAAAGGCCCCCGCCGCGATGGCCAATCCGGCCGATAAAGCGGCACAGCCGAAAAGCATATTGATCTTCATTCGATTGTCTTTGGCCGATAAAAAATCTCTTTAAGGGCATGGAGGTCGCCCGTGCTTGCTTGTGCAGCAAAACGCATCGCATCCCGTTCGCGATAGTTGCCCTCAATTCTGATGATTTCATCTTCATCAACGCCCATTTTTGACAAAGCTTCAATCCCCATACGAATTGCAGATTCGTAAACTTCCCTGACAGTTCCCGCCAAATCAAGCCGATCAAAAGCAAGCATTTGACGGCGATCAAATGTGCGCACAAAAAGTGCTGCCTGCGGGAATGCCTCTAAAATCGCTTCAAGTTGCGCGGCGCTCAAATCCTTATCATCACAGCAAAACAAGATCAGCCGCGCGTCTTCGCCCCCGGCCTTTCGCAACAAATCGATCCGTCGCCCATCACCGTAATAGACTTTGGCACCGTAAGTGCCACTGACCTCGATCTGTGCTGGCTTCACATCGATCAAAGTTACCGATATGCCATGACCGACCAACATTTGGGAAACCGTCTGACCAAATCGACCAAATCCAACGACAATGGCTTTGGTATCTGCGGCGTGTTCCGGACCTTCTGGCATTTCACCATGTGGCCCTTGTGGATGTTCAAACCGGCGCGCAATCATAAGAAGGAACGGCGTTGTTGCCATAGACAGCGTAACAATCGCGCTGAATAAACTGGCCGCTTCTGGTTCAATAAGCAGCGCATTTTGGGCCTGAGCAAACAGCACAAACCCAAATTCGCCGCCCTGACTAAGCAACAATCCAAGGCCAAAGGCCTGGCGGTTCGCCATGCCGAACCACCGGGCAAGGGCCCAAATAAGGCCTGTTTTCAGAACAACGATAATTGCTGCGATGCCAACGACAAAAACGGGGTTTTGAAGAATTGCGGGGATATCAAGAACCATCCCGACTGCGAGGAAAAAGAGGCCCAACAATATGGAACGGAATGGTTCAACATCTGTTTCTATTTCATGGCGATAAGGCGAATCTGCCAGCATGACACCCGCCACAAAAGCACCAAGCGCCGCAGAAAGGTGCAGCCATTCCATAAGTGCAGAAGCACCGATGACGGTAAAAAGCCCAATAACAACAAAAAGTTCTCGTTCCCCGATACGCCCCGCAAGACTTAATAAGGGGCTGATCAAAAAACGCCCTGCAAATACAAGGCCGATGATGGCACCAACAGTGTAAAGTGCGAGCATCCACCCCGGCGGCGTGCTTGGATCAACAGGCGCGCGCGACAAAGCTGCAATAACGGTGATCAGGGGCACAATGGCCAAATCCTGAAACAGCAAAATTGAAAATGCGCGTTCACCAAATGGTGTGTTAATCCGCCCTGATGATTTGAGGCTGGGCAAAACCTGAGCGGTTGATGACAATGCCAGCGGCAAGCCAAGCGCCAATGCGGCCCCCCACGTAAAACCACTCGTTATTAAAACGACCCCTGACAAAACCAAGCCACAGATCGCAACCTGCAACAGGCCAAGGCCGAAAATATCGCGCTTTAAACGCCACAGACGTGCTGGGCTCAGCTCCAATCCTACCAAAAACAAAAGCAAGGCGATGCCAATTTCGGCAATGGCAAGTTTGGATTCGCCGCCGCCCGCCAAGTGCAGGCCATAGGGCCCAATGGCCGCGCCTGCGACCAGATAGCCCAACACCGCACCCAAACCCAATTTACGAAAGAGCATCACGCAGATCAGTCCTGCACCAAGCAGCACTGCGCCTTCTGCCAAGACAGTATTATGCACTGCTTTGCGCCTGTCGTGCAGCATCGGCCGCCGCTTCAAACGCCAGACGAATCGCAGCGTGTCGCGCACTGTGTGGACGAGCTGGACTGAAGATTGACAACCCCGGCCAAGTGCCAGGATCGTCGCATTTTCCGGCCAAATACGCGCCGAGTGTGGCACTTGCTATCGCAACATCCTCTGGTGTGCACCCCACGACATACGCGGCCATTAAAGATGCCGATGCCTGACCCAACGCACAGGCGCGTGGTTCCAAACCCACAGCAGAGATACGCCCTGTTTTGTCCAAAATTATATCAACGACAATGCGGCTACCGCATATGGGGGAACGTCGCTCGGCGCTCCCATGAGGCTGAGATAATCGCCCAAGGTGAGGAATCGCAGCGGCGAGCCGCAAAATATCTATGTTATACAGTGCCGCGGTCATTGTCCGCTTTCACCTCTGGTTTGATCCCGCCATTGCGCCTGTCCTCAACAAAATTGATCAGCGCCCGTGAACTGGCATTGAGCAAAGGATAGGTTTTTGATTCTATCATCCACGCTGGTCTATCACTTACGCGGCCAAAGATCGTATCGTAAACCAGAGACGCAAACAGGAATATCAGACTGGCGCCGATTAAGCCCTTCACCGCACCAAAACCAAGACCCAAGATGCGGTCAAAGGATCCAAGTGCCGAGGTTTTGGAACGATTACCAATCGAACGCGCAATCATTTTTCCGGCAAACATTGTGATCCCGAAGACAAGTGCAAACGCCAAAACGGAAGCACCAGATTCAGTGCCAATCGCATCGGTCAACGCCATTGAAACATAGGGATGCAGGATTTTAACTGCTGCAATTGCTGCGACCCAAGCACCAAGGGAGAGCGTTTCAGTAACAAACCCGTTTTTTAGGCCGAGCAAACCTGCCCCTCCCACCAAAAGAAGCACCAATATATCGAGAGCAGTCATTGGGATGCGCTAACCGCGTCCCAGCATCAGGTCAACGAATTGTCCCAGTGTCCGAAACTCATTTGTCGCAATCGCACCTTTATCGTTGAGTGTGCCTGCAGGAACATAAGCCCTCTCAAAACCCAATTTTGCAGCTTCCTTCAACCGCAAGGGCGCGTGCGCAACGGGCCGCACTTCTCCCGACAGGGCAATTTCACCAAAGGCAATGATACCAGATGGAATTGGACGTTCGGACCACGCCGAAATAATCGCGGCGGCGACCGCAAGATCGGCTGCAGGATCGGAAAGGCGGTATCCGCCTGCGATGTTCAAATATACTTCCGCTGATGATAACGACAAACCACAACGTGCTTCCAGCACCGCAAGCACCATCGCCAATCGTCCGCTATCCCACCCAACAACGGCACGGCGCGGTGTCGCTCCGCTTGCCAAACGGACGGTCAAAGCCTGAACCTCAACCAAAACTGGTCGCGTGCCTTCGAGCGCTGGAAACACGGTCGTCCCTGTCACTTCATCGCCGCGCGTTGTCAGGAACAAGGATGACGGATTGCCGACCTCACTCAATCCTTCTGCCTGCATTGAAAAAACACCAATTTCATCAGTGCCGCCAAAGCGATTCTTGATCGCACGGAGAATACGGTATTGATGACTGCGTTCCCCTTCAAAACCCAGCACAGTATCAACCATATGTTCCAAAACACGAGGCCCAGCGATAGAACCGTCTTTGGTGACATGCCCAACAAGTACCATTGCTGATCCACGTTCTTTGGCAAAGCGGATCAGTTCCTGCGCAGAGGCGCGAACCTGACTGACAGTTCCCGGCGCCCCTTCAATCAAATCACTATGCATTGTCTGGATCGAATCAATCACGACAAAGGCCGGCGGCGCGCCCTGCCCCAATGTGGTAAGTATGTCGCGCACAGAGGTTGCCGCAGCCAGTTGGACGGGGGCATCCCCCAAGCCCAAACGCTGCGCGCGGAGCCGGACTTGATCGGTCGCCTCTTCGCCAGAAATATAAACAACGGATCGCCCCGCCAGCGCAAGTTTTGCTGCCGCCTGCAAAAGCAAAGTTGATTTGCCGATACCGGGATCACCACCAATGAGCGTCGCTGATCCAGCAACAAAGCCGCCACCTATTGCGCGGTCCAGTTCAGCGATACCGCATGCCATCCGTTCTGGCAGGGCGATGGTGGCATTCAAACTGGCCAGTTCCATTGCCCGTCCACCTGTTTGCAAGTGATGCTTCATGGCAAATGGTGTTGACGGAGCGCCCGCATCCTCAATGATGCTATTCCATTCCAGGCAATCGGTGCATTGCCCCGCCCATTTCGAAGACACCGAACCACAGGACTGACATACATAACGCTTTTGCGGTTTTGCCATTGCGACCTCAGAATTGGAACATATAGCGAACCTACCGCCAATGCGGCGGCGGCGTCAATTGTTATTCCGCCACAGTCTCGACAAATGCGTTCATCACACTAACGTCAGACCATGCGCGAAAAAGAACTAAGACTGGCCTTGGTCTGTTACGGCGGCATTAGTCTGGCCGTTTATATGCACGGCATCACCAAAGAGATTTGGCGTTTGCTGCGCGCCAGCCGCGCGTTTCATTCAGGGGACGAGCCAACGCAAGGCAGTGAGGCTGTCTATCACACGCTCTTAAAAGATATTGCAGACACCCAGGGGCTAAAACTTCGCGTATTTTCTGACATCATTGCAGGCGCGAGTGCAGGTGGCATTAACGGTATTTTCCTCGCCCAAGCGATTGTCACGGGTCAATCGCTTGAACCTTTGGCTGACCTTTGGCTTGACCGCGCGGACGTGGATCAGTTGCTGGATCCTGATGCGCGCCCCCTTTGGCGCTTTAGCAAACTCTGGGCGGCACCAATTGCATGGATGATTTCACGAAAACGCGGTGGCACGGTCGACCGCACCGTTGAAGCAGAAGGCCGTGATGAGGTGCGTTTGAAACTTGCACAATTTGTGCGCGCAAGGTGGTTTGAACCGCCTTTTGGCGGCAAAGTCTTCACTAATATGCTGCTCGACGCCTTTGATACTATGGCAAAGTCGCCTGTCAGCCCTGCATTAATTCCCGAAGATCAGCCACTTGATCTGTTTGTGACCGTCACCGATTTTCGCGGTCATAAGGAGCGTTTACGGCTCAACAGCCCGCGTGAAGTGGTTGAAAATGAACACCGCCTCACGTTGTCGTTTCGACACAATAGTTATAGCGGCGACGCATTTGGCTCTTTCGCCAGTCTTAGTTATGCCGCGCGCGCAACCGCCAGTTTTCCGGGTGCTTTTCCGCCGTTTAGCGTCGGTGAATTGGACGGTATCATTTCATCAAGGGGCCAAAATTGGCCGGACCGTACAGAATTTCTATCTACAATTTTCCCCCACGCGCAGGAAAACCCCGAACATCTTGTGCTCATAGACGGATCTGTACTGGCCAATGCGCCGTTCCGTCCTGCGATTGAGGCCCTGCGTGACCGCCCCGCGCGCAGAGAGGTTGACCGCCGTTTTGTTTACATAGACCCAAAGCCCGGACTGCGCAGCGTCCGCCTCACCCGCAAAGGCGAAACTGCCCTGCCGGGGTTCTTTGCCACCATCCTCGGCGCGATGTCTGACATTCCGCGCGAACAACCAATCAGGGATAATCTTGAGGCCATTGACGGGCGCACACGTCGCATTCGGCGCATGCAGCATGTTGTAGACGCGGTCCGCCCCAATGTTGAAGCATCAATCCAGAACCTGTTTGGGCGGACATTCTTCCTCGATGATCCGACCCCCGCTCGTTTGAAAGCATGGCGCGAAAAGGCGCAGGAAAATGCAGCACTTGATGCAGGACATGCCTATGTCGCTTACGGCCATATTAAATTGTCCGGCGTGGTTGAGGAAATTTGCGGGTTAACAGCGCGCGCGCACCCTGAATTGCATGACTCAGCATTTGATACATTCCGGCAATCGGTCTGGACAGCACTCCGTGCAAGCAAAATCGATCAAATTGCGGTCCCCAGTGGCAAGATCAAATCAAGCCCAGCGACACAATTTTTTCGCGAACATGATATCAGGTTCCGTATTCGGAGACTGCGGCTCGTTGCACGCACGCTGACCAACCGCGTTGATACTGGCATATCGAAAGAGGAAGATTTACTTCCCCTCCGTAACACGATTTACGAATTGCTCGCACCCTATTTGGACGGAGAATCGGTTAGATTTTTTGACCATATCAATGTCAGTGAGCCGCAATGGATGTTGCGCGATATATCATTGAAACGTGATCTGATTGCTCTCGATCTGAAAACAGATGCTGCACTTGCACGCGCGCTCGCGGCCTGTCCAAAGGCTGAGCGACGAGTGGCTTTGATGACATATTTAGGATTTCCATATTTCGACATTGCAACCCTGCCCATGTTGCAAGGCGAGGGGCTGGATGAATTTGACGCAGTAAAAGTGGATCGGATTGCACCCGATGATGCCACATCAATTCGCACTGGAGGTGCAAAAGCAACACTAAAGGGCATACAGCTCAACAGTTTCGGCGCATTTTTTAGCCGCGCTTACCGCGAAAATGATTATCTATGGGGGCGTTTGCACGGAGCAGAGCGGCTGATCGATATTGTATTTTCAACGTTACCAACTCTGTCACGGCAGGACGAATTAACCATCGCATCAATTAAGAAACAGGCCTTTGAAGCGATTTTGAGGGAGGAAGGACCACGTTTGACCAGCATTCCAGAGCTTTTTGTGACTTTGCGCCAAGAGATTGCGACTGGCCCTCTGGCAAAAACCGCACTTCCGTCCTAAACTCATCTCAAGCGGTCTGAGGAACGAAAAATGCAATTCCTAAAAACACTCTTCTGGGTCATATTGGCAGTGATAACGATCATATTTTCGTTCAACAATTGGACACCAGTCACCATCACACTCTGGGATGGAATGTTGATTGATACGCGGTTGCCGCTGTTGTTGATTGGGGCATTTTTAGTGGGCATTGTCCCTTATTTTATTCTGCACCGCGCAACACGTTGGTCGTTGCAACGTAAACTGACAAACGTAGAACGCACATTGGCCGAAACACGCGGCGGCTTTGCACCGACTGTGATCGAACCTCAGCCGGTACCATCACAATCTGTTCCCATAGCCGTACCACCGGGGGTTGCATGAGCTCACCTATTTATGTTGCGATTGATACGCCAGAGCTTGAGAAAGCTAAGGAGATTGCCGCGCGTGTTAAAAATCATGTTGGCGGGATAAAATTGGGTCTGGAATTTTTCTCCGCCAATGGTCGTGCGGGAATTCGCGATATGGCAGCCCTTGGGCTTCCAATCTTTCTTGATCTGAAATTTCACGACATTCCCAATACAGTTGCAAAGGCCATACAGGCACTCCGCCCGCTTAAACCCGCCATTCTAACGGTCCATGCTTCGGGTGGGCGGGCGATGATGGAGGATGCCAAGGCTGCTGCGCCTGAAGGGACCAAGGTTGTCGGCGTTACCGTTCTGACCAGCCTTGATGGCAGTGATCTGACCTCCATTGGTTTGCAACCGGATCCGCACGAACAGGTGATGCGCCTGACGATGCTTGCAAAAGAATCTGGATTAGACGGTGTCGTCTGTTCAGGAAATGAAGTCGCTGCTGCGCATAAGCTATGGCCAAAAGGGTTTTTCGTGGTTCCGGGTGTTCGTCCAGCTGACGGGGATGCGGGCGATCAAAAGCGCGTTGTCACCCCGCGTCAGGCGATGGACCGCGGCGCCTCAATTCTTGTTATTGGACGTCCGATCACCTTGGCAGTGGACCCTGATGCTGCGGCACGTGCAATCGAAGCAACGCTTTAATCCCATGCCCATCATGGTCAAAATCTGCGGCGTTACAACGCCAGAAACGCTTGACGCTGCGGTTAAGGGCGGCGCGAGTCACGTCGGATTTAACTTCTTTCATAAAAGCCCGCGCACCATCTCAACGGAACAAGCCAACGCGCTGGTGAAACGCCTGCCGCGACACGTGACACCGGTTGCATTGGTTGTAGACACAACGCCTGAGCAGATTCAGGAGATACGCGTTCAAACAGGCATCCATATTGTTCAGCTTCACGGATCAGAAACACCTGCTTTTGCAGCAAGTCTTGGCGGTGAAATCTGGAAAGCTTTGCCAATTAAAACAGCCGCAGATTTGAGTGAGGCCAAAAATTTTCACGGGGCCGTGACCCGCCTTCTCTATGATGCCAAACCACCTGCTGGCGCACTTTTAACAGGGGGGACAGGGTGCCGTTTTGATTGGACATTGTTAGTAGGCGTTGATCACCCAGTGCCCTGGATTCTGGCGGGAGGATTGGACTCAGAAAATGTGGCCGAAGCAATCCGTGTCAGTAATACAGATTTTGTCGATGTTTCCTCAGGCGTAGAATCCGCGCCGGGCGTTAAGGATGTGGACAAGATCGCTACATTCCTTAAAGCGACGTCGCAATTATGACCATCACCAACTCTTATCGCACCGGGCCAGATGACAGCGGTCATTTTGGCCAGTTTGGCGGACGTTATGTCGCCGAAACCCTGATGCCCCTTATCCTTGATCTTGAACGCGAATATGAAGCGGCCAAGGTTGATCCGGCGTTCGCAGAGGAATTTGATGACCTGCTTGAACATTATGTCGGTCGACCAAGCCCGCTTTATTATGCGGAGCGCCTGACCGAGCATCTTGCCAGAACGGCGCAGCCCGGAAACGGTGCGAAAATTTACTTCAAACGCGATGAGCTAAACCATACCGGCGCACACAAAATCAACAATTGTATCGGCCAGATTCTGCTTGCGATCCGTATGGGAAAGACACGGATCATCGCAGAAACCGGCGCTGGTCAGCACGGCGTCGCAACTGCCACTGTCGCCGCGCGATTTGGCCTACCCTGCGTAATCTATATGGGCGCGCGCGACATTGAGCGCCAAGCGCCCAATGTTTTCCGCATGAAACTTCTCGGCGCAGAAGTGCGCGCGGTGGAGAGCGGTTCACGCACGCTCAAAGATGCGATGAACGAAGCCCTGCGTGATTGGGTCGCCAATGTGCATGATACATTCTACATCATCGGCACCGCGGCAGGGCCCCATCCCTACCCCGCAATGGTCCGCGATTTTCAAAGTGTGATCGGCAAGGAAGCACGCGCACAGATATTACAGCGGGAAGGCCGGTTGCCTGACCTTCTGGTCGCGGCGATTGGCGGCGGATCAAATGCAATTGGTCTGTTCCACCCGTTCCTCGACGATCCTGACGTCGCGATGCTGGGGATTGAAGCGGCTGGCCACGGACTGGAAAAGGAACATGCTGCATCGCTTGCAGGCGGACGTCCGGGCATTTTACATGGCAATAAAACATTTTTGCTACAGGATGAAGACGGCCAAATCACCGAGGCGCACAGCATTTCAGCGGGACTTGATTATCCCGGAATTGGTCCAGAACATAGCTGGCTGCACGACATTGGCCGTGTGGAATATCAAAGCGCTACCGATGTGGAAGCACTTGAAGCGTTCAAACTTATGTGTGCGATTGAGGGCATCATTCCTGCTCTTGAACCTGCGCATGCCATCGCAGCAGTGATGCGCGTTGCGCCGAATATGGCCAAAGATAAAATCATCATCGCCAATCTTTGCGGGCGCGGGGATAAAGACATCTTCACAGTCGCTGAAGCTTTGGGTGTTACGTTGTGACTCGTTTAGCGAATGCATTTACCAAGCATCACGCAGCACTCGTCACTTTTGTAACCGGCGGCGATCCCAGCGCAGCGGATACTGCTGCAATTCTCGATGCCCTCGTGGAGGGCGGTGCGGATGTCATTGAGCTTGGGATGCCCTTCACAGATCCGATGGCCGATGGCCCCGCGATCCAACTTGCCAATTTGCGCTCGCTTGCTGCGGGAACGACGACGGCAGATTTGCTGAGCATTGCAAAAGCCTTTCGCAGCCGCCATTCAGACATTCCCCTTGTCCTGATGGGTTATGCCAATCCGATGACCATTCGCGGGAGTGATTGGTTTGGAAAGGCGTGTGCCGACGCAGGCGTTGACGGGGTCATCTGTGTCGACATTCCGCCAGAGGAAGACGCGGAACTTGGCCCGGCACTGCGCGCCGCTGGCGTGGACCTGATCCGGCTTGCCACGCCGACGACTGATGCTGCGCGCCTGCCAAAGGTTTTGAACGGGGCAAGTGGTTTTCTTTATTATGTTTCCGTTGCTGGGATTACAGGGCTGCAACAGGCCGCCACTGCCAGCATTGAGGATGCAGTCGCTCGATTAAAGGCGGCAACCTCGCTGCCCGTCGCCGTCGGTTTTGGGGTTCGCACACCAGAACAAGCCACCGCCATTGCACGGGTCGCTGACGGGGTTGTGGTAGGATCTGCGATTGTTGAACTCATTGGAAAATATGGCAAAGATGCAGCGGGTCCGGTAAAAGACTATGTCGCTACACTTAAAGCTGCGATGATGGAGGCACGTAAATGAATTGGTTATCACGCGTCCGTAATTCGCTGCCATTTATCGCCAAGCGCGAAACTGGCGATACGCTGTGGCACAAATGCCCAAGCTGTTCGCAGATGATCTTCATCAAAGAATATGAAGAAAATTTGGCGGTTTGCCCGGCATGCGACCATCACGGGCGTATCGGCCCAAAAGCACGTTTCCCGATGCTTTTCGACGAAGGGTCATGGTATGAGATCAAAAACCCGGCTGTGCAGGAAGACCCGCTGAAATTCCGCGACACCAAAAAATATGCCGACCGCATTAAGGCCGCACGCGCATCAACAGGCGAACAAGACGCGCTGATCAATGCGCTTGGCACAATCCATGATCAAAAAGCTGTGATCGGGGTTCAGGATTTCGCCTTCATGGGCGGGTCAATGGGGGTTGCGGTTGGAGAGGCCTTTATCACGGGTGTGCGCATGGCGATCAAAAACCGCTGTCCCTATATCATCTTTACGGCATCGGGCGGCGCGCGGATGCAGGAAGGGATTTTATCCTTGATGCAAATGCCCAAAATGACCGTTGGTGTGCATGAACTCCGCGATGCTGGATTGCCTTATATTGTTGTTATGACCGATCCGACCTCAGGCGGAGTGATGGCCAGCTATGCCACGCTGGGGGATATTCAACTCGCTGAGCCCGGCGCGACACTCGCCTTTACCGGACGCCGTGTGATCGAAAATACAATCCGCGAAAAACTGCCCGAAGATTTTCAGACGTCGCAATATTTGCTCGATCACGGGATGCTCGACATGGTGGTCGCACGCAAAGATTTGCGCGATACACTGGCGCAAATGATCGGATATCTGGTTCCAGAACAGGTCGCGGCATAGTCCTGCGTCATGGCTGATCATGCCCGTTCCGATGATCCCGCTGTTCAGGCGCAGCTTGACCGCTTTGCACAGCTTTCCCCGGGTCGTGATATTTTGGGGTTGGAACGGATCACGATTTTGCTTCAACGATTGGGCAATCCGCACCGGGCATTGCCGCCTGTTTTTCATGTTGCCGGAACCAATGGCAAAGGGTCAACCTGTGCGTTTATCAGGGCTGCACTCGAAGCTGCTGGACTAACAGTCCACGTTTATACCAGTCCGCATTTGGTGCGTTTCAACGAACGTATCAGGGTTGCAGGAAAATTGATTGAAGACAGCGCACTCGCGCCCCTTCTGGCTGAGGTTCTTGATAAGTCGGAAGACATTGGCCCCAGCTTTTTCGAAGCAACAACCGCCGCCGCCTTCCTCGCATTTGCACGCACACCGGCTGATGCAGCGATTATCGAGGTTGGCCTTGGCGGAAGGTTGGACGCAACCAATATTATTGCTGCACCGGCTGTATGCGGGATTGCGCAATTGGGGGTCGATCATCAGGCGTTTCTTGGCGACGATGCCATCACGATTGCAGGCGAAAAAGCCGGAATTGCCAAAGTGGCTGTGCCCTTGGTCACGATGGCCTATCCCGACGGAGAAAGCGCCCGCATTGCCGAAATTACATCGTCAGTCGGAGCGGTACTGATCCCAAAAGGAAAAGCATGGGATGCGGTCGTGTATCAAAACCAGCTGCATTACCGCTGCGGGGATGATAAGATTGACACGCCGCTGCCGCGATTGCCGGGCCTGCATCAAGCAATGAATGCGGCACTTGCCATTGCCATGATCCGCCACCAATCGGCAGTGGTTGTGCCTGATGCAGCGATTAAGGCAGCGATTGGCTGGACCGATTGGCCCGCAAGACTACAAAACCTCATCTCAGGTCCGCTGCGTGACATTCTTCCCGAAGCTGCGCAGGTCATTGTCGATGGGTGTCACAATCCAGCAGCGGCCAAAGTGGTGGCGCACCATTTTGAAGGCAATGGTCCGCTCCATATCATTTGCGGGATTCTCGCCAATAAAGACATGAACGGCATTTTAGAACCCTTTGCCAAGTCGATAGCATCGCTGCACCCCGTTCCTGTGCCTGAGCATGACCATCATGCGCCTGCGGAAGTTTGCGAGTGGGCCGCGGAACGCAACATTTTGGGAACAGCGGCAAATGATGTTGAAACCGCACTTTCCAATATTGCTGTGCTGACAAAAAATGAGGCATCACCGACGATTCTCATCATGGGGTCGCTTTATTTGGCGGGTGCAGTGTTGCGACAGAACAATCAAACCCCAGATTGATCATTATTGAGATTGACTCGCAATAGCGAACATGATTATCTCCTCACACGCTGATGGAGAGAGTCGCATGACAACACAAACCCAACCCGCAATCCCTGTTTCCCTGCCGTTCACAGCGCCATCAGAGCATAATATGCGCCTGTTGCTTTACGTTATGCGGCGGATTGCGGTTGGTGGCCTGAAGGATGCACACGGGGCCAATGCGATGCTGGGGACGTTCGGGCTAAGTTACCGCCGCCCCCTGATGTTCCTGCGCGTATTCATGGCCGAACTGGCCCGCGCTTCATCCCGCACGATCAGCGTTGCGCCGTGCTGTTGCGGGCGCATGACCAAGCATGAGGCGGAATTGTTGGGCATTCTGGGCGATGCGCGCCGTCGCCCGATGGAAACACATGAACGCATTGCCCGCCTGATTGGTGCCCCAGACTGCCGCGCGCCGCTTTCCGCCGCAATTGCGTTGGGGGATGCGCTTGCCGATATGGGACAGGGATTGGATTAAGCCTTGCCCTATGCCTTGCCCTCGCCCGCTGTCCCCATCGCGCTGTCGATAAGCCCCGCGCGCATCATCAGCCAGAACATCAGGATACCGGGAATGGCGGCCGCTGTCGTCAGCAAGTAGAAATTGACATAGCCAAGCCCTTCAATCATCCCGCCCGCCGTTGTGCCGGTCAAGAAGCGCCCGACCACACTCGCACCAGCGGAAATCAAAGCATATTGGGCGGCGGTAAAGCGCAGATCACACAGCGCCGAGAAATAGGCGACGATGACAACCCCGCCAAAACCGCTCGCGATATTTTCAAACCCGATCGCCCCTGCCATCGCCCAGTTGTTATGGCCCGCTGCGGCAAGCCCAGCAAAGCTGAGGTTGGACACTGCCATCAGCACCAATGCCAATAAAACCGCGCGCTTCAGCCCCAATTTTGCAAAAAGAATCCCACCAATAAAAATCCCAATCAGATAAGCCCAGAACCCAATCCCGACGTCATAGATGGCAATTTCATCATTGGTATATTTCAGATCATCAAACAGCAGCCGGAATGTCAGATTGGCAAGCGTATCGCCGATTTTGTGCACCAAGATGAAGATGAGAACGAGCACAGCGCCTTGTCGTTGGAAAAATTCAACAAACGGTCCGATGATGGATTGCCAAACCTCCCCCACGCCTTTTTTCTCGATCGTAACAACACGGCGTTCGGGTTCGCCCATGAACAATCCCGTCAGCATCGCTGGCAGTGCAAAGGCCGCGCATGCCATATAGGCCGCTGACCAACCCATGCGCGCGGCGACAACCAATGCGAGTGCCCCAGCCCCCGCAGACCCGATCCGCCAGCCATATTGTGACATGCCGGACCCGACGCCAAGCTGATAGGGCTTAAGCACCTCAATCCGGTAAGCATCGATCACAATATCAAACGTCGCGCCCGCAATCCCAACCAGGATCGCCGCTGTCACCGTCGCCGAAATGCTGGCACTTGGATCCACCAGCGCCAGATTGATGACCGCCGCAATGACCAAAGTTCCGGCAAACAACAGCCACGACACACGCTGCCCCAATCGACCGATGATCGGCAGGTGCACACCGTCAACAATCCACGCCCAGAATACTTTGAGATTGTAAACGAGGAAGGCTAGCGTGAAGGCGGTAACGGTCTTTTTATCAATCCCGTCCTGCGCTAGCCGTGTGGTGAGTGTCGCGCCGATCATCGCGTAAGGAAAGCCCGATGAAATACCGACAAAAAAGGCTGCAAGTGATTCCTTTTCAAAATAGGGTTTTACCGAGTCCAAAAAGCTCCTGTTTTCCGCTACGGTTTCGCTTGTCTCACGCACAACACTTGCTCCCACTCTATTTTGAGAGGAACCTAGCGGGAATTTCCGGTAAGGGAACCCTGTTATGACGATACACACCCCAACACGTGGCCAAATGGCGCTGGCAGAGCAAATTGCCGACGGATGCACCCGGATGAGCGACGCAGTGACGCATGTGCCCGCTGTCCGTTATACCGACGCGGACTGGTTCGCGCGCGAAAAGGCTGCTCTGTTTGATAAATTGCCGCAGGTGATCGCGCCCTCCGCGTTGATCCCCGACCGTAACATGGCGGTGCCCCATGACGGTTTTGGGCGGCCTTTGCTGATCGCGCGCGATAAGGCGGGCGAAGCGCATGTCTTCCTCAATGTCTGCCAACACCGGGGTACGCGGCTGGTGGAAGGGTCGGACGCCGTCTGCGCATCACGGCTGGTGTGCCCCTATCATGCATGGACCTATACACTCGACGGCGCGCTAATCGGGATGCCGCGCCCAGAAACTTTTCCTGGCCTTGATAAGGCGCAGCATGCCCTCAAAAAAATACCCACCAAAGAAGCGGGCGGTTTGATCTGGTTTTCTCCGACCGCCACAGCAGATTTCTCAGAAGCCGAAACATTGGGTGCCGATTTTGACGCCTTCAATCTTGGCGGATTGCATCTGTTCAACCGGCGCACGCATGATGTGGCGGGCAATTGGAAATTGATCATGGATGCATTCCTTGAAAGCTATCACGTCACCCGTCTCCACGCGAACACGATTGGCCCGATGTTCAAGGACGGGGTGACGGCGGGCGACAGCATTGGCGGGCATCAACGATCAGCCGTTGGCCGTGCGGCGGAACTGGCCGATATAGATATGGGCAATTGGCCCCAGCTGCGCTCTGCCGTCACCTTCGCCTATCAATTGTTCCCCGCCACCGTGGTTGTGGTCAGCCCCGATTATGTCAACCTGATGGTCCTGATGCCGCAAGCGGTGGACCGCACTTTGGTCGAGGATTTCATGCTGATCCCCGAAAAACCAACGTCCGAAAAAGCACAAAGCCACTGGCAACGCAGTTGGGATTTGCTCGACGGCGGGGTGTTCGGCGCAGAAGACTTCCGCGCGGTGGCATTGGGGCAAGAAGGGCTGTCTTCTGGTGCAGTATCGCACCTGACGCTTGGTACATTGGAAACAGGAATCAGGCGGTTTCACGATGCGATTGAGGCGCGGCTCTAAAAATACCGTGCTACCAGTATCGCGCCGTGGTTTGGCTGTTGCACGATCACGACATAACGGTCTGCGCCTACACTCTTGAGCGCACCGGCTGGTACCGTGAAAGTTTGCGTACCGCCGTTCCAGCGCCCTAAGCGCCGTTCGCTTTGCACGACATTGCTGTATCGCACGGTACGATTGCTGTTTTCGCCGCGCCCGATGCGAACGATAACGCTGGATTTGAGGGCGATTATACTGACGTTTGCTGGGCCAGTGCCGCCTGCCAAAGCGATCACGCCGGGGCGGACCGCAATCGCTGGACCATTATTAAGTCGCGCTTTACCGATCAGCGCATTCACCTTCGCGCGGTCCGATCCAACACCGCCGTATCGTCCCTGCACCATGACCTGCGGGGTATAGACCCCTGCCCCTTCGCCCCCGCGCGCGGCATAGGCGCGCTGCAACACGGTGTTTTCTTCGCGGGCAAGCGTATCTTTCCACCCCAGCCGGTCCCAATAGGTGACGGGCCGTGTGATCACCACCAAGCGCTGATCCGTGGACAGCTGTTCAATAAGCGCATCGGCGGGCGGACATGACGAACAGCCTTGACTGGTAAAAAGTTCCAAAACAACTGGCGCAGGCTCCTTTGGCACGGGCGGACCAGCGGCGGCAAAACTTGCGGATGTAACAAATATCGTCAGCAGAGCGAGAAGGCGCATGGTGTAAACTTTCAAATCAGTCTAACGGCATTCGCATGAAACGCCCACAAAGTTACAATCCGCACCCCGATGAAGGGCAACGCATCGCCAAGTTGCTTGCGCGCGCCGGCATCGCATCCCGCCGTGAGATTGAACGGATGATCGCCGATGGCCGCATCGCGATTGACGGGAAGGTGCTGGATACCCCCGCGACCATCCTCAAATCACTTTCTGGCGTCACGGTTGACGGCAAAGCGGTTGGTCCTGCTGATGCGACGCGTTTGTTCCTTTATCATAAACCCGAAGGCCATTTGACAGCTGAGCGCGATTTTAGCGGGCGGAAAACGATTTATGACAATCTGCCCAAAGACTTGCCGCGCCTCATGCCGATTGGTCGTCTTGATCTCAACACCGAAGGCCTGCTGCTGCTGACCAATGACGGTGAATTTAAGCGGCAGATGGAATTGCCCTCCACCGGCATTGAACGCAGCTACCGTGCGCGCGCTTATGGCAATGTCAGTCAGGAGCAATTGGAAGATTTGATGCTGGGCGTTGAGATTGACGGGATGCGTTACGGCCCGATCAATGCCAATCTTGAGCGCCGCACCGGTGCCAATGTGTGGATCGAAATGCGGTTGACCGAGGGTAAAAACCGCGAGGTACGCCGCGTTCTTGAATATTTGGGGCTGGAGGTCAGCCGCCTGATCCGCACCAGCTACGGTCCCTTCCTGCTCGACGATATGCCCGCAGGCAATGTTGGCGAAGTTCTTCAGAATGATCTGGTGGAATTTCGTAAATCGCTCAAATGAGGATCATTGCAGGGGCGTGGCGCGGGCGTCCACTGGTGACGCCAAAGGGCGATACCACCCGTCCTACCGCAGACCGCACACGCGAAGCCCTGTTTTCAATGCTTGTCAGTCGGCTTGGCAGTTTTGAAGACGTGCGGGTTGCTGACCTGTTTTCAGGTTCGGGTGCTTTGGGCCTGGAAGCACTGTCTCGCGGGGCTGCGCACTGCACCTTTGTTGAACAGGATAAGGCCGCACTAGATTGCTTGCGCGCAAACATTGCGAAATTGGGGGCCACTGCCGATGTCCGCGCGCAGTCCGCCACAGCTTTGGGGCATGCAACCGGACATTTTGATCTGATCCTGATGGACCCACCCTATGCCACGGGTGCTGGCAGTGTTGCGCTTGATAAACTCAATCGGCTGGGATGGATTGCGCCGTCGACCCTGATCAGCATCGAAACGTCAAAAAAGGAAACGGTGGACGTTCAGGGATTCGATACCGATGTCGTGCGCGATTACGGCAAAGCGCGCATCACGCTTTTGCGGGCAAGCGCCATAACGCCAGCAGGCTGATCATCGATACCCCACCAAGATAATAGCCCACCCACGTCAGGCCGCCATATCCCGACAAGGCGAGGGCAATATTGGGGGCAAGCGCGCCGCCAAATATGCCGCCCATGTTGAAAGCGATTGACGCGCCGGTATAGCGTACCCTTGCCGGGAACAACCCGGGAAGCCAAGCGCCAAGCGGGCCATAAACGAACCCCATCATCAACAGGATGAGCGACAGATAGGCGCAAATCAGGGTCAGCGATCCGCTGCCAAGCCACGGTGCTGTCAGAAAACTGACGATCAACGTTCCGACGCAGCCGGCCATCAATACCGCACGCGGCGTGTATTTATCCGACAGCGCGCCAGAGGCCAAAATACCAATGGCCAAAAACAGGATTGCGATCAGTTGCACCCCCAGAAAATCGGCGCGCGCTATGCCCAGCGTCGTCGTGCCATATCCCAGTGCAAATGCCGTCGCGAGATAGAAGATCGCAAAGCAAATCACCGCCGCAAAAATACCGCCGATCAGTTGTTTGGGATAGGATCGCAGCACTTCGGCAATGGGCACACGCGGCGGCGGCGCATTTGCCAGGGCTGCTGTGAAATCTGGCGTCTCTGTTAAGCGCAACCGCACCCACAATCCGATGCCCACCAATAAGGCGCTGGCAAGGAACGGAATCCGCCACCCCCAGGATTGGAATTCTTCTGCACTCAGCGTCAGCCCCAAAACCAGAAACAGCCCATTTGACGCAATGAAGCCAATTGGCGCGCCCAATTGCGGGAACATACCGTACCGCGCCTTCTTGCCTTCTGGCGCATTTTCAACCGCAAGCAAGGCCGCCCCGCCCCATTCCCCGCCAAGCCCAAATCCCTGACCAAAGCGCAGCACGCACAGCAACAGCGGCGCAATCCACCCAGCGACTGCATAACTGGGCAGAAATGCGATCAGAAAAGTCGATAGCCCCATGATCATCAGGGAAGCGACCAACGTTGACTTGCGTCCGATCCGGTCCCCAAAATGGCCAAACACCAGCGCGCCAATCGGTCGCGCGATAAACGCGATGCTAAATGTCAGCCATGACTGCAACAATTGCGCTTGTGGGCTTGATGTTGGGAAAAAGAGCGGGCCGAACACCAAGGATGCGGCCGTCGCAAAGATATAGAAATCATAAAATTCAACCGCAGTGCCAACCATGGATGCGCCAAGAATACGGCTGGGATTTTGTACCTTGGTCGTCATATCATCCCCTGTCCGCACCTTACCTGACGTTCAAAATACGTGTCAGGATTTTTTGAACATGGGAAGTGAAAATCATCATTGCGATGTCATTCTTGTCCTCCTAACCCGCACCTATGCAAACGCCTTCCATGAAATCGAGCGACTGGGGTCTGATCATCGCACTGTCGGTCCTGTGGGGCGGCGCATTCTTTTTCATCGAGATTGCGCTTCGTGCCTTCCCACCCAACACGCTCGTCTTTTTGCGGATGAGTCTCGCGATGCCGCCGCTGCTGCTGGTCCTCAAACTCACAGGGCAGAAATTGCCGCGTGATGTCGCGTCTTGGCGGGATCTAAGCGTCCTTGGAATGCTCAACGTCGTGCTTCCGTTCATCCTTTTTATTTGGGGGCAAACCCAGATTTCAAGCAGCCTCGCCTCGGTCTTGAACGCGACAACCCCGCTATGGGGTGTCGTAATCGCACATTTTCTGACCAAGAATGAAAAAGCAACACCTGCGCGCATTCTGGGTGTATTCCTCGGCGTCGCCGGGATAATTGTGATGATGGGCCGCGACGCTTTCACCAGTGGCGCAAGCATATTACCCCAAATTGCTTGCCTGATAGGGACTCTCTGCTTTGCTCTCGTGAGTATTTATGGGCTTCGTTTTGGCAAAAGCGGGATGCCTCCGATGGTCATTGCGACGGGGCAAGTGATTACGGCGTCGATTATCATGCTCCCGATCGCGCTCATTATGGATGCGCCGTGGCGTCTGCCAATGCCGGATTCTGACGTTATCGCTGCGACAGTCGCCCTCGCGGTTTTTTCAACCAGTCTGGCTTATGCACTTTATTTTCGTTTGCTCCAAAGTGCTGGAGCATCAAATTCACTGCTCATCACATTCCTTATCCCCGTCACAGCGATCATCCTTGGCACGCTCTTTTTGGATGAACATATGGAGCCACTGCACTTTGCGGGGATGGGCCTGATCGCTTTAGGATTGGTGGTGCTGGATGGTCGCCTGATCCGGCGGCTTTAATTTTCAGTGCAGGGTTTCACGGATGCACACGCGTTCGCGCGAAATGCAGCCCCCAAATCCTGAACATCCTCGCTGTAAACTGACCAATCCTTGATACTGCATAAATAGTCCTGATGTGGGCCCATTGAAGCGATAAATATCCGTTTCCAATCGCGGTCGGCGGCAACTGTCTGGTCGGCAGTGTAGAGCATATATTCAACATAATTTTCATAGGCTGCAATTTCTTTTTCATCGGTCATTGCACAATAATTCGGCGAGGCAAATTCAGGCTTGCTGATCGAGAGATTCAAAAATTCGCGGTAAATGTCTCGTGCAGACTGTTCCCGTTGCAACCGTTCAGACACGTCCATCTGCAGCTTCACACCAACCAATGCGCCAAGTGCGATCAGAACAGTCAGCATCGCAGTCAGCGCCTGTATAGCGCCTGCATGTCCATCCAACCATTTGATGACATTTTTCATACCATCCCCGCCTTTGGTTGTTGCTGCGTTGCACAGTGAATACCGCCGCCTGCATCACCAATAGCGTCAATGTTGAGGCTGATAATTTCTCGCGCGGGATAGAGCGATTTGAGTAAATCATACGCCTTTTGATCCGCAACATCATCGCCAAATTCAGCGCTGATCACAGCATTGTTACAGACATAATAATTGACATAGCTGGCTACAAAATCATCATTTCGTGATCGTATATCCACTGGTTCAGGGACCACAATAATATCAAGTTTACGACCATTAGCGTCGGTCGCTTTTTTCAATATTGCGTATGTTTCATATGCGGATGCTGACCACGGATCACTTGGATCAATACGGTCTGGCAATTGGATCAGAACACGTCCCGGCGACACAAAACGCGCCAGCGCATCAATGTGATAATCGGTTATGTCTTTGCCCTTCACACCCGGGGCCCAGATCATTTTCTTGCCACCAAGCGCCTTTAAGAGCTTTTTTTCAATGTCTGCCTGTGATTCTGTATTCCGGTTGCGGTTGACCCAGCAGCTTGCATGGGCAAGCAATGTCCCAGCGCCGTCATGTTCAATACCGCCACCTTCACCAACAAGCCCCGTGTTGAGCAATGGAAGCCCTAATTTTAGGGCAATCTGAGCAGCAATTTTGCCGTCATTACTGTGTTTTTGCTTATTCCCCCAGCCATTGAAACGGAGATGGGAAACCGCCAACGCGCCCGCTTTATTTTTAACAAAAGTTGGCCCCGCATCACGGCACCAAAGATCATCGGTTGGAACATCCCAAATTTCAACCGCCTTGCTCAGCTGAGCGCGAGCACCGCCCCGGTCGCGTTTTCCTGCCAACATCACAACCGGTTCGAACCGCGCAATGGTATTTGCAATCAGCGCAATTTTGGTCTGAACGGCGCGCAAAGATGTGCGGTCATAGACATCCAAACTGACCGGCCACTGCATATATGTCCGCTCATGCGGGGCGGTTTCAAGTGGCATTTCAAAATCTGACAAATCAAGAACGGCTCTCGCCTCCCCGCACGCGGATAACCCACCCAACAATGTTATGCTGCCAGCAATCACCCTACGTCGATCCATATTACCAAACACACTTAACCCCCTTTACGCACCAAACTCTCAGACTTTATGAGCGCTCGGCTTATACAGTGTCAATCTGCGCGCTTTCTCCTTGCCGCACTGCGCCCTGTTCCCTAATCGTTCGCAGATTATGACTTTGCCCGCCCATATCAACGACGCCCCCTATCTGCGGACGCTCAACGCCCCACAACGTGAGGCAGTTTTGACCACAGAAGGCCCGGTCCTCATGCTTGCAGGGGCTGGCACGGGGAAGACGGCAGCGCTCACGGCGCGGTTGGCGCACATCATCGCGACACGCAAAGCATGGCCATCAGAAATATTGTCCGTCACTTTCACCAATAAAGCCGCGCGGGAAATGAAGGAGCGCGTGGGCCGGATCATCGGGGATGCTGTGGAAGGCATGCCGTGGCTTGGCACATTTCATGCGATTGCTGCGAAAATGCTGCGTCGCCATGCTGAACTGGTTGGATTGCACAGCAATTTCACGATATTGGATACTGACGATCAATTGCGCGTGATGAAACAATTGATCATTGCAGCCGACATCGATGAAAAACGCTTCACAGCCAAAGCGTTGGGCGGTCTCATTGATCAATGGAAAAACCGTGGGTTGATCCCTGCTGATATTGACGCGGGTGAAAGCGAACGGTTCGCAAACGGGCGCGGCGGGGAACTTTACGCCGCCTATCAGACACGCCTAAAAGCGCTCAATGCGTGCGATTTTGGTGATTTATTGCTCCATATGTTGACGATCCTCAAAACCCACCGTGATGTTTTGGAAACGTATCAACAGCGTTTCAAATATATATTGGTCGATGAATATCAGGATACCAATTCAAGCCAATATCTCTGGCTGCGTTTGCTGTCGCAGACCCGAAAAAACATCTGCTGTGTTGGCGATGATGATCAATCAATCTATTCATGGCGCGGCGCACAGGTTGAAAATATCCTGAAGTTTGAACGCGATTTTCCCGGCGCGGCCATCATCCGACTGGAACAGAATTACCGCTCTACCCCGCACATATTGGCGGCTGCCTCAGGCGTTATCGCACATAACAGCGGGCGACTGGGCAAGGAATTGTGGACCGAAGAGCCACAGGGTGAAAAGGTTGACGTGATCGGTGTTTGGGACGGTCCCGAAGAAGCGCGCCGTGTGGGAGAGATGATCGAAACCCACCAGCGTAGCGGTGGTGCGCTGAGTGATGTCGCAATCCTTGTGCGGGCGCAGTTTCAGACCCGGGCCTTTGAAGACCGTTTTATCTCCATTGGCATGCCTTATAAAATTATTGGCGGCTTTCGTTTTTATGAACGCGCCGAAATTCGCGATGCGCTCGCTTATTTGCGGTTGGTCAATCAACCCAGTGATGACCTTGCGTTTGAACGTATCGTCAACATGCCAAAACGCGGCCTGGGCGATAAGGCCGTTGCCAAAGTACAGATGTTGGCGCGTGGCTATGGCATTCCCCTTGTCAACGCAGCAGCGCAAATCCTTGATACCGACGAACTCACCCCCCAAGCGCGCCGCGCACTCGGATCATTTGTTGCAGACATTGCCAGTTGGCGTGACAGGGCCAGCAGCCTGCCCCATGCCGATCTTGCCCGCGCAATCCTTGATGAAAGCGGTTACACCGCGATGCTTCAGGCCGAAAAAACGACGGAATCCTCTGGCCGGTTGGAAAATCTGACTGAGCTTGCGCGCGCGATGGAGGAGTATGAAACACTCGGCGCTTTCCTTGAACATGTCAGCCTCGTTATGGATAATGAAGCCGTTGCCGATACGCCCAAAGTAACGATTATGACGATCCACGCGGCCAAAGGTTTGGAATTTGAACGCACTTTTCTGGTCGGATGGGAAGAAGGCGTTTTCCCATCCCAGCGTGCATTAGATGAAGGGGGGTTAGCCGCGTTAGAAGAAGAACGCCGCCTTGCTTATGTCGCGATCACCCGTGCACGGCGGCGCTGCACCATCCTCCATGCGGCCAATCGTCAAATTTATGGGCAATGGACCAGTTCAATCCCGTCACGCTTTATTTCCGAGCTGCCCGAAGATCATATTAATAGTGAAACCAGCATGTCCGGCGGGGAAAGTATGTGGCGTGCCAATTGGTCTGAACAGAGCGATCCTTTCGCGCACATCACACGCGGCACGGGACGTGGCCCTGGGTGGCAACGCGCTGCAGACGGCGGCTTTACAAGGGAACCAACGCGGATCGTTGAGGCGCGCAGCACTGCTGTCAGCCTCGGCAATAAGGGGCGAAATGACGTTTCAATTGGCCTACGTGTATTTCACAGCAAATTCGGCTATGGCGAAATCATGGAAATTGAAGGCAACAAGCTGGAGATTGAGTTCGAACAGTCTGGACGCAAACGCGTGCTGGACAGTTTTGTGAGTATTTCCTGATGATCCGCGACAACTTACCCTCCCTGAGTGATCAGCCAGACTATGTGATGATGATTGTCACCAAATATCAGGAATGGAAAACCTTCGTCGCACAATATGTCGGGATCAGCGATTGGGAATTGCACACCCAGACTGGCATGGCGGTTTTTCTTTTGGTGGCGATTTTTTTGCGCAAGCCGCTTCATTCTGCATGGCCGGTGATGAGCATCATAGCGGTTGAGGTGATGAATGAAGGGTTTGACCGGCTGGCGCACGGTGATTGGCGCTGGCCCGACACGTTGCGTGATGCCCTGTTCACGCTCTTATGGCCAGTTCTGATCTATATTTTTATGCGATCTGGCTTCATTGAGCGCGATTAAAGTTGCCAATGCTTGCGCCTTTTGATGTGACGGGCCAAGGATAACGTGTGACTGACCAACGCACATTTCGCTCTCCGCTATCCTATCCCAATTTCCGTCGATACTGGATCGCGCGTTTTTCTGCTGTCATGGCAACGATGGCGATGGTCGTCGTTATTGGCTGGCAAGTTTATGACATTGCCCGGTCTGACTACGGCATGACCCCAAAGGAAGCCGCGTTTCAGCTTGGCCTGATCGGCTTGGCGCAATTTACACCGTTGCTATTGTTGACCCCGCTGGCTGGATGGGTGGCGGATCGGTATGAGCGCACTTTGGTGGCACGGCTTGCCAATACGGTCGATATGGGTGTTGCCATCGCCTTGGCCTGTGCGACGATGTATGATGTGTTGACATTACCGATGCTGTTTCTCTTTGCCGCGTTGCACGGGGTTGCGCGCGTCTTTGTTGGCCCTGCGATGAGTGCGATTGCGCCCAATCTTGTGCCCTCCGAAATTCTGCCAAAAGCCATTGCGATGAGCTCAATCGCTTGGCAATCGGCATCAGTTTTTGGGCCTGCTCTGGGCGGTTTGCTCTATGCCGGCAGCCCGTCATCGCCCTATTGGTTCAGCGTCGGCGCACTCGGAATAGCGAGTGTCGCGATCAGCCTTATTGGCCCGGTTGCGCCGCCTGAAATTAAGGGGAAATCGCACCCTATCCAGCAGATGATAGACGGTTTGCGCTATGTGCAGCGGGAACGGTTTTTACTGGGTGCAATTACACTTGATCTGTTCGCAGTCCTGCTGGCGGGGGCGACCGCGCTGTTGCCCGTTTATGCGCGGGATATTTTGAAAGTTGGACCGGAGGGTTTAGGATATTTGCGCGCTGCTCCCGCTTTGGGTGCTGCGTTTTTGGCGCTTTGGTTTTCATTCTTCCCGCTTAAAAACAATGTCGGAATTAAGATGCTTTGGGCCGTTGTGATCTTTGGGATTGTCACGATCATCTTTGGCCTGTCGCGCTCTATGGCGCTGTCCTTGTCCATGCTGGTTCTGCTCGGTGCGGCCGATATGCTGTCGGTCTATGTCCGATCTTCACTCGTTCAATTGAACACGCCAGACCAGATGCGCGGGCGAGTTTCAGCGGTATCGGGACTTGCCATCTCTGGATCAAACGAACTGGGTGAAGCCCAATCCGGGGTCGCCGCAGCAATCATGGGGCCGGTTGGCGCGGTTGTATTCGGCGGCGTCGGTGCCATAATAGTAACAGCATTATGGGCATGGCGTTTCCCCGAACTGCGCAATGCCCGCACATTTGAACCCCAATTCAAGGACCACGCACCATGAAGGCCGCCACTATCCTCGATACCATAGGTAACACCGCCCATATCCGGGTAAGCCGCCTTTTCCCAGATGCAGAGGTCTGGATTAAATCCGAACGGTCAAACCCCGGTGGGTCCATCAAGGACCGCATTGGGCTCGCCATGATTGAAGAAGCAGAACGGTCCGGCGCGCTTAAACCGGGCGGCACAATCATTGAACCGACCAGCGGCAACACGGGCATTGGCCTTGCGATGGTTGCAGCTGTCAAAGGCTATAAACTGGTTTTGGTCATGCCTGAAAGCATGTCGATCGAACGTCGCCGCTTGATGCTCGCATACGGCGCAACATTTGATCTGACACCCCGTGAAAAGGGCATGAAGGGCGCAATTGAACGCGCGATTGAATTGGTCGAACAAAATTCAAACGCCTGGATGCCGCAGCAATTTGAAAACCCATCCAATATCAACGTCCATGTCCGCACGACAGGCCCTGAAATTTTTGCTGATTTCAAAGATACACCTTTGGATGCAATCATTACTGGTGTTGGTACGGGCGGCCATATCACAGGCGTGGCAGAGTTTTTAAAACCACTGTGGCCAAATTTGAAAATCTTTGCAGTCGAACCAACATTGTCCCCTGTGATTAGCGGTGGCAGCCCTGCGCCCCATCCCATCCAAGGGATTGGTGCTGGTTTCATTCCTGCAAACCTTCATACAAAACTGCTCGACGGCGTGATCACGGTTGATCCAGCCGACGCAAAAACGATGGCACGACGTTCTGCCACTGAAGAAGGCATGCTGGTGGGCATTTCATCAGGCGCAACCCTTGCGGCAATCACCCAAAAGTTGCCTGATCTGCCAAAAGGTGCGCGGGTGATGGGATTCAATTACGACACAGGTGAACGCTATCTCTCCGTTCCGGACTTCCTGCCAGAAGCCTGATGTGTGATCATTGAACCCACAGAAGATACCGGAGGAATCCGGCGGGCTCCGCTCATCTTGCTTTGCCTGATCGCGACGTTGGTGTTTTTGTATCTGACCATTGGTCGCGGAATGCCAACACAGGTGTCGATTGCCGGAACTGCTGTGAAAACGGTTTTGATGCCCAATAATATTCCGGTCATCGACCCCGTAGCACTGCAGAAAGTCAGCCTCGGCCGTGCCAAACAGATCAACGATGCGACGCCCTTTATCAAAGGATACATTCCCCCGGCCCAGCCCTTTCAATTTTCCGGAAATGCGGTTGATTTGCAACGGGCAACGGCGTGCCTGACAACCGCGATTTACTATGAGGCCGGAGCCGAAACCCCCAACGGACAGATGGCCGTCGCCCAAGTTATCCTCAACCGCATGCGCCACCCAGCATTTCCCAAATCCGTCTGCGGTGTTGTTTTTCAAGGAGCAGAGCGCCGCACAGGCTGCCAATTTTCGTTTACCTGTGACGGGGCAATGGCGCGTACACCCTCACCCGCACAGTGGTCACGTGCCACGTCGGTCGCACAAATGATGTTGGCGGGCGCTGTTTATGCCCCTGTCGGGGTTGCGACCCATTACCACACTGACTGGGTAATCCCTGCATGGAGCGCCAAACTCGACAAAGTTCGCGCTGAACGCACACATTTGTTTTTCCGTTGGGCTGGATTTTGGGGAACACCAAAAGCATTCCGGGGGAACCACAGCGGAACAGAGCCGGTTATCACTAAAATGAGCGCTCTCTCCCCCGCGCACAGCAGTGACATCATGGTGGCCACGCCAGTGCTTGATCCCGCAGCAAAGGGCGTTGTGCAGGATAAAACCATAATGGGCAGCGCCACACAGGACAGTTTCATCCTTGTGGTCGACCCTGCCCTAGAATCGGCACTATTGGTGTCCATTGCCGAACAAAAATGCGGTGACCGCCCTTATTGCAAGGTCATGGTGTGGACGGACCGTGCGTTGGCCCCAGTTGATTTCCCAGTGCGCGATCAATTTTTGGCGTCGCTGGCCTTTAGCTATTTACGCAATCAGGCACAGGGGTTTCAAAAACCCCTGTGGAATTGTGCAATCTTCCCCCGCGGTGACAAGAAACAGTGCATGCGCCACCGTTTGCTCGATATGGATGCGATCACTCCTTAAAAAGCGTCAACCGGCATCGCCATAACCGCTTCGGCTCCAGCTTCCAATTTCTGACGCAGTGCCCCTGCGTCAGGCATAATGCGTTCGGCAAAGAAGCGCGCGGTCATCAACTTTGCTTCCATAAATTGCTTGTCATCTGTGCCCGCCGCCAGCGCCGCATCCGCAGCGGACGCCATGCGCAGCCACATAAGACCCGTCGCGACAATGCCCATGATGTGCATATAAGCAACCGATCCGGCGCCCGCATTGTCAGGGTTCATCATGCCGTTCTGCATCAACCACATCGTTGCGCCTTGCAGTTCACCCAATGATTTTTCAAGCGCGGTTGCATAAGCAGCGAGCGCTGGATTGGTCTTTGCTGCATTGGCTTCTTGGGCGACCAAAGTGAAAAAGGCCTGTACACCGCGCCCACCATTTTGGGCAAGTTTGCGACCGACCAGATCGAGCGCCTGAATACCATTTGCACCTTCGTAGATCA
>JAYUPB010000080.1:0-9941 GCA_043760405.1 Sphingomonadales bacterium
ACAATTCTGTTCCCTGTCGAAGCCACGGCGTTGATCGGCATACTTGGCGGCATTGGTGAACTTGCCCGTGACGCTCTTGGCAAGGATAAGTGAGATGATGGACACACTAAACGCGCTTGAGCCGCATTGGATGTGGCTGATTTTGGGTGCAATTCTTGCCACAGCAGAAATTATCGCTCCTGGCTTTTTCCTCATCTGGCTGGCCGCTGCGGCAATCGCGACGGGATTGGCGGCTCTCATCCTGCCGATCTCCATGACGATCCAGATCGGCTTGTTTGCGGTGCTGTCTATCGCATCGGTTTATGCGGGACGCCGCTGGTTTGCACTCAACCCCATCACTTCCGACGATCCAAAGCTTAACGACCGTGCTGCGCGGTTGGTGGGCGAAGTCGTAACCGTGGTTGATCCCATCGAAAACGGCGTTGGCCGCGTCAAATTAGGTGACGGTGTCTGGAAAGCCAAAGGCGCAAATGCCCCAGCCGGAACCGCACTGCGCGTGACCGGCATGGACGGCGCATCAGTAACGGTTGAACCGATCTAACGAATTTATGCCGCTTTAGGTGCTGCTTGGCGGACGCCTTCGTCAACATGTTCTGCAAATTGCGCAAAATTATCGATGAATTGGCCAACCAGCTTTTGCGCGGTCACATCATAGTCGGTTTTATCTGACCATGTGCTGCGGGGGTCGAGTATGGCGCTATCGACGCCTTCGACCGCCACCGGCACTTTAAACCCAAAATTCGGGTCTGTGCGGAACTCCGCTTTGTTCAAACTGCCATCCAGCGCCGCGTTCAGCAACGCGCGCGTTGCCTTGATTGGCATGCGGCTGCCGACGCCGTGCTTGCCGCCGGTCCAACCCGTATTGACCAGCCAGCATTGGACCCCGCCTTTGGCAATCCGTGATTTCAGCAAATTACCATAGACCGAAGGATGACGCGGCATGAACGGCGCGCCAAAGCATGTTGAGAAAGTTGCTTCTGGTTCCGTTACGCCAATTTCAGTACCCGCAACACGCGCTGTGTACCCTGACAAGAAGTGATACATCGCCTGATCAGGGGTCAGTTGCGAAATTGGAGGCAGCACGCCGTAGGCGTCGGCTGTCAGCATGATAATGGTTTTGGGGACAGGCCCCATATTCTTTTCCGACGCATTGGGAATAAAATCTATCGGGTAAGAACCGCGACTGTTTTCGGCCAAACTCGCATCATCAAAATCCAACTGACGCGTATCAAGATCAATAACGACATTTTCTAAGACAGTTCCAAACCGCTTGGTTGTGGCAAAAATTTCAGGCTCTGCCTCGGGCGACAAACGGATCATCTTGGCATAGCAGCCGCCTTCAAAATTGAAGACTGCCGTATCTGACCAACCATGTTCATCATCGCCAATGAGGGTGCGGCTGGCATCCGCAGATAATGTAGTTTTTCCTGTACCCGACAGACCAAAGAACACCGCAGTATCGCCGTTTGGTCCAATGTTGGCCGAACAGTGCATTGGCATAATCCCTTCAACAGGGAGTTTGTAGTTGAGAATGCCGAAAACGGACTTCTTCATCTCACCGGCATAAGCTGTCCCGCCAATAAGGATCAGCTTTTCCGTAAAATTGACGGCGACCACAGTTTCGGAACGACAGCCGTGCCGCGCGGGGTCGCTGCGAAAACTGGGCAGATCGATGATCGTATATTCTGGCATGAACGCAGCCAATTCCGACGCGTCAGGCCGCACCAACAGGGTCCGGATAAATAAGTTGTGCCAAGCCAACTCTGTAATCACGCGGACATTGACACGGTGTTCAGGCTGCGATCCACCAAAAAGATCCTGAACGAACAGGGTTTTTTTCTCACCAACAGCCTTTAAGAAATCCTCCTTGAGCGCGGCGAAATGTTCAGGCGTCATGGCAACATTGGTTTGGCCCCACCAAACCGTATTTTCTGTTTCCACGTCGCGAACAATGAACTTGTCCTTTGCAGAACGTCCAGTATGCGCGCCGGTTTTGACGACCAAGGCACCGCCATCGGCAAGCACGCCTTCACCACGCGCAATCGCTGTTTCAACAAGCGGTGCTGTGCCAAGGTTCCAATGCTGATCTGCCTGCGTCACAATCCCTTGCTGTGCGAGTGTAAATGATGATGCAGAATGAGCCACGGCAAATCTCCGGTTGTTCAATTATACTGGACGCGTACGTTCGTATGCGTTGCTTGAGCGAGCGCTTAGGTGAGTGTTTACGCGGGGTCAAACCTGCCCGTTCCATAATTGGACAGATTGTCGCTTGCTCTCTTCGACAGCAAAGCTATTTCAATATGATGCCAAGTTCTTCTGACACCGCTGACATATCGGCCGCAACAATTGCGTTGGTTGATGATGATCGCAACATCCTGACTTCTGTTTCAATTGCCTTGCAAGGCGAAGGATTCCTTACCCGGATTTATACAGACGGTGAAATGGCATTGAGGGCATTGCTCGAAAACCCAGCGGATATAGGGGTTTTTGATATAAAAATGCCTAAAATGGACGGCATAGAATTGCTACGCCGCCTGCGTGAAAAATCAGCAATGCCTGTTATCTTTTTGACATCAAAAGATGATGAGAGTGATGAAGAGCTTGGTCTGTCCATTGGTGCTGACGATTATATTGCAAAACCATTTTCGCAACGTCTGTTGATCGCGCGGATAAAAGCAATTTTACGCCGCGTAGAAAATATATCGACGACGCCCCTCGCTTTAACAAACGACTCGGCATCTCAACTGGTGCGGGGCAATCTTGAAATGGATGCTGACCGCCACCGCGTGCTGTGGAACAAAAAAAATGTTTCTCTGACCGTCACTGAATTCATGATTTTAGAAGCCTTGGCGCAGCGCCCAGATGTGGTAAAAAGCCGCAATCAATTGATGGATGCAGCCTATCAAGATGATGTCTATGTTGATGATCGTACGATAGACAGCCATATCAAACGATTACGGCGCAAGTTCCGACAGGTGGACCCCAGTTTTGACGCAATTGATACACTTTACGGAGCCGGATACCGCTTCTCAGGAAGCTGAACTGCCGGCTTTATTCTTGCGATGGTCTGGGCGATTATCGCTGACACAGCGCATTTTGGCGGTCAACATTCTAGCATTAACATTGCTCGCCGGCAGCATATTTTACCTAGATGGCTACAGAATCCGGCTCATCGGCGAACGCCTGAAACAAACTGCCAGTGAAGCTGAATTGGTTGCGACGGCAATGGAGCCGATGTCACTTGCCGAACAACAAACATTTATCGGTCGGATCGGTCAACAGACGCAGGTGCGCATTCGCATTGCCGACCCTTCAAATAAAATCATTGCTGACAGTTGGACACAAACCGGCCCAAACTTCAGGATTATGCATGCAAAAGAAGCGTCGTGGCAAAAACGAATCGCCGGATGGATGGACGAAGCAATTTCCTTTGTTGCTGATGCTGGCGGCCCGAAAAAATTTACTGGCTTTGCCCCGCCTGAAAACTGGAAACCTGGCAGCATGGGTTGGTCGCTTGCAAAAGACCGCACCCATATGATCTGGGCATCAGTCCCCTTAAAAGCTGAAACGCCGCTGATTTTGATGGTTGATAATAATGCCCGCGACATTCGACGGCTGGTGCGCGCAGAACGCTCTCGTCTTGCATCGGTGATAGCGGTCATTGCCGGGCTTTCAATCCTACTATCGCTGTTTTTGGCGCGTACCATTGCACAGCCCTTGCGTAAATTGGCTGAAGCAGCTTTGCGCGTGCGATTGGGCCGTGAACGCGAAGTCATCGTCCCACGCCTGCCATCGCGGCGCGATGAAATTGGCCTTCTTGCGCGTGCATTATCAGATATGAGCCAAGCGCTGCGCCAACGGATAGACGCGACAGAGGCTTTTGCTGCAGACGTCGCCCATGAGCTCAAAAACCCATTAGCATCTCTCAGTTCAGCAGTTGAAAGCCTTGGGAACGTTAAAGATCCGGCATTACAAACTAGGCTATTGGATATTATCGGTGACGATGTCCGCCGTCTGGACCGGCTGATCACTGATATTGCGGACCTATCGCGGATTGACGCGCAAATAACACGTACACGGTTTGAACGCGTTGATCTGGGCGGTTTGTTAGAAGATATTCAGCGCCAACGTGAAGGACGACAACCGGATTCATCCATAAAGCTCGCTCTGGCGCGCCCAAAAACTGGCACTGCGGTGGTGATGGGTGATCCAGTTCGATTGGCCCGCGCGGTTGAAAATTTAATCGATAACGCCATTTCATTTTCGCCCGAAAACGGGATCGTTGGTATCTCCGCTGTTCGATCAGCTGCTGATTCGGTTATGCTTTGTGTCGAAGATGAAGGACCAGGTGTCCGCGAAGATCAGCGTCAGAGCATATTTCAGCGGTTCCACAGTGATCGATCAAATGAGGCAGCTTTTGGCAAACATTCCGGTTTGGGTCTCTCCATCGTTCGCGCGATAGTGGAGGCGCATGATGGGCACATCACTGTAACATCCCGCTTGGGCGGAAAATCTGGAGCGCGTTTTGTTATTACCCTTCCGGCGCCGCACAGATGATGTCCCCTTCCTCTATACATGCGACTTGCGTTTCCTTGGGCGGACGCGCGGTCCTGATCAAAGGCGCATCGGGGAGTGGAAAATCCGACCTTGCTCTGCGCCTGATCGATCGCGGCGCCATTTTGATCAGTGATGATTACACACTCATCACGCGCAGGGGAGAGAGAGTTTTCGCCAGTGCCCCTGCGACCATTTTGGGAAAACTTGAAGTCCGCGGCCTTGGGATAATGACAATGCCTTGCGCTGATGAAGCCGAAATTGCCCTACAAATTTGCCTTGGAGATACTGTGGAACGCTTCCCCCTATCCCGAAAAACACAAAGTATTGAGGGGATTGACGTTGCGTCAGTCTGCATTGCCGCGCATGAAGCATCGGCGCCAATCAAAGTTGAAATGGCGCTCAAACAGGTGCTTGAAACGCTATGAAAACGTCTCGTCCTGCCCGTATCTTGCTCATCACGGGCATGTCTGGTGCTGGAAAATCAACCGCACTCAAAACGCTTGAAGATAGCGGGTGGGAAGTGGTGGATAATATGCCGTTTGTTCTGCTGGATCGGCTTCTCGCGACCCCATTGCCACAAGGCGCAGGGGAAAATCGACCGCTTGCCATTGGTATTGATAGCCGAACGCGCGGGTTCAACGCGGTTCTGTTGGTTGATCTTATTCGGCAGATGCGCGACCATCATACCCAGAACATCTCTACGCTCTTCCTTGATTGCACAGGGGCGGAGTTAGAACGCCGCTATTCAGAAACGCGGCGGCGTCACCCCCTTGCGCTTGACCGCCCTGCGAGCGACGGAATCGCTCGTGAGCGAGAGTTAATTGCGCCACTGCGGCGCTGGGCCGATCATGTTATTGATACAACAAACAGTAGCAGTAATGATTTGAAGCAAGATCTGCGAAGCCGGTTTTCTGCCGACAATAGAGCGGATCCAACGCTCTCAATCCTGTCTTTCGGCTTTGCGAGAGGCTTGCCGCGCAATGCCGATTTGGTTTTTGACATGCGGTTCCTGCGCAACCCATATTGGGATGAAACACTCAGACCAATGTCAGGGATTGATGAGCCTGTGGCACTGCATATCCGCGCTGACCCTGCTTACAACGAAGCCCTGATGCGCATAGAAGACTTGCTATTGCTTCTCCTTCCACGTTACCGCGCCGAAGGAAAGGCCTATGTTACGGTCGCTTTTGGTTGTACTGGGGGGCAACATCGTTCTGTTCATGTGGCGGAACGGGTCACAAAAAAACTAAAGAATGCTGGATTTTCGCCAACTGTTTCCCATCGAGATATGGGTGGTCATCACAGTGATTCGATTGATATAAGCAATGAAGATAAGCATGCAGCGGAATTGCAAACGGGGTAATTCATGATTGGTTTAGTGTTGGTTACCCATGGTCGCCTCGCAGTCGAATTTGTCACTGCAATGGTTCATGTTGTCGGGCCGCAAAGTGCGATAAGCACTGTCTGCATCGGACCAGAGGATGATATGGAAGGCCGCCGTGCCGATATCGCTGATGCAATTGCAGCAGTTGACGATGGCAGCGGCGTGATTGTTCTGACCGATTTATTTGGAGGCACACCTTCAAACTTAGCCATTTCATTGATGGAAACAGGTCGCGTTGAGGTGATTGCAGGGATTAACTTGCCCATGCTCATTCGCCTTGAAAGTGCGCGTCGCCGGATGAACGTCGTCGATGCCGTTGCCGCGGCGCGCGAAGCCGGTCGCAAATATATATCAGTTGCGTCTGAAGTCTTGGGTGAGCAGGCCGCATGACAATTATCACTCAAACCGTCCTCATTACAAACAAACGCGGCCTTCATGCACGGGCCAGCGCAAAATTTGTGACACTCGCCAGCGGCTTAGGCGTCATTGTTGAAGTCGAAAAAGATGGATCAAAGGTTGTCGGTACATCAATCATGGGGCTGATGATGTTAGGCGCGGCCATTGGGGATTCTATCACCATTTCCGCGTCTGGATCAGGTGCCGACGCTGCCGTGAAGACGCTTGCTGAACTGGTTGAGGCCAAATTCGGGGAAGAATAGGCCGTGTCGCGCGAAATTTCCGGCTACTCCAATCCTCTGGTCAAGCGCGTTAGATCGCTGCGAGACAAAAAGCACCGCAAAGCCGAAGGTCTTTTCCTTGCCGAGGGATTGCGCATTTTAACCGAAGCGAAGGAAGCGGGGCATTTGCCCGATATGATCTGGCATGCGCCTGAAAGTGCCGCGCATCCGCTGGTTCAAGCCCTGACCCGCGCCACCGAAGCCAACCACGGTGAGGTTTTTGTCACCAGTCCTGACATCCTCTCTAAACTCTCAGGCAAAGATAATCCCGGGGCGGTCATAGGCATATACCGCGAAATTTTGACACCGCTGCATGAGATAGACCGAACGTCAGCACCGCTCTGGATCGTTGCCGAGCGGCTGCGCGATCCCGGCAATTTGGGGACAATCCTGCGCACGGGGGATGCGGTGGGTGCGGGCGGTTTGATCCTTATCGATGATTGCACCGATCCTTTTTCAGTCGAAGCCGTGCGCGCGAGCATGGGGGCGCTTTTTACCCAGAAAATAGTGGTCACGCGGTGGGAGGACTTTGTGCCTTGGTTGCGGTCCGGTGCGGGCCAGTTGGTGGGAACCAGCCTCAATACGGAAAGCGATTACCAAGAACCGCGCTATGAAAGCCCGACATTTTTGCTGGTTGGAAACGAATCTCAGGGGCTGCCTGAAGCCTATGAAGCCGAGTGTGACCTTCTCGTGAAAATGCCAATGATGGGCAAGGCCGATAGTTTGAATGCGGCAGTCGCAACCGCGGTAATGGCTTATGAAGTGCTGAACCAGCGGCGTGCGCGCTAACCTAAAGCCTTATCCAATTCGGGCGGTGGAACCAGTTTTACCAAGGGCCGCACCGTCTGTTCAACCGTCGGTAAATCCTCAATTTTCTTTGCGCCCGTTTCTACGCCGAGGCTTTCAAAACGCTGGGCCTGCGTCAAAACCTGAGATTCAAGGCTACCGACAAAAGCGTTATACGCGCCAACGGCGGTATCAAGGTTGCGGCCCAGACGGCTGACATGACCACCCATTGTTGAAAGGCGCGCGTAAAGGTCTTTGCCCAGCTCGGCGATTTCGCGCGCTTCGTCAGCCAGTTTTTCTTGTCGCCACACTGCCGAAACAGTGCGCGCAATCGCAATCAAATTCGTAGGTGTTGCCAGTAACACCTTCTTTTCAAATGCATAATCCCAAAGTGATGGATCATGTTCCAACGCGGCGGAGAGAAAATGTTCGCCGGGCACAAACATGATGACATAATCAGCGGATTCAGAAAATTGGTTCCAATAGGCTTTGGCCCCAAGCGTGTTGACATGCGCCTTCATCGCAGCGGCATGGTCTGTCAGGCCGGACAAACGTGCGCCCTCTTCTGCTGCATTAAATGCATCCTGATAGGCATTGAGCGACACTTTCGCATCGATCACCAACATGCGGTTGCCCGGAACACGAATGATTACATCAGGGCGTAATCGGCCTTCTTCCCCTTCGACGCTCACCTCTGTTTGAAAATCAGCATGTTCGGACAGTCCGCACATTTCGAGGACATTGCGAAGCTGTTGTTCACCCCAGCGTCCGCGCGCTTTTGGAGCGTTGCGGAGTGAATTGCCAAGCTTTGCAGCCTCTGATCGCACCGCTTCATTGCTCACACGCATTGATTCCATCAGGCCTTGCAGGTTTCCGTAGGCCTCAGTCCGTTCTTTTTCGACTTTTCCAACAGTTTCTTCATAGCGTTGAAGTCGCTCATTTACCGGCCCAAGCAGCGCCTTCAACTCTTGCCCCGTCGTTGCTTCTGATTCCTTAAACCGCGCATCAGCCCGTTCTAAAAACTGACGTTGTGCAGATTCCAACAATTTCCCGCCGACTTCACTAAACTGCGCAGACAATGCCTCACGGTTGACCCGCAATTCGGTCATTTGCGCTTCAAAAGCCTCTTCGCGCGCACCGCGTTCTGCATCGCGCGCCGCGAGGGACAAGCGCGCAGTGTCACGTTCCTGCACAACGCCTTCAAGGTCGATGATGGCTTTTTTGAAATTACCGAAATGGAGATCACGTTCTGCCTTTAACGCCCCAGCACCGCGCCCACCGAGCAGCCAACCGATAACCAAGCCGATTGCAGCGGTAAGAACACAAAAAAGGGATATTTGTACCATAGTCATTTGTGGAACATAGATCGAACACAGACCACAGGAAAGCAAAAAATAGGCGCGGTGTTTATGCCGCCCATTTCCGCATTTTTAGCAGTTTTTTAAGAACGATGTCGCGTTTCAGTTTCGACAGATGGTCGATAAAGAGGATACCCTCCAAATGATCCATTTCATGCTGCAAACAGGTCGCCAGCATGCCGTCGATGGTTTCTGCGCGCGCGTTGCCATCGCGGTCAAGCCATTTTGCCTTGATCACCGAAGGCCGTTCTACATCGGCATATTGATCAGGGACAGACAGGCAACCTTCATTATACACCGTGGAATCATCTGATTCCTCAAGGATTTCGGGGTTAATAAAAACCAAGGGTTCCCTGATGGTTTCACCCGTTTCTTCATCTTTTTCCTGAAGATCAATCACCAACACCCGCTTCGCCACACCAACCTGCACAGCGGCAAGACCAATGCCAGGTGCATCATACATTGTTTCGAACATATCATCGATCAACGCGCGCAGCGTGTCGTCCACGGTTTCAACGGGCGTCGAAATAACTTTAAGGCGCGGATCGGGCGCTTCGATAATCGGGAGAATGGCCATTACCCCCAGTTAAGAAGTCGGGCGCGAATCGTCAAGATATGGCCCCTAAGATACAGGCCGCCGCGCCCGCAATGCCTGTGCCAATGTACCATCATCAAGATAATCAAGTTCCCCGCCAACCGGAAGGCCGTGTGCCAACTGGCTAATCCGCACTGGAAACCCTTCAATCCGTTCAGCGATATAATGCGCGGTGGTTTGGCCTTCGAGAGTCGCATTCATCGCCAAAACGACCTCATCAATCCCACCTGCCACCATACGCGTGAGCAAGCCGTCAATGTTCAAATCTTCTGGTCGCACGCCTTCAAGTGCCGAAAGCCGCCCACCAAGGACATGGAACCGCCCGGGAAACAGCCGTGATCGTTCAAGCGCCCAAAGGTCCGCAACATCCTCAACCACGCACAACATGCGCGCATCGCGACGCGGGTCTGCGCAAATTCCGCAAGGGTTGGTGGTATCCACATTTCCACATGTGCCACAGGTTGAAAGTTTGTCGCTGACATTTTCAAGCGCACGGAGAAGTGGCACTAAGGCCGTCTCGCGCTTCTTCAACAAATGCAAAACCGCACGCCGCGCTGAACGCGGTCCCAGACCGGGAAGTCTTG
>JAYUPB010000081.1:0-9861 GCA_043760405.1 Sphingomonadales bacterium
CGATCATCGACGTTATTTGCATTGCGATTTACCCCTTCCGGATCAGCAGAACATCGACAATCGGCTTTTTACCCGTCCACTGCGTCGCAACGCGGCGCACGGCAAGGCGAATGGATTCCCGCAGCTTCACATCGTCACCCGCGCCGCTTGATGCAGCCTTGGCTGCAGCATCACAGGCTTCATCAATGAAATCATCGCGGTCATCTTCAACCGGGATACCTTGCAAACGCACTTCTGGTGTTCCGAACAAGCGACCATTGGTTTCCAACGCGACTGCCACTGAAATAACGCCGTGCAGACCAATCCGTCGCCGTTCGTTGATCGTATTACCGTCCGCTGGGAGAATGACATCACCGTCGATCACGAGCCGCCCCGTGCGTTCATGCCCGACGATTTCAGGGCCATTGGGAGCCAATCTCACAACATCCCCGTTCGATTGCACTAACGACTGCGGAATGCCTTCTGACAATCCGAAGCGCGCCTGTTCGGCCATATGTCGACGTTCGCCGTGCACCGGAATCAACATTTGCGGGCGGATCCAATTATACATTTGTGCGAGTTCAGGTTTGCCTGGGTGGCCAGAGACATGAACATGCCCCTGTTTTTCAGTTACAGTGCGAATGTTACGCCGCGCCAGTTGGTTCATCACCTTCCCAATCGCAACTTCATTACCCGGAATTTGTTTTGATGAGAAAATGACCGTATCACCCTCGATCAATTTAACTGGATGGCTACCCTCTGCAACACGCGCCAGCGCAGCACGCGCCTCGCCCTGCCCCCCGGTGGCGATGATCATCACTTCATTACGTTTGAAGGCATCGACATTGTACATATCAACCAGTTCAGGAAGGTTTTTGAGATAACCATTCGCCTGCGCTGCACCGATAATCCGGTCGAGAGAGCGCCCCGCCACACATAATTTCCGTCCGGCCTCACGCGCGACATTGGCCAATGTTTGCAAACGGGCGGCGTTCGAAGCAAATGATGTCACCATCACACGCCCTTTTGCAGCCTTTACTTGCTTCAACAGGTCAGCATGAACACTGCCTTCCGAACCACTGTCTGTCGCATTAAACGCGTTGGTTGAATCGCAGACCAATGCCAGAATTTTGTCATCACCAATTTTGGTCAGTTGTTCTGCCGTAGCCGGTTTTCCAAGAACGGGTTCTTCGTCCAGTTTCCAGTCACCTGTGTGGAAGATGCGACCATAAGGGGTATCAATCACGACCGCACTCATTTCAGGGATCGAATGCGCAAGCGTGACAAATTGAAGTTTGAAGGGCTTCATCTCAAAGCGACCCTCCATTGGAATGATCCGCAGATCGATGTCCGCAGAAATCCCCTCCTCCTCAAGCTTCCGTTTGATGAGCGTGGCAGTGAACGGCGTCGCATAGAGCGGCACACCAAGTTCTGCCGCAAGATAGGGAACAGCGCCAATATGATCTTCATGTCCGTGCGTAAGAACGATCCCCAATAGGTCTTTTTTACGCTCTTCGATAAATTCCAAATCGGGCAAAACAAGATCAACGCCTGGATATTCGCCACCCGCAAAGGTCAGACCAAGGTCAACCATGACCCATTTGCCTTCACACCCATAGAGGTTGACGTTCATACCAATTTCGTCTGACCCGCCAAGTGCGAGGAAAAGCAGCTCTTTGCCGGGGACTGTCATGTTCAATATTCTCGATTATTATAAAGTAACGCAAGGCCACGCAGCGTCAAATCTGCATCAACCTTGTCAAAAAGATGTTCGTGTTGCTGGAATAACACGGCAAGACCACCGGTAGCGATGACTTTAACCGGTTGCGCGATTTCAGCCTTCATCCGCGCGATCAGTCCCTCTATCATAGCAACATAGCCCCAGTAAATGCCAATCAGCATCTGGCTTTCAGTTGTGCGGCCGATCACACTGTTGTTTTCTGGCGCTTCAATAGCAATACGGGGGAGCTTAGCCGCCGCCGCCACCAATGCTTCCAAGGACAGATTAACACCCGGAGCAATAATCCCGCCTCTATACGCACCGCTGGCCGAAATATGGTCAAACGTCGTCGCCGTTCCAAAACTGATGACAATTTTTTCGCCACCTATCAGAGCATGAGCAGCAATGGCATTAATCGCGCGGTCTGCGCCGACCGATTTTGGTTCATCCACTTGCAGTGCGATGCCCCATTCCACTGGTGCGCGCCCCGCAATCAAGGGTTCAACACCAAAATATTTTTGTGCCAATATGTGCAGATTATGGAGCGCACGGGGCACAACAGAAGAAATAATTACCGCGTTCACATCTGCGCGTTTATACCCCTCAATCTCCAACAGCTGCCGCAACCACACAACATATTCATCTGCTGTCCGGCGCGCATCGGTTGCAATGCGCCAACGCGTTTTAATTTCAGCCCCATCTACCAATGCAAATTTCACATTGGTGTTACCAACATCAATGGCGAGCAGCATCGCGGGTTCCCCTCACATTAAAAACACATCACCGGCGTGAATGACACGAAAACTGCCATCGGCCAAGCGTAAGCGCAGGGCACCATCTGTTTCCAAACCGTCGAACAGCCCCTCAATCGCGCTACCATCTGGTAAATTGGCAGTAAGAGCGGTGCCGACAGCATGAGCATGCGCCAACCAGGCACTGCGAATAGGGGGCAGCCCCTCCCCGCGCCACCGTGACAGCCAGCGCGCAAAACATGCTGCCAAATCTTCAAGAAAAAAACCTGGTGCAGGCGGATCAATCCCAAGCGTGGACAGACTGGTCACTGCACGGTCAAGGCCAACCGGATGAAATCCCAAGTTGACGCCAATCCCGACAATGATTGCATCGTCGCTGCGTTCGAGCAGAATGCCGGATAATTTCGCACCACCACATAAGATGTCATTGGGCCATTTGATCTGAAAAATGCACTGCGGCGCATAGGCATGCAGTGTCTCCGCCACCGCAATTGCAGCGACCAAAGCCAACGTCGCGGCTGTTGGGTCGCCGTCCCGCAGCCGGACAATCGTGCTGGCATATAGATTGCCCTGCGGCGATTCCCAGCCACGCCCCATCCTGCCCCGTCCTGCGGTCTGACGTCCAGCACGGAGCCACAATCCTTCAGGGCTTCCCAATGCTGCGAGCGCCAACATATCGGCATTTGTTGAGACACTTTCCTCAACTGTGCGAATTTGGGGGTTCAGAACAATGCCTTTGCAGCAGCAGAGGCAGCGGAGCCCAGCATCGGAATTGCAAGATAACCCAGCGGCGACACCGCCAATGCAGAAAGCGCAATCACGCCGCCCTCAACATAGCTTTGCACGGGTTTGAACGCAGGTGCGGGTTCATCGAAATACATGATTTTGATCACACGCAGATAATAATAGGCCCCAATTACCGATGCCGCGATTCCGATAGCCGCCAATGGCAAAAGCCCCGCTTTTACTGCGGCATCAAATACCAAAAACTTTGCCCAGAACCCTAACAAAGGCGGAATGCCCGCAAGGCTAAACATGAAGATTGCAAGCGCGGCTGCCAGCGGCTTGTTGGTCCGTGACAATCCAGCCAAGCTGTCGATGGTTTCGATATAACGACCTTCTTTGTCGCGCATTTGGAGAACACAAGCGAAACTGCCCAGCGTCATGACGATGTAAATTGCCATATAGCTCATAATCGCAGCGACGCCTTCTTCTGTGCCCGCCGCCAATCCGACAAGCGCAAAACCGACATTGTTGATCGATGAATAAGCAAGCAGTCGCTTGATATTGGTCTGTCCAATCGCCCCAACTGCGCCAAGAATGATGGAAGCAAGCGCCATAAATATGAGGATCTGTTGCCATGATGATGTTGCAGGGCCCATCGCAACCACAGTGACCCGAACCAACAGTCCTATTGCTGCAACTTTGGGCGCGCTAGCAAAGAAGGTTGTCACTGGCGTTGGCGCGCCTTCATAAACATCGGGAGTCCACATGTGAAACGGGACGGCTGCAATTTTGAACGCCAGTCCGGACAGTACAAAGATAATCCCAAAGAGTTCACCGATGCTAATACCACCAGCCAGAGCCGCAGCGACGCCGACATAGCTGGTGGTGGCCGAAAAACCGTAAAGCAATGAAATACCATAAAGCAAAATGCCGCTCGCAAGTGCACCGAGCACGAAATATTTCAGGCCCGCTTCGGCAGAGCGCATATCTTTGCGCATGAAACTTGCCAGCACATAAGCGGCAAGGCTTTGCAGTTCGAGACCAACATAGAGAGTCAGCAAATCGGTTGCGGACACCATCATCCCCATGCCGACCGCAGAAAACAGGATCAACACGGGATATTCGGCGCGCAGCCGGTCTTCATGTTCAAAGAAACGCGGCGACAGCGCAATCGCAACGCCCGCTGCGAGATAGATGAGGATCTTAGCAAAATTGCCAAAAGCGTCGGCGCGGTAAAGGCCGTCGAACGCATCACCAGACAGCGCCAACGTGCTGAGCGTCGCAGCAAAGAAAAGCGCAATTGCGGCCCAATTAATCAGGCGTGTTGCCTTATCACCCGCAAACGCCGCGACCATCATCAAGACGATGCCGCCGGTCGACAGAATAATTTCAGGCGCGGTCAACGCAAGGGAAGTCATAACAGACATCAGTGGTGCGCCTCTTCATGGACTTTTCCGGCAGGCGCTGGCTTGCCCATTTTCAAATGCGCGTCCTCAGCGGGGGCGGCTGGCGCGATCCGCGCGAGCAATGTGACCACATCCTTGCGCATCGGGGCCATAAAGCTTTCCGGATAAACACCCATCCACAATGTTGCCGCCGCTATCGGCGCAAGCATCAGCCATTCACGCGCTGAAATATCGGCCATCGCAGCCGCATCCGCGTTTTTTGAAATTCCAAATGCCACGCGGCGGTAGAGGTAGAGCATGTAGGCCGCACCGAGGATGATACCCGTCGTCGCCACAGTCGCAACCCAACTGTTCGCCTTATAAGCGCCAATCAGCGCTAGAAATTCACCGACAAAGTTTGCCGTGCCTGGCAGCCCAACACTTGCCATCGTGAAAAATAGGAAAAACAGCGCATAATAAGGCATGTTGTTGGCAAGGCCACCGTAACGGTCAATTTCTCGTGTGTGGAGCCGATCATAAATCACGCCGACACACAGAAAGAGTGCAGCCGACACCAAACCGTGAGCGAGCATCACCATGATCGCGCCTTCAATGCCTTGCTGGTTAAACGTAAACAATCCGATGGTCACAAACGCCATGTGCGCGACACTTGAATAAGCGATGAGCTTTTTCATATCGCTCTGCACCAGTGCGACGAGCGAGGTGTATACAATCGCGACCATCGACAGGCCGAACACCACCCACACCAATTGCGCAGATGCCTCTGGAAACATGGGCAGCGAGAAACGAAGAAAACCATATCCGCCCATTTTGAGCAATACACCAGCGAGGATCACCGACCCCGCCGTTGGTGCCTGAACGTGCGCATCGGGCAGCCATGTATGGACCGGCCACATTGGCATTTTCACCGCAAAGGATGCGAAGAACGCGAGCCACAACCACGTTTGTGCTTCGGGTGCAAACGGATATTGCATCAGCGTGGGTATGTCCGTCGTCCCGGCATCATTGACCATCCACAGCATAGCGATCAGCATCAAAACTGACCCCAGCAAAGTGTAGAGGAAGAATTTATAGCTGGCGTAAATGCGTTCCGCCCCGCCCCATATTCCGATAATCAGGTACATCGGGATCAAGCCAGCTTCAAAGAAAATGTAAAACAGAAACAAATCCTGAGCGGAGAACACACCAATCATCAGCGCCTCCATCAACAAAAACGCTGCCATATATTCGGGCACGCGTTTTTCGATGGCTGTCCAACTGGCAAGGATACAGATCGGCATCAGAAACACCGACAACATGATCAGCATCAACGCGATACCATCGATCCCTAATGCCCAGGCGAACCTGCCAAATACTGGCGCATTTTCGACAAATTGCCACTGCGCCCCGCCAATATCATAACTGATCCACAGGTTTATGCCGAGAGCGAACAGCAGCAATGTCGTAACAAGAGCAATCCATCGCGCGGTGTTTGCTGTTGTAAACAAGCTGACGGCTGCGGCCATCAGGGGCAACGCAATCATTACGGAAAGGATAGGAAAGCCGTTCACCGTGTCATCGCCCAAGTTGCAAGTGCCGCAAGACCGATCAACATGACAAAGGCATAGCTGGCTAAATACCCAGATTGGAGCCGCGCGGCGAGGCGACTGCCCTGCATGGTCAACGCGGCAATACCGTTGGGACCAAATCGGTCAACAATCCCTTGATCGCCGGTTTTCCAGAACAAACGCCCCAGCCAAAAGGAAGGTTTCACAAACAGCATGTCGTACAATTCATCCCAATACCATTTGTTGAGCAGGAAAGCGTAAAGCCCACGGAAAGTCGACGTAAAGCGTGCGGGGATTGTCGTGTCCTTGATATAGGCAAGCCACGCGATGCCAAAACCAAGCAGCATCACCACTGTCGCTGAAAGTTTCACCCAGAGTGGCACATCGTGCATTGCGTGCATCAAATGCGCGTCAAAAGCGACGCTGCCTTTCCAGAAGGCCACTCCCTGTTCAGCGTCGAGGAAAGGACCGTGGAAAACAAAACCGGCAAACACCGCTCCGATGGCAAGCACGCCGAGTGGAACAAGCATGGAGCGCGGGCTTTCATGCGGATGATATCCTGCTGTGCCATCATCATGGCTGTGCTGATGGGCGTCATGGCCGTGATCATGCGTCGCATGCTGGATATGTTCAGACTGCGCCCAGCGCGGTTTTCCGTAAAAGGTCAGGAAAATCAGCCGCCATGAATAGAAACTCGTCAATAGTGCCGCAAAGACAGCCACAGCAAACGCGATACCGCCTGATGTCGTGCCACTGGCATAGGCAGCCTCAATAATCGCGTCCTTTGAATAGAAACCGGCAAAGCCAAAAATACCCGCTATGCCGACACCAGTAATCGCCAGCGTTCCCATCATCATCGCATAGAAGGTCAGCGGGATATGCTTACGCAAGCCGCCGTAATAACGCATATCCTGTTCATGGTGCATTGCGTGGATAACTGACCCCGCGCCGAGGAACAGCAATGCCTTAAAAAAAGCATGCGTGAACAGATGGAACATCGCAGCGTTATACGCGCCGACCCCAGCGGCAAAAAACATATAGCCAAGCTGCGAACAGGTTGAATAAGCGATCACGCGTTTGATATCGGTCTGTGTCGTCCCCACGGTCGCCGCGAACAAGGCGGTTGCCGCACCCACGTAGGTTACGACATTGAGCGCAGTCTGGCTTGTTTCAAACAGCGGCGAAAGGCGGCAAACCATAAACACGCCGGCGGTTACCATTGTCGCAGCATGGATCAGCGCGGAAACAGGTGTCGGCCCCTCCATCGCGTCGGGCAACCATGTGTGCAGGCCAAGCTGCGCTGATTTACCCATCGCGCCGATAAACAGCAAGATGCAAAGCAAGGTTAGCGTGTCGACGCGGTACCCAAGAAAACCAATCGTCGATCCCGCATAGCCCGGCGCAGCGGCCAGAATTTCGGGAATTGAAACAGTACCGAACACAAGGAACACACCGAAAATTCCAAGTGAAAAACCAAAATCTCCCACCCGGTTGACGACAAATGCCTTGATCGCAGCGGCGTTCGCGCTGGGTTTGTGATACCAAAATCCGATGAGGAGATAGGAGGCAAGCCCCACCCCTTCCCACCCGAAGAACATCTGCACAAGACTGTCCGCCGTCACCAGCATCAACATCGCAAACGTAAACAGCGACAGATAAGCGAAGAAGCGCGGCTGGCTATCGTCTTCCGCCATATAGCCCCAGCTATACAGATGAACGAGGCTCGACACGCTGGTCACAACAACCAGCATCACAGCCGTCAGTGTATCAACACGCAGCGCCCAGTTGACGTTCAAATCGCCAGAACGAATGAAATCGAGCACCGGCACCACCTCTGGCATCGCCGTTCCTGCGATATAGGCCAGAAAAATTGGCCAACTGAGCGCGCAAGACACAAACAGCGCGCCTGTCGTAATGACCTTCGCAACGGTATTGCCCAGCATCCGGTTGCCCAGCCCCGTGACAATCGCGGCGAGCAGCGGCAGAAATACGATGAGGATGATAGAATTCACGCTGAGATCACCCCTTCATCCGGTTGACATCATCAACCGCAATTGTCCCGCGCCCACGGAAATAAATCACCAATATGGCGAGACCAATGGCGGCCTCTCCGGCTGCAACGGTCAGCACGAACATCGCAAACACCTGCCCCACCAAATCGCCCAGAAATGCGCTAAACGCGACAAGGTTGATGTTGACCGCGAGCAGGATGAGCTCAATCGCCATCAGGATGATGATGATGTTCTTGCGGTTGATGAAAATCCCGAGCACGCCCATCACGAACAGGATCGCAGAAACCACGAGATAATGGTGCAAACCGATCATAGCTCAACCCCCGCACCGACCGGCTGATCGGTGACATTGCGTGTCGCATCTTGCGGACGGCGTTTGACCTGATCGCTGATATTCTGCGGCCGCAGCCCCGATCGTTCACGGTGGGTCAGCACGATTGCTCCGATCATCGCGACCAGCAACACCAATCCCGCTGCTTCAAAAATATACAGATAACGCGTGTAGATGAGCGCGCCCATCGCCTGAATGTTGGGCATATCGGCAGGCGTCGGCGCGATCCGCTGCGCCAGTTCGATTTTGCCCGCACTCCACGCACCGCCCGCAATCACCATCTCACCAAGCAGCACCAGCGCGATTAAAAGTCCGAACATGCCGTAACGCGTAAATCCACTGCGCAATTCGGCAAAATCAATGTCGAGCATCATCACGACAAACAGAAAAAGCACCGCAACCGCACCGACATAAACAATGACAAGCAACATCGCGATAAATTCTGCGCCGACCAGCAGCATCAGGCCCGCCGCGTTAAAGAAAGCAAGGATCAGCCACAGCACCGAATGCACCGGGTTACGCGACAAGATCGTCAGCGCGCCCGACAGAATAACGGCGAAGGCGAACAGGTAGAAAGCAAGGGTTTGGATCATAACCGTTCCCCCGCGCAGGCGGGGGTCCAGTCCCCAACCAACAACGCAGTGTCATTTGTTTGTTTTAGGTCTGGGCCCCCGCCTGCGCGGGGGAACGAAGTTAGGATTCCCTGCATAGCCGCCCCCCTATCGATACGGCGCATCGGCGGCAAGGTTCGCAGCAATTGCGCGTTCCCATTTGTCACCATTGTCTAGCAGTTTGGACTTGTCATAGAGCAATTCCTCACGCGTTTCGGTCGCATATTCGAAATTCGGCCCCTCCACGATGGCATCAACGGGACATGCCTCTGCGCAGAAACCACAGTAGATGCATTTGGTCATATCAATGTCATACCGCGTTGTCCGGCGTGATCCGTCTTCACGCGGTTCCGCTTCAATCGTGATCGCCTGTGCAGGGCAAACGGCCTCACACAGCTTGCACGCAATGCAGCGTTCCTCACCGTTCGGGTAGCGGCGCAGCGCGTGTTCACCGCGAAAACGCGGGGATAAAGGGTTCTTCTCAAACGGATAGTTGATCGTCGCCTTGGGCTTGAAGAAATATTTCAAGGTCAGCGCATGGGCCCTCAAAAACTCCCATAGGGTGAAAGTTTTGATGAGATGGATGATCTGATTCATAGGGAATACCTCGTCAGCATCAAATACCCGCTCACCAAAAACACCCAGAACAATGAAATCGGCAGGAAGATTTTCCAGCCCAGACGCATCAATTGGTCATAGCGATAACGCGGCACGGTGGCCTTGACCCAGCTGAACAGGAAAAAGAAGAACAATATCTTCGCGAACAGCCAGATAATA
>JAYUPB010000082.1:0-29935 GCA_043760405.1 Sphingomonadales bacterium
TCTTTTGCGCTGCCGTCGTGCCCATTTTGACAAGGCTCCAGCTGCGCAGGATGAATTCCTGCATTGACGCCTTAATCCACCACATTGCATATGTGGCGAGGCGGAAACCGCGATCAGGCTCAAATTTCTTTACGCCCTGCATCAGGCCAATATTGCCCTCTGAAATCAGTTCGCTGACGGGAAGGCCGTAACCACGGTATCCCATTGCAATTTTTGCGACCAGACGGAGGTGCGATGTGACAAGTTTAGCCGCTGCATCAGTATCCTGATGCTCGGAAAAACGTTTCGCAAGCATATATTCTTCTTCTGGGGTCAACAGCGGAAATTTACGGATTTCAGCCATATAGCGGTTAAGCCCGGCCTCACTGCCGAGCGACGGGATCGTCGCAGGAACATTTGATTTTACCGTCACTGACTTCGTTGGCACTGATTTCGCTGAAAATTTCTTAGCAGCCATTACTTTTAACTCCCTGAGCACGGATCATACCGTACTGAATTTCTGCTGTCATACACGCAAAGCGCTTAACAGTTGCTGTATATCAGATGGGATGTCACTTTCAAAAGTTAAAGACCCTCCGGTGATCGGGTGCAAAAAACCTATTCTTGCGGCGTGCAAGGCTTGTCTTTCAAAGCCGAGTTTTTGAAGGAGCTCGCGGTGGTTAGGGCGGGGGCGGCCATAAACGGGATCGCCCATCAAAGGATGACCGATTGACGCCATATGCACGCGAATCTGGTGCGTGCGGCCGGTTTCAAGGCGGCATTCTATCAAGGCAGCAGACTTCAGAGGCTCAATCATCGTCCAATGGGTGATGGCATGTTTGCCGCGGCCTTTGCCGACAATAGCAATCTTCTTGCGGTTGATGGGGGAACGGGCGAGTGGGGCGTCAATTGTTCCACAGCCAGTCTTTGGCAAGGTGGACACAACCGCCTTATACCGCCTGTCTAGGCTGTGATTGGCAAATTGCGCGGCAAGGCCGACATGCGCGCGGTCGGTTTTTGCAACCACCATCAATCCAGATGTGTCTTTGTCGATGCGGTGGACGATGCCGGGGCGTGCGACACCGCCAACACCCGATAAGCGACCTGCGCAGTGGTGGAGCAGTGCATTGACTAAAGTGCCGTCAAAATTACCTGCAGCAGGGTGAACGACCAAGCCCGCAGGTTTATCAATCACCAACAAATGTTCATCTTCAAACACGATATTAAGGGGGATGTCCTGAGCGATGTTATGCGCAGGTGTGGGGGCAGGGATTAAGATGTAGTATTTAGCTTCTGCCTTAATTTTTGCGGATGGATCACGCGACAAGACTGCATTCGACGTCACTTGCCCAGATGAAATGAGCGCTTTTATACGTTCGCGAGACAGCGTGGGAACAAGAACCGCAAGTGCGCGGTCCAGTCGCCATCCTAGCATGTCGTGGCTTACTTCTACATCAACTCTGGTCGCATCGGCGGTCATCAGCTAGCTTTGGCGCTATGGACGTCAAAATTTCAAGTGAATTGCACGATATGCTCATCGCTCTTGCCCAAGAGACTCCGAGTGAAGAGGTGTGCGGTCTGTTGTTCGGTGATGCGTCAAAAATTACACATATCCAAAAAACAAACAATATTTCCAGTAGTATAGTGGATCAATTTGAGATTGATCCTGCTCAACTTATTGCAGCGCACCGTGCTGCACGCGCTGACGGTCCCGCCCTCCTCGGTTGTTTTCATTCTCATCCAAATGGAGTGTGTTCGCCCTCACTGCAGGACGCCGAATCTGCGACCCCAGACGGATATTTATGGATAATTATTGCGGCCGGTGCAGTTGGTGCTTGGCGTGCAATTCACAGAGGTGAACTCTTTGAGCGATTTTCTCCTGTCACGCTTCACTGCATAGATTGAGAGCAGACTTGCCAGACTCCGCTGTTTTCGGCAGAAGGACCGCGCTTTCAGCTTTTAGGAACGCGCGGGGGATATGACGTCATGACAGTCAACGCTGTTGATTTTGCAAGTTTGTTGTGTTCGCGGCTGTGCCATGATCTGCTAAGCCCTGTGGGCGCGCTCAACAACGGGCTTGAGCTCCTCGCGGACGAACATGACCCTGAAATGCGGACGCGCGTGTTAGAATTGCTCAATGACAGCGCACGTGCGTCGGCCAACAAACTAAAATTCTTTCGTTTGGCCTTTGGAGCGGCGGGTGGCTTTGGAGACTTGGTTGATTCCCGTGAAGCTAAAACCGCGATTGAGGGTCTGTTTGGGAGTAACAAGAAGGTCGAACTTGGCTGGCTTGTCAACGAACCGTCGCTTTCCAAACCTGCTATTAAGGTGCTGCTAAATCTTGCGATGATTGCAGGGGATGCATTGGTGCGCGGCGGGCGTTTGGATGTGGGGGCAGAGGTGCACGGCAGTGTCACTGAAATCGTCATTCGCGCTGAAGGGGAACGGCTTGTGCTCGATTCCGAACTGCGAACAGCGTTGGTCGGCGACGCGGATGAAAATGCAATCGCCCCGCGAGCAGCAGCGGCATGGCTCGCACATTTGATTGCTTCTGAAAGCGGGGGCGGTGTTCAGGTTTCTAACCCCGATCAACCCTTCATCCTGTTCGGCGCGACATTAAAGGCATCTTAGTCGATAATTGCGCCAAATCGGTGCGATTTTTACGCTGCTCCTAACGCACCTTTAACCATAGCTATGCTTTAACGGCATAGAATTGGCATGGGTGCATAATGGACGATTTGATCGGTGATTTTGTGGCAGACACACGGGAAGGGTTTGAACGCCTTGCGCCGGATATTGCCGCATGGAGTGTCGACGTGTCAGACCGCACGGCCCTCGACAGTATTTTCCGGTTTGTCCACACTGTGCGCGGCAATTGCGGCTTCCTTAATTTTGAACGTTTTGAAAATCTTTGTGTGCCGACAGAGCATGTTTTGGCTCAAATTCGTGAAGATCAAATTCCTGCCGATGCGGAGAGGGTTCGTGCCATTGTCGCCATTATCAACCGCATTGGTGCGCTTGCGGATGCCATTGAAGCGGGCATCGGACTGCCTGCGCATGACGAACCTGCACTGATTGCTGCTCTGGGTGTTGAGATTGCAAAACCATCGCAGGCGCGGATACCAGCGGTTTCAATGCAACAACAGCGTTCACGCACAATTCGCATGCCATCAGACCAGTTCGAGCAGCTTGCCCAATGTGTTGAAGGGGTCGCTGCGGCCCATCGCCGGTTGTTGGCTGTTTTGACAGCTGAAGGAACGGCGCAAACCATCAACCCTATTGTATCAGAATTGTCTCTTGCCATTACGGAGATGACACAGGCTTTAACGTTGAGCCGTTCTCAGCCAATAGAGCGGCTTTATGCCGGCTTGGACCGCATCATCAGTCAAACCGCAACAACCCTTGGCAAACAAGTCACGCTAGAAGTTTCCGGCGGCGCATTGATGGTGGACCGTGAGGTCGTTGACGGGTTGAGGGATCCGCTGTTGCACATAATCCGCAACGCGCTGGATCACGGGCTTGAAACACCAGATGAACGGAGCAGGGCTGGTAAGTCTGAAACCGGAAAGATTATAATTTCTGCGACGCTAAACGAAAATACCCTCACTCTCACAATTGTCGATGATGGGCGTGGTATTGATCGGCAGGCTGTTTTTCAGTCCGCTCAGGAAGCGCGCATTCATCTTGTGTGCGCGCCTGAAGAGATCAGCGACACCCAGCTTTTATCTCTTTTGTCAGCGCCAGGGATAACAACTGCGAACAGCACCAATGCCTTTTCAGGGCGCGGCGTCGGTTTGGATGCCGTCAACGCCAGCATGAAGCGTCTTGGCGGCGATTTCAACCTGACGACGGCGTTTCAGAGCGGCGTGAGCATCACATTGAGCGTGCCCCTGCAACAAAGGCCCTATGATGCAGCTTGAATGCCTGATCCTCGACGATAGTAGGATGGTACGGGCGATTGCGCGCAACCTGCTGGAGGGTTTTGGCTTTCTTGTGTCCGAAGCGGCCAGTGGCAGAGAAGCATTGCTGCAATGCCAGAACAAAATGCCTGACATGATGCTGGTTGATTGGAACATGCCTGAAATGTCAGGCATTGAGTTTATCAAAATCATCAAGGCATTCGATTGCAAACCAATACCAAAACTGCTGTTGTGTTCAACAGAAACGCGATTGAATATGATCAGGGACGCGATGAAAAACGGGGCGGACAGTTATTTGATGAAGCCTTTTGACCGCGTTACTTTGGCGCACCGTTTACGCCGTTTTGGATTTAACGCGTCCTGACCCTATTGCACATTCCATGACCACCCATGTTCATCACCGATTCGGCGGACTCGACCTTGGCGTTGCTGCTGCAATGAACCTGATGTGGGGGCTTAATCTGGTCGCCGTAAAAATGGCGGTAGATTTGACGGAACCAATGACGGCGGCGTTGCTGCGGCAGGTGATTGTTTTTGCTGTGTGTTTCCCCGCGCTCAAAATCATTCCGGGCAAGATGCGCGAACTGATCGGGCTGGGGCTCCTGTCCGGCGGTATTTTCTACATTGTCACAAACCTATCACTGGCGGTGTCGGATAATATCAGCGCGCTTGCCATTGCGGGTCAGTTGGGTGTGCCATTTTCGCTGATCCTCGCGATTATTTTCTTGGGAGAGCGCGTGTATAAAGTGCGGATGTTCGGGATGGCTCTGTCCTTTGCCGGGGTTGTGCTGCTGGTGTTTGATCCCGCCGCCGCACGGGAGGTTCCTGGCATTGCCCTGACCGCAGTTGCCAGCTTGATATGGGCATTTTGCTCCCTTATTCAAAGGCGTTTGATTGGCACTCCTGTGCTGACGATCTACGCATGGATTGGTTTGATCGGGACAGTTGTGCTGTTCCCTATTGCTTTTATTTTTGAACCCGAAACCGTCAAAGCGGTGCCGTCATTGCCACTTTCGACCTTGGGCTGGGTCGCCTTTTCGGCGATTGGGTCAACAGTGATCGGGCAGGGATCGATGAGTTGGCTGTTGCAACGCCATGCCGTCAGTACGGTTGTGCCCCTAACTCTGGCCGCCCCGATCATTGCGGTGTTGGCGAGTACGCTCTATTTTCACACACCGTTGACATGGGTTATGATATTAGGAGGGATAATCGCGATGACAGGCGTCGCGATTGTCACGGTTCGCACAGCGCAAGCAGGGGAAGGTCGCACATGATCCAGATGATCGAAACTCCGTCCCCAAATTTCGATGCGCGCTTGGCCCCCATCAGCTTGCTGGTGCTCCATTATACCGGGATGCAGGATGCGGCGTCGGCCATTGCGCGGCTTGCTGACCCAGAGGCGAAGGTTTCCGCCCATTATGTCGTGGCAGAGGACGGCCAGATTGTCCGGATGGTCGCGGAGGATAAGCGCGCTTGGCATGCCGGGCGATCCTATTGGCGGGGAACCACCGACATAAATTCAGCCAGCATCGGGATTGAGATCGTCAATCCGGGGCATGAATTTGGCTATCGCCCCTTTCCAGAGGCGCAGATTGATGCGCTGATCCCGCTGGTCGCCGATATTGTCGCGCGGTACAAAATCACCCGTGGTAACATAGTCGGGCATAGCGACATTGCACCCGCACGCAAAGAAGACCCCGGCGAACTTTTCCCCTGGGCCCAACTTGCCAAGTTGCGCCTTGCATTGCCGCGGCCAACGAAGAATTTAATGGATCCGCATTGGACCGACGGCGGTTTCCTGCTCGCGCTTGAACGCTTTGGCTATGATGTGGCGGATGGTCCGGCGGCTGTCCGCGCCTTTCAGCGACGTTTTCGCCCAGAATTGATCGACGGTGCGATTGACGGCGAATGCCGTGCAATCCTTTTGGGGCTTTTGCTTCCCAAACCGCAAGGGGATTAGTATAGGAACTGCGCCAGAGGGTCGGGCGACCGCCGCCATGTGGGTAACCACGTGGGGGAGGAAAGTCCGGGCTCCAGCGAGGAACGGTGCCGGATAACGTCCGGCTGGGGTGACCCAAGGGAAAGTGCCACAGAAAACATACCACCGGCATGCGTGCCGGCCAGGTCGAAACGGTGCGGTAAGAGCGCACCGCGCCTTTGGTAACAAAGGCGGCACGGCAAACCCCACCGGGAGCAAGACCGAATAGGAATGGCATATGGCATCCTCCTGCCAGTCATTCGGGTTGGTTGCTTGAGGGCGTTGGTAACAACGCTCCTAGAGGAATGGTCGCACAGGGTGGTTCGCCACTTGGACAAAACCCGGCTTACAGACCCTCTGGCATTTTCGTTTCAGACTAGGGTGTGCGACCCAAGGCGTGCGACGTATTTCTGCCAAAAAATCCCGCTTAGCTTCGCTAACTTCACAGGGACAGTGCTTCCACTGTGAAGTTAAGGATGCTGCGCACAAACGAGGCCCTGGAACCGAAACTGACCAAGTGTAGGGACATATAAAACGTTTCAAAGACACTGGTTGGGTGGGAATAATATTCCTACATGTCAAGGGTCTGTAATCAAATCCAATTGTGATGAATTGATTTTATTGACCTTGTTATAAAGTAAAATCTTTCTAATCTAAGAAATTATTAGTTTAGGGGGCGGGACATGAGACGTGCAGCGTTTTTTTTAACAACAGTTGCTCTTGGCACTTCAGCATTTGCAGCTGATCCACCAGCCACAGCACCGGCACCAGCCAATCTGACAGTGCAGCAGCGTTTCGATGCTGGTATGGATGCTTTTGAAGCATCTGATTGGCCAAAAGCAGCAAAAATATATTCTGATCTGGAAACACATTTGGCCGCAGGCAATCCGGAATCGCGTAATTTGGCCATTGTGCGCTTAAGAAAAGGAATCGCGCTTTATCAACTGCGACGTCACAGTGAAGCGGAAACCTCAATTTTGTTGGCAATGGATAAATTGCCTGCGACAGACGCGTCGCTCAAAGAGGATCGTCGTAAAGGGTTTGTGGCACTGGGCGACATTGCAGAGAAAAAATATGATTATCCAGGCGCCCTAAGTCACTATCGTTCGGCCTATGCGATCACCGATACCAGCGCTGCAAAAATCATTACCTTGCGCTACTTGGTTCGGACCGGGATATTTGTTGATCCAGCTGCGGCGTTGGTTGATGCCGACACGGCTATTGCGCTGATCAGCGCCGAACCAAAGGCCAATGCAGAATGGTTGGGATTGGCAATCGACCTGCGCGGTAGGGTTTTGCTCAACTTGGGAAGAACGAAAGAAGCCCGTACCGAATTCACCAAAGCCATAAAATCTTTTGGCGGCCTAACTTATGGGAAAGTTAACTTACTTGATACTGCGACGCGATCAAATGCGGCAATTGCGGCTCTGCGTGATAATGATCCAGAAGAGGCGCGTCGCTATCTGTCTTATGCGGGGTCTGCAATGCAGTCGGATCAGGGATTTAGCATCGGCAAGAATATGAATCCGCCCCCATGCGGCGGTATCAATGGGCCAAATCCAGATGATGTCGCGGTGGTGGAGTTTAGTATTCGAGAGGATGGCAGTGTTGAACAGGCGTGGCCCATATTTTATTCTGGTAAACCAGAAGTTGCTGTAGAATTTGCCCGTGCCGTTGCAGATTGGGCGTGGAGTGCAGAGGAACTGAAGAGGGTTCAAACTTTTTTTCGTGCGCAAACCCGTTTAGAAATGCGCTGCACAAATGTTTTTAACAAGCCGAGCGTCCAAGGCATGCTGACACAACCCTTTGTCGATTGGCTGTCCAGCAAGGGATTGCAGCCATATGCGTCCAATCAAACGAGCGACTCAGCACTCTTACCCCAACTGAGAGCGGAATTGGCAAAGCGTGAGGCTCGTGACGGTACAATGGGTCTTTCACTGCTGCCGATCCTATATCAATTGCGCAGCAACAGCATTTTGCCTAAAAATGAATATGACGATTATGGCGTTCAGGCGTTGGCCATTGGCAAATCGGCGAAAGCGCCGGCATCCGCGCGTGCTTATCTGGAACTTGCTTCGATACCAGATTCTCTATCGAGTTACAAAGGCAGCATAGCCGGAAAATTTCAAAAGCAAATAGACCGTATCATGGGCGAACCAGAAATTGTCGCAGATCCATTGGCACACGGCGTATTGTCCATCATTCTATTCGATTCGTTGAACGCCAATGACCGTCGAACCCATGGGCGCAAGCTTTTAGAAGTCTTGGCAAATGATGCCCGTGCGCTACCCAATGATCCTATAAGGGTTGGTGCACTTATTCGTTTGGCAAATCTTGAATATGATTCTGGTCGCATTGATGATGCCCGGTCCTTATTTGCACAATCAGGATTGCAGGCGCAGCAATGTGCTCTTGTTGATGCAAAACCGCGGAAAACGGCGGGTGGTATTTACGATTCTGATTATCCTGAAGCGGCACTTAAATGGGGCTTTGGCGGATGGACGGTAATAGAATTTGATATTGCGGCGGACGGAAAGACCCTGAACCAACGTCCCTTAATCTCATTCCCGCCTTTTGTGTTTGGTGCTCCAACGGTGGAGCAGGTCAAAGGCTTTCGTTATGAACAAAGTTTCCGACCCGGTGGTGAATTGGGCTGCGGCGGGCAAAAGCAGAGTGTGACTTATCGAAAAGGTTCTTAGTGAATATTCATATGACGTGATTGATTGGCTTTCGCTTTTCACCACATCCCGCTATGCGACCCCCTATGGCACGGCACACACGTAATCTGGATTGGGGATTTCCCCGTTGGCGCGAATATGGGGCGAGCTCTGAAGCCGTGAAAGTGCGCATGTGTGATCGCCACGGCTGTACCAATCCCGGGGACCGGCCGGCGCCGAAATCCCCCAACAGTCCGGAGCGTTGGTATTTCTGTCTGACTCATGCTGCCGAATATAACAGCGGCTGGGATTATTTTGAGGGGCTGTCCGCCGAAGACGCCGCCGAACGTGAAGCCAATGAACGGCGCGATTTTTCAGGGTTTAAGGAAACCCAGCATTACAGCTGGGGCGGGCCGGGGGACGGATCCCGCAGCCGCGATGAAATGCGCGCGCTTGATGTGCTTGATCTTGAAACCGATGCTGATTTTGATGCGATCAAGTCCGCTTGGCGCACGCTTGCCAAGGCCAATCATCCCGATGTCAATCAGGGTGATAAAGAAGCCGCCAAACGGTTTCAGGCGATCCAAACCAGTTATGAGATTTTGAAATCTGCCGAAGAACGGCGCATGGCGCTTTAATATCTATTCCTGAAGGTCATCGGGCAAGGGGTCTTTGCCTGATATGGATTTGGCGAGCTTGACCGCCGCATCAAACGTTAATCCGCGACTGATCTGGTCGCCACTGATCTGGCCACCACTGATCTGGCCACCACTGATCTGGAGTGTGCCGCCCGCAATGGGTTCACGCACGATGGGCTTCATAAGGACATCGTCGTCCAGTTTAATGACTAACGGCTCGCCAATATGCGCCGCCGTTTCTGTTGCCAGACGTTTTGCTGCTGCTGCAGAAAATGTGATCAATATTGTCGCTTGCCCGCCAAGGTCGGGCTGTGCACGCGCATCAATGATATCATGTTCGGCAAAATTTATGCCCCCGATTGAAAAGTGACGTTCCGCCGCGTGGGCCGGGGGTGCTGTGAGTGCCGCGATCAAACAGATCATCCAATAACGCATGCGACATCCCCGTTTGCACTAGTACATTTGACGCCGTATGCGGCCACATTCTGACCATTGTTAGCGCGTGTATAGGGGCAATCTTAAAGAGGATTTTCAATATGATCAAACACGGATTAACGGCATTGCTGATCGCGGCATTGACAGTGCCTAACATTGCTTATGCAGCACAGGATGCGGGGTTAAGCTACAACAACGGGCGTGATGCTGGGTTTCAAAACGGGCTTGGTGCCCAAATTGGGATGACGGTAAAATTGGGTGATCCGCGCGCGGTCAAAGGGTCAGACAAATTCGCGCTGCGGATGAATGCGGGGCCAGTGCTGCTGCGTAACAACGGACAGCGTTCGGCGTCAAACCTGATCTCCGCCAGCTTTTCTCCGGGTTATCGTGCTTCGATGCAATTGGCCGGGCAAGATGTCATGACATATACGACAAAGCTTGGTGCCGCTGATGATGAAAAGAATGATGGCGAACGGGCGAATAAGAAACAAGGTACAGGCTCCAAGGCGGCTTGGATCGCTCTTGTGGCAGGCGGTGTGATGTTGGCACTTGTCGGCGCATTTGTTATTCATTGCAAAGCGGGCAGATACAACAATTGTTCCGATTGATCAGGTGATCATGCGCGCCGCCGTTTCGCGGATCAGCGCGATCATGTTGGGGATGCCCTGAGTCCGGTTTGAACTCAACTGTGTGCTGAGATCAAAGGGGGCGAGGGCATCTTCGATTGGCGCGGTGAGGACGTCGCTGGGTTGCTTGTCCTGCACTGTGTGGAGGACAAGCGCGATAATCCCTTTGGTGATTGCGGCGTTGCTATCCGCCAGGAAATGCAGCGCGCCGCCTGCTGTGCAGGTGGGGTAAACCCAGACGCTGGCCGAACATCCACGTACCAAGGTCGCGTCGGTTTTGAGGGCCGCTGGCATTTCGGGCAGCGCACGACCCAAATCAATCAGCAGGCGGTAACGGTCATCGGCGTCGAGGAATGTATATTCCTCCAATATGTCAGAGAGGTTTGTCATTCAGCGCGGGTAGCAGGGGGAGGGGTTATAGGTCCACCCCTGCAGCGATGGCTTCTAATTTGCGCAGCCGTTCTTTCAGGTCGGCGATTTCGATGCGATTACTGGCTGACGGCGCAGCAATGTCTCCGCGCATATGGACATCCAGCTCAGCCCGCTTCAGATCAAGCCAGCCGGTAAAACCGCGCAACCCAACCACAGCGATCATTGAAATCGCGATCAGGGTTGTTGCTGCAAAAGTCAGATAAAGGGGGGTATTTTCCATGATCGTCCTCCGTATCGATTAACGTAATTTTTCAATTTCACGGTCCAGGGCGGTGGCGCTGTTGGTGTCTGTCACAACACGTTCCAGCACGGCGATCCGTTCCTTTAGGGCCTTGATTTCCTCGCGTGACCGTGCCGCATCAGGGTCGCTTTGACGGACGGGATATTCGCCCCCATTCTTGTCCCTGCGTTCGCCGTATTTCGCACGCAAAACGCGGCCGATGGTGACGATCAGAACAATGGCAACCACCATTTGAAATGGATTGCTAAACATGGTCTTCTCCCTGACGTAAAATTAATTAAGGGGTTGGTCGCGAAGCGCTTCAATCTCGTGGCTCAGATCAACACCCTTGTCGGTGATGATCCGTTCCAGAACGCGCATCCGCTGTTCAAGACGTTCGGTGTGCGCGGCATATTGCGCTGTTTTTTCCGCAGCCATGCTGGATTGGATCTCCAGCTGACGTTCCTTGATTTTCAGCCACATTTTGAATGGCACAATGCCAATTGCGGCAAGGGGGACGAGGACCCAAATCCAGCTTGCAATATTGTTCATATTATTGTCCTTAATTGGTACGTTTGGAGCGTAAATCCTCAATCTCTCGCGTCAGACCGTGGGCATCATCTGTGACAATGCGCTCTACATTTCCAAGACGGTCCTTGATTGCACCAAGCTCGGCACGAAGTTGTGCATTTTCTTGGCTCAGCAATTTGATGCGTTCGATCGATTCATCGCTTGTTTTGGGGTAAACGGATTTACCCCAGGCATTTTCAAGCGGATACCCATTTTTGATCTTCATTCGGGTGACGATCACCCAGCAAATCGGCATCATGAAAGCCATGAGCGCTAAAAAAGGCGCGAGCGCGTTTACGACATCTGCGTTCATTTTTCGGTCCTATCTTAGTTTTTCGATTTCGGCAGTCAGGCGGCTTGGTGCATCTGTGGCGATGCGTTCAAGCACCGCGAGACGTTCTTCCAGCCGTCCGATCTGTCCGTGAAGTTTATCATTTTCACTGGTGAGCAGTTCAACTTTGCGGGCTGCATCAGGGTCGGTCTTGTGAACAACGCCGCCCCATTCGCCTTCGACGGGATAGCCGTGTCTTGCCCGTATCCAGCTTGTCGCAATCCAACCGATGGTGCTGGCGATCACGATTACCGCGACCATATCTGTTCCACCAAAGTCCATGATATCTTCCCTTATTTTTGATTTTATTTCAGGTTATCAATTTCGTTCGCAAGGCGCGAATTGCGGCTGGTGTAATATGTTTCCACATCGGCCAGACGGCGATCAATATCACGAAACTTTGATCGCACGTCGCGGGTGGTGCGCGCCGGGGATTGGCGGACGCCTTGCCAAAATTTGGCATCATCAGCGTCATCGTACAGGCCAATGGGCTTTGGATTTGCGACCCAAGCGGTGATCCAATAGGCAATGAGGGTCCAGGGGAATGCGCCGAGCAAGGTCACAATGACGGTGCCTACGCGGACCCACGTCACTTCTATGCCTGTATAGTCAGCGATCCCAGCGCAGACGCCGGACCATTTGCCATTTTGTTTGTCGAGGTAGAATTTTGTGCGACGAGCATTCATGTCATGTCTCCCGTTTCTGAATGTGGGTTAAGTGCCGGATTTCCAGTTTGGATTGTCGGCCGTCATAATGCGTTCAATGCTGTCGAGCCTGTCATCCAGCCGCCGCGCGGTGTCGTGCAACGCATCCAGCAGATTTTCATCTTCCCGGGTGAGTGTGGCGGATGTTTTCCACCGCGTGATGTGGTGCAGGATTAGCCAAGGCAATCCTATGAAAAGCGTTGCGGCTACGATTACTACGAAAAAACCTTCATCCATTGTCTCAACCCTTTCCTACCGCAGCCTTCATCGCGGCGAGATCGGCATCAACCTTCTCGTTCGATTGAAGTTCAGCTATTTCTTCATCAAGTGTTTTTGGTAAGCTGCCCAAGTTCATGGCATCCGCGCGACCTTCGGCAAAATCGACGCGGCGTTCAAGAAGGTCAAAGCGTGAGAAAGCTTCTTCCACTTTGGAACCGGCATAGGCTTCGCGAACTTTGATGCGGTTGTGCGCTGTTTCAAGGCGCGTCATCACCGATGTCTGGCGGGTCCGCGCTTCGCGCAGTTTGGCCTGAAGTTTGGCAATGTCTTGTTCGCTGGCGTGGAGTGCATCATCAAGCACAGTGATTTCAGCGGTCAGCTGTTCTGCCATGTCTGTTGCCTTTTGGCGTTCAACCAAAGCAGCTTTAGCAAGGTCTTCGCGGTCCTTGGAGAGTGCAAGTTGTGCTTTCTCAGTCCAATTTTCCTGAAGCTTGTCCAGCTTGCCAATGTGGCGGCGGATTTCTTTTTGATCCGCAATCGTGCGGGCGGCTCCAGCGCGGACTTCGACAAGGGTTTCTTCCATTTCAAGAATGATCATGCGGATCATTTTGACGGGGTCTTCTGCCTTGTCGAGTAGGTCGCTGAAGTTTGCGGCAACGATGTCGCGGGTGCGTGAAAAAATACCCATAGTGAAAACTCCTGAACTGATACGCGGGTTGAAAACGAGGGGGTTGAAAACTGGGGGGTAGGATGGTGGGGTGCCGGGGAGGATTGGGGGATGAAGGGGCCTCCCCGGCGGGTTCACCTGCCTCATCGGCAGGATCTGGGTGTTAGGCAAGGGGCCGAACCGATGGCGCGGTCTGGCTTGTGGGTGTCGCTGCGTTGACTGGGCCAACCGCGCTGAGGATCAGTGTCGTGCTGAGCAATACGGTGCAGATGGTTGCAACGATGGCACTACGAGCATCAAATGCTTTGTAACTGTTCATAAAAAATCTCCTGTTGATGTCTTCGTCAATGTGGCTGCTGGCAGTCTTGCCTGGATACAAACTACATTGCAGGAGGCGTGCCAGTTTCAAAAATTGTTGAATTTAGGCCATTTTTAACGATGAACAGGTCATGCAGCCTATATTCACCTTGCAATTAAATAGCAAATTATGCTAATATTTAGTAATGGAGCGCGATAATAATTTCATCGGACAATCCGGGGCCTTTCTCGACAGCGTAGAACGCGCGAGCCGTGCGGCAGCACTGAACCGTCCGGTCTTGGTTATTGGAGAACGGGGCACGGGAAAAGAGCTGGTCGCTGAACGTCTCCACCGCCTAAGTTTGCGGTGGGATGGCCCCTTGGTGATTATGAACTGCGCGGCACTTACGGAAACTTTGATCGAGGCCGAATTGTTCGGGCATGAGGCCGGGGCCTTCACCGGCGCTACCAAAACAAGGGTGGGGCGGTTTGAAGAGGCTGACGGCGGCACATTGTTCCTTGATGAACTCGCAACGTTATCAGCCGGTGCGCAGGAACGCTTGCTCCGCGCAGTTGAATACGGTGAAGTCACACGCATTGGGTCAAATCGCCCGATCCGTGTGGACGTTCGGATTGTTGCCGCGACCAATGTGCATCTGCCATCGCGTGTAGAAGAGGGAAAGTTTCGCGCCGATTTGCTAGACCGCTTGGCATTTGAAGTGGTGACGTTGCCACCCCTGCGCGCGCGGGATGGGGATGTGCCTGTGCTTGCGGATCATTTCGGGCGTCGCATGGCCTCTGAAATTGGCTGGGCGGCTTGGCCGGGATTTTCGTCGGATGCGCACGTGGCACTCGTGACCTATGATTGGCCGGGCAATGTGCGCGAATTGCGTAATGTCGTCGAACGCGCCGTTTACCGCTGGGATGATCCCGACACTGCGGTGGGTGTGATTGAATTCGATCCCTTTGTGTCGCCGTGGAGCCCGGCCTCTGTTGAAACGCCTACTCCTGCGGTCAAGGATGTACCTGTCGGAGCATCAGTTTTACCCACAGACGATTTTCGCGGCGCCATTGCGGCCTATGAACGCAAAGTGTTGGAGGGTGCTTTGTCGCGCAACCGCCATAATCAGCGCGCGACCGCAAAGGCGCTCAATTTAACCTATGATCAATTGCGGCACGCGATGCGGAAAAATGGGCTTTTGGATCAGACTGCAGGCTGATCAGCCTCCTCTTCACTGTGTCTCAGGATCATCGGGACATTGCATGCCCCGAAAAGCAGCGTTGCGGGGAGTGCGCCCCATAATTTATATCCCAGCCAGAAGGCATCGCTTGAATTGCGCCAAACCACTTCATTGGCAATCGCCATAACGACAAAAAACCAGGCAAAATTTCGGGTGAGCAGGTGCCACCCATGGTCTTTGAGTGCGGGATAGGCCGATTCCATCACCGCCTTCAAGGTCGGGCGTTTGGTTATCGTCCCGAAGAAAAGGATGGATGCCACGACTGAATAATAAATGGTCGGCTTCATTTTGATGAAGGTCTTATCATGCAGGAAAATGGTCAACCCGCCCAGCACAAGCACCATCGCGCCAGAAAAAAGCAGAAGCGGTGAGATTTTACCGAGTTTAATTTTTGACCATATTAGCGCGGCGGCGGTTGCTGCCATAAAAACCATTGTCGCGGTAAAGATGTTGCTCAACCAGTAGGCGAGCAAAAACAGACCCAGCGGACCAAGATCGATCAGCAGAGTAGAGCCGCCGGGCTTTTCCGAAGGGGCGGTGGAGGATTTGGTCATTTTATATCCTGTCTTGGTGCGCCAGCAATAACATGCGCGAGTTCATTGGCATCAAAGGGACGAAGATCGTCAATGGTTTCGCCCACCCCAATAGCATGGATGGGCAGTCCGAATTTTTCAGCGGCAGCAACCAACACACCGCCACGTGCCGTGCCATCCAGTTTTGTCATCACAAGCCCTGTCACTCCCGCAATTTCCTTAAAAACCTCAATCTGAGACAAGGCGTTTTGTCCGGTCGTTGCGTCAAGAACAAGCACCACATCGTGAGGAGCCGCTGGATTAAGGCGTCCCAGAACACGCCGGATTTTGGCGAGTTCATCCATCAACTCACTCTTATTCTGTAACCGCCCTGCTGTATCAACGATCAGAACATCAATCCCCGTCGCGGTCGCTTGTTTGACGGCATCAAACACAATACCTGCTGCGTCGCCGCCTTCAGGTCCGGTAACAATCGGCACGCCCAAACGTTCCGCCCAGACTTTTAATTGGCCAATCGCTGCCGCACGGAATGTGTCGCCTGCTGCAAGCATGACACCGTAATCTTGTTCAAGAAAAAGATGCGCAAGTTTGGCAATGGTTGTGGTTTTGCCTGATCCATTGACCCCGATCACCAAGATGACTTGCGGGCGGGGAAATGCATCAATCTCCAGCGCCTTTGCCACGGGGGCGAGCACAGCTGCGATTTCTTCTGCAACGACCATGCGGACACCGGTTTCATCGATGCCGCGGTCATAGCGACTGTCAGACAGGGTGGCGCGCACCTTTGCCGCAGTGGCAGGACCGAGGTCTGCACTGATCAACGCATCTTCAATTTCATCGAGAATTTCACTGTCGAGTTTTGACTTTGTTACAAGTCCAGTCAGATTTTCGCCCAGACGTTCAGACGTCCTTTTGAAGCCGCCAATCAGCCTTTTATGCCATGCGGTGTCGGTCATACAATGACGCCGGTCAGCGTGTGCCCGTCAGATGCCGTGATAAGAAGTTTGATCATATTCCCCTGCATATTGCGGTTTGGCAGCGGCGTATCAAGGCGCACGCTGGCAAAATTTTCGGCGTGGCCGCTTTGGCCGTCAAGTTCGATCAGGACATTTTGCTGTGTCCCTATCAGCGACGAAAGCCACGCCGCTTTGCGCGCGTTGGCGGCAGAACGCAGACGTTCAGCGCGCGCTTTGATGGTTGCGCGATCAATTTGCGGCATCAGCGCAGCTGGTGTGCCAGGACGCGGCGAGTAAGGAAAAATATGCCCAAAAACAATATCGCAGTCGTCAAGCAGCGCGACACTGTTTTCGAACATAGCATCAGTTTCGGTCGGAAAACCGGCAATAATATCCGCGCCGATGGTGAGAGCAGGGCGTTTTGACTTGAGCCGATCGACCAACACCACGGCCTGCGCGCGGCTATGGCGGCGCTTCATCCGTTTGAGGATCATATCATCGCCAGATTGAAGCGAGAGGTGAATGTGTGGCATCATGCGCGGTTCGCCAGTGATAAGGTCGGCCAGCCGATCATCGATTTCGATTGAATCCATTGATGACAATCGCAGGCGAGGCAGGTCTGGCACATGGGTGAGTATGCGTTCAACCAAGTGACCAAGTGTTGGGCTGCCCGGCAGATCAGGGCCGTAGCTTGTCAGGTCGACGCCAGTCAGGATGACTTCTTGTTGACCGCGCGCGACCGCAGCCTTGACCGCGTCTATCACGAGGCCCGCAGGCACCGAGCGGCTGTCTCCGCGTCCAAACGGGATGATGCAAAAGGTGCAGCGGTGATCACAACCATTTTGAACCTCAACGAAAGCGCGGGCATGATCGGCGCCAGAAACCGCTGGCTTTAGTGTATTTTGGTCCATGAAGTTTGTGGCTGTTTTATGGGAACCATATTCTACTGGGCTTTTTTTATCCCGATTTCCAACAATTCCCGAAACCTCAGCCATGCCTGAAAATGCGCCGATTTCAGCGGCACAGCCGGTAACGATGATACGGGCATCGGGGCGGCGTTTTGCGGCGCGGCGGATGGCTTGACGCGCTTGGCGTTCGGCTTCTTTTGTCACAGCACAGCTGTTGATGATGATCAGATCATCGTGCCCTGTCGCGGCTGTGCGTATGGCTTCGCCTTCTGCAATATTCAAACGGCAGCCAAAATTGATCACTTCTACGCTCAACCGAAATTGTCCCAATCCGCTTCACCAGAATAGACATGAGTGGCGGGGCCGATCATCGTGATGGGGCCGCCCTCTGTCCAGGCGATGGAGAGATCTCCGCCCGGCAGGCTGACGGTCACGGGGGCTGATACATGACCAGCGCGAATGGCCGCGATAGCAGAAGCGCAAGCGCCGGTTCCACAGGCACGAGTAAGGCCAACACCGCGTTCCCAGACGCGCAATTTCAGGTGATCCTTCCCAATCACACTGGCGACATTGACGTTGATACGTTCGGGGAAAAGCGGATCATGTTCAATCAATGGCCCCAAATGTTCAAGGTCGACCGCATCACAGTCCGGGACAAAGAAAATCACGTGGGGGTTGCCAACATTGACGGCAGATGGACGAGATAATTCTTCCCAGCTGACCGGCATATCGCGGGTGTCCATCGGCATGGCGAGCGGGATCAGTTCCCAATCAAATGCGGGCTGGCCCAGTGTTACCGTCGCGCTGGCATCGCCGGGTTGGGTGTGCAAAATGCCCGCCATCGTTTCAATATCAGCGCGTCCTTTCAGCAGCAAAGCAATACAGCGCGTGGCGTTGCCGCAGGCTTCAACTTCGCTGCCATCAGCGTTGAAGATACGCATTTTCACGTCAGCAATCGTGGAGGGTTCCAGCAGGATGAGCTGATCAAACCCAATTCCGGTCTTGCGGTCAGCAATGGCATGGACGCGCGCAGCTGTCATCTCGACGTGCTGTTGCCGCGCATCGATCACGACAAAATCATTGCCCAATCCGTGCATTTTGTGAAAATGACCAACCATGCACGTTCTTTAAGGCGAGACGTTAAACAAGTCCAACCTGCCAAACGTCGCGTGTGTTATGCGACCCGGCGTGTATTGTCCGTCTTAACAATTTTCTTGGCTTTTGGTGCTTTGTCAGTGCCGGTAAGGAACCCAGAGGTCGCTGGCAGCAAATTGCGTTCGGCAAGCAGAGCGCGCGCCTGATTGATTTGAAGCGGGCGGCCATAAAGCCACCCCTGACCCTTATGACAGCCAAGCTGACGCAAACGTTCTTCGATTTGCGCATCTTCAATGCCTTCTGCCGTCACGGGCATGCCCAGGTTTTCGCCAAGGCGAGCGATGGCATTGACGATGGCCGCACTTTCATCATTGTCGATCAGTGATGTGATAAAGCTCTTGTCAATTTTGATACGGTCAAAGGGCAGGGCGCGGAGATGAGCAAGCGAACTGTAACCAGTCCCGAAATCATCGAGCGCAAGCTTAATGCCTTGGTTCTTAAGGCTTCCGACAATCGATTGCGCGAGCGATAAATTATCGAACAAAGATGTTTCAGTAATTTCGACTTCAAGCCGTGAGGCAGGGAATCCGGTTTCAACCAGAAGTTTAACAATCTTTTGCGCCAACCAAGGGTCGCGCAGCTGCACCGGAGAAATATTCACAGAGATCGTAATTGAGGGGTCCCACGTCTTCGCTTCAAGAAAGGCTTTGCGCATGACTGAGAAGGAAAGATCGGCAATCATGCCGGTTTCTTCGGCAATCGGAATGAATTTATCAGGCATGATGATGCCCAACTTTGGGCTGTTCCAGCGTGCCAGAACTTCAAATCCTTGCAAGCGTCCTGTTGTCAAATCTACTTGTTGTTCGAAATAGGGTTCAAATTCGCCGGCGGGGATCGCCCGCCGCATGCCTGATTCAAGTTCTGTCCGCGCGAGCAATTCTCGCTCCATTGAAGAATCAAACCATTCGTAACGATTGCGACCCTGATGTTTTGCTGCATACATCGCAATATCGGCGCGGCGCATCAGCGAATCGATTGTGCTACAATCAGCCGCAGACTGGGCAATACCCAATGACACGCTGTTATGAATGAAAGTCCCAAAGGCTTGGAGCGGTTGCCCCAATCGCGCGACGATGGAATCTGCGATCCGGTCAACAGTTTCTGGGTTGGCGGTATCAAAAACGAAAGCGCAGGCAAATTCATCGCCCCCAAGACGCGCGGTCAGCGCATTTGGCGGCATCAATTTGGTCACTTCTTCAGCCACCGTCCGCAACAAAGCGTCGCCAACCGCATGGCCGTGCATGTCATTTACATTTTTGAAATGGTCGAGATCAAGCATGAACATGGCAAGCGATTTGTTGCGTTTTGCCGCTTGGGCCAACATGTCCGCGCCAGTTTCTGCCATTGAGCGGCGATTATGGAAACCAGTGAGTGGGTCACGAAAGGCAAGCGTTTGGGCGCGTTCTTCTGCGGCTGTGCGTTCTTTAACCTCTCTTGCAAGGTCGCTGTATCGCCGCCAGCCAAACAAAATCAGGGCAATGTTCAGGAGCAAGGCTACGGCCATAACACGATCAGCACCGCCGCCAAATCCCGCGATGTTGTCCATAACACCCGACATCACATTTGATCCGGTTCCTGCAAACATAACGATTGCAGAAAATACGATTGCTGCGTTCAGAAGGTCTTGACGCCCAGACTTTTGGGGTAGTGATAGCGGTTGTGGCTTGTCATCATAAATATCTGACACGGTGTATTGCCCCCTTGAGCTTTGCGCATTTACGCATGCTATCCCAAACCAATGAAAAACATCTTAAGCTTCTGTTTTATTCCCAAAATTTGTCGGGGAGATTGACCTTCTACGTCACTGACGTTAAATGGACTTCACTTTTCAATGAGAAGTAACAGTTTTGCGCGCCAAATGGCGAACGCTGGCCGACGAGGTTTCGTCCGCCGGCGTTTTTTGCTTGGTTGCATTGATACGGAGTGAGTGCATGTTTGAAACCTTGAGCGAACGGCTTGGCGGCGTATTTGACCGCCTGCGTGGCCGTGGCGCGCTGGGTGAGGCAGACGTGCGTGAGGCGATGCGCGAAGTGCGGATCGCGCTGTTAGAAGCAGATGTCGCATTGCCTGTAGTGCGCTCGTTCATTGACAGTGTCACAGAGAAGGCCGTTGGCCATGCCGTCCTGAAATCGATCACGCCGGGTCAGCAGGTCGTCAAGATCGTCAATGACGCGCTGGTCGAAATGCTGGGATCAGAAGCGGCGGACCTTGATCTTGGCGTTACCCCTCCTGCGATCATTATGATGGTTGGTTTACAAGGGTCGGGTAAGACCACAACCACAGCCAAAATTGCCAAGAAACTGACCGAGAAAGACCGTAAAAAGGTCTTGATGGCCTCGTTGGACGTTAATCGTCCTGCGGCGCAGGAGCAGTTGGCGGTTTTAGGCACGCAAATCAGCGTGGCAACTTTACCCATCGTTGCTGGCCAACAACCCGTCGATATCGCCAAGCGCGCGCTGCAGGCCGCCAAGTTGCAGGGCTATGATGTTCTGATGCTCGATACGGCGGGCCGTCTGCACGTCGACACGCAGTTGATGGATGAAATGAAAGCGGTGGCAAACGCCTCTGATCCCGCTGAAATCCTTCTCGTTGTCGACGCGTTGACTGGTCAAGATGCTGTCAATGTTGCCAAGAATTTTGCAGATCAGGTCGCACTGACCGGCGTCGTCCTGACGCGGATGGACGGCGATGCCCGCGGGGGCGCGGCGCTGTCGATGCGCGCGGTGACGGGAAAGCCGATCAAATTTGTCGGGACCGGCGAAAAGCTTGACGGATTGGATGTCTTCCATCCCAGCCGCGTCGCGGGTCGTATTCTTGGTATGGGCGATGTCGTCAGCCTTGTCGAACGCGCTGCCGAAACCATTCAAGCCGATGAAGCCGAAGCGATGGCGGCGAAAATGGCCAAGGGTCAGTTCGATATGAACGACCTGAAGGCACAGCTTGGCCAGATGCAAAGAATGGGCGGCATGGGCGCGCTGATGGGCATGATGCCCGGCATGAAGAAAGCCCAGGCCGCAATGGCGCAGGGCGGGGTGAATGACCGTGTTCTGGTGCGGATGGAGGCGATGATTGGCTCTATGACGGCAAGGGAACGCGCCAAGCCTGAATTGCTTCAGGCAAAACGTAAAATCCGCATTGCCAAGGGGTCAGGGACGACGGTGCAGGACGTCAATAAACTCCTCAAAATGCATCAGGAAATGTCGTCCGCAATGAAGAAGATAAAGAAGATGGGCGGGATGAAGGGCCTTGGCGCGTTGCTCGGCAAGGGCGGCGGACTTGGCGGCCTGATGGGTGGCGGCGGAATGCCGCAAGGTCTGCCTCCCGGCTTTGACCAGATTATGAAGAAGTAGATTTCAAGTTTAACCAAAAGGAAGAAATACAATGGCAGTTTCAATTCGTTTGTCGCGTGGTGGTTCAAAGAAGCGCCCTTATTACCGTATCGTTGTTGCGGATGCCCGCAGCCCACGCGACGGTCAGTTCATTGAAAAGATCGGCACCTATAACCCGCTTCTCGCCAAAGATGATGAAAAGCGCGTTGTTCTGAACGCTGAACGCGCCAAACATTGGCTGAGCGTTGGCGCACAACCGACCGACCGCGTTGCGCGTTTCCTTGACGTCGCTGGTGTGCGTGAACGCGCTGCTCGTAACAACCCGACCAAGGGCAAACCTGGTGAAAAGGCGCTTGAGCGCATTGAAGAGCAGGAAAAGAAAGCTGCTGATGCTGCCGAAGCCGCAGAAGCCGCAAAGGTAGCCGCCGCTGAAGCCGCCGCCGCTCCTGCGCCAGAACCAGAAATCGTCGAAGAAGCTGCTCCTGTTGAAGAAGCCGTCGCCGAAGTCGCAGCTGAAGAAGCTGCACCAGTTGAAGCCGTCGCAGAAGAAGCTCCTGCTGCTGAAGTTGCTGCAGAAGAAGCTGCGACTGAAGAGCCACAGGCTTAACGCTTGCCCAGTACCCGCCCCATTACGCTGGCCGTCATCATCGGCGCGCACGGCGTGATGGGGGAGGTGCGCCTCAAACTGTTCGCAGAGGATGTGGACAGTGTTAAGGCGCACAAAAGCTTTAACGACGGCGCATTATCGCTCAAAAGCCTGCGCCCGGGCACGAATGGCGCCATCGCCCGTTTTGCTCAAATTACGGACCGCAATGCCGCAGAAGCAGCGCGCGGCACCGAACTTACCGTCCCCCGTGAAGCGTTACCGCCCTTGGCCGAAGGTGAGTATTACCACACAGACCTGCTCGGCCTTCCTTGCGTTTCAACCTCAGGCGAAGACCTAGGCACTTGCGTCGCCATCGAAAATTTTGGCGCTGGCGATGTGATTGAGATCGAACGCGCCGACAAAAAACGCTTCATGGTCCCGATGAAGGCAGAAGCTGTGCCGGAATGGGGTGAGAAGATCGTGATTGACGCTGGATTTGTGGTTTAGTATATACATCATAGATATACCGAGGCAATTATGGCGCGAGAATGGAAGACCAGAACCTTTAAGTCGGGCAATTCTGTCGCACTACGGCTGCCAAAGGCTCTCGGAGTTATGGAGGGCGAAGAGTTTGCCATTGTGCCTCACGCAAGTGGACGCTTTTCTGTATGGCCCGAGCAAGATGGTCTTAAAGTCCTGATGAGCTTATATGGAGCCTTCTCTCCCGGCTTCATGTCGGAAGGTCGCGGCGATATTGAACAAGATGACTATGATTGGTCGCCAGCGCAACGTCCCGCCAAAGCGGCGTAGATGTACCTTCTCGATACAAATAGCTGCATCGATTTCGCGCTCGCCAGAAGTGAACTACTTCGGGATCGCATTTCTGAAGCGTATCCGCGAGGGCTGGCGATATCCGCAATCACATTAGCAGAATTGCGGGTTGGCGCGAAACATTCGGGTGCAGAGCCGGATGATAATGAGCGACTCGATAACTTTGTCCGTGCATTAACTTTCCATGAGTTTGATAGCAGCGCCGCACAGGCATACGGAGCCCTTGCGCGCACAATCTGCGTAAAACGTAGGAGTTTTGATCGCCTAATCGCAGCCCATGCGGTCGCGCTGAATCTCATTGTCGTAACCAATAATCCCAAACACTTCGCCGATGTGCCGGGGTTGAAGGTTGAAAATTGGACGGTTTGATGACTTTCCACGCTCAAATCCTGACCCTTTATCCAGAGATGTTTCCCGGGCCGCTGGGTGTGTCACTGGCTGGCCGTGCGCTGGTTGAGGGGAAATGGTCTTGTGCGCCCATCCAGATACGCGATTTCGCGGTGGATAAGCATCGGACGGTCGACGATACGCCTGCCGGGGGCGGTGCGGGTATGGTGCTGCGCGCTGATGTGATTGCGGCTGCGGTGGATCATGCGGTTGATATGCAACCAAACGCCCCCGTCCTCGCCATGACCCCGCGCGGAACGCCTATCACCCAAGCGCGCATCCGTGAAATCGCCCAAGGCCCCGGCGTCACTATCCTCTGTGGCCGATTTGAGGGGTTTGACGAACGCATCTTTGACACGCGCAACATTGAACAGGTCAGTGTCGGTGATATTATCCTGTCTGGCGGAGAGCCGGCGGCACTGATGATCCTTGACGCTTGCATTCGCTTGCTTCCCGGCGTAATGGGCGCGGCTTGCAGTGGTGTTGATGAATCGTTTGAAAATGGTTTGTTAGAATATCCACAGTACACCCGACCACCAATGTGGGAAGGACGCACGATCCCGCAGGTGTTGCGATCGGGGGATCATGCGAAGGTTGAAACATGGCGTAAAGCGATGTCTGAGGCCGATACACGGTTACGCAGACCGGACCTTTGGGAGCGTCATACTGACGTTCGGGACCAGTCTGCCTCTGGCGCGCGACAAGAGAAGAAGGACAAATTGGGGCATGAACCTCATCCAAACGATCGAAGCGGAACAGATCGCAAAACTGACCGCAAACAAAAAGGCTCCTGAATTTCGCCCCGGTGATACGCTGAAAGTCGGCGTGCGCGTTGTGGAAGGCGAACGGACTCGCGTCCAGAATTATGAAGGCGTATGCATTGCGCGTTGTAATCGTGGCATGGGATCAAGCTTCACAGTGCGTAAAATCTCATTCGGTGAAGGTGTGGAACGCGTATTCCCGCTTTATTCGCCAAATATCGACAGCATCGAAGTCGTCCGCAAGGGTGCCGTGCGTCGTGCAAAACTCTATTACCTTCGCGGTCGTCGTGGTAAATCGGCACGGATCGCCGAACGTCGTGACACCCGAATTACAGACGCTGCGAAAAAAGGTCCAGAGGCCTGATCCCGCTCGTTTGAAGAAACGAAATGCCGAAAAGGCCGGGATCCTACCAAGGGTTCCGGCCTTTTTACTGTCCTACTGAAGGAAAAAAACATGGGTTACAAAATTGTCGTCGCAGGGGCCACAGGGAACGTTGGCCGCGAAATGCTCAACATCTTGGCAGAGCGCGAATTTCCGATTGATGAAATTGCAGTGCTGGCTTCTGGGCGATCACAGGGCTTGGAAATTGAATTTGGTGAAACCGGCAAGATGCTCAAGGTTCAGAATATCGAACATTTCGATTGGACGGGCTGGGACATGGCTTTGTTCGCTATCGGATCAGAAGCAACCGCGAAATTCGCGCCCATTGCCGCTGCGGCGGGCTGCGTGGTGATCGATAACAGTTCTCTCTACCGTATGGACCCTGATGTGCCGCTGATCGTGCCAGAGGTGAATCCAGAGGCGATTGCGGGTTATAAGAAGAAAAATATCATCGCCAACCCCAACTGTTCCACCGCACAGATGGTTGTCGCGCTTAAGCCGCTCCATGATTATGCCACAATCACACGCGTTGTGGTTGCGACGTATCAGTCTGTGTCTGGCGCTGGCAAGGAAGGGATGGATGAGCTGTTTGAACAATCGCGTAACATTTTTGTTGGTGACAGCGCCGAAGCGAAGAAATTCACCAAGCAAATTGCGTTCAACGTCATCCCGCACATTGACAGCTTCCTTGATGATGGTTTCACCAAGGAAGAATGGAAAATGGTCGTCGAAACCAAAAAGATCATGGACCCCAAGATCAAGGTTGTCGCCACGTGCGTGCGCGTGCCGGTATTCGTTGGCCATTCAGAAGCGCTCCACGTCGAATTCAAAAATGAGATTTCGGCCAAAAAAGCACAGAGCCTGCTCCGCGAAGCCCCCGGCATAATGCTGGTCGATAAGCGTGAAAACGGGGGGTATATCACCCCGGTTGAATGCGTCGGCGATTTTGCGACTTTCGTCAGCCGTGTGCGTGAAGATCCCACGGTGGAAAATGGCCTCGCTCTATGGTGTGTGTCTGATAATCTGCGCAAGGGCGCAGCTCTGAACGCGGTGCAAATTGCCGAATTGCTCGGACGAAAGCATCTGAAAAAAGGTTGAATATGCGCGCAATGCCAGTGATGCAGCGGTACATGGTGGGTCTGGTTGCGGTGGTTCTGATCATCGCACAGATCCAACAACCCTATCCAGAGATTGCGCCGCTTCAACATATCCCGACATTGTTGCTGTTGATCGCATCGCCGTGGTTGCTGCGTCGGTGGCCACTGTCAAACAGGGCTGTCGCATGTCTGGTTGCTTTTTTCCTGCTGCACACGCTTGGTGGACGCTATACTTATAGCAATGTCCCCTATGATACATGGAGTGATGCGGTTTTTGGACAATCGCTCAGTGCTCAATTCGGGTGGACCCGCAACCATTATGACCGGCTGGTTCATCTTGCATTTGGGATGTTGTGGGTGCGGCCTGTTTGCGAGTGGCTGATGATGTATCGCGCTATGTCCGTGCGCGGCGGACTTGGGGCTGCTGTGGCCTTTGTTTTGGCGATATCGTGCTTGTATGAAATTTTTGAATGGATGTTGACCATCGTTGCGGCGGGTACTTTGTCCGAAGGTTACAATGGCCAGCAGGGTGATGTATGGGATGCGCAAAAGGATATGGCATTGGCCCTTTTGGGGTCGCTAATTGGGATTGCTACCTTTTCGGTGTCGTCGACGCAGGTTTCAAAAGAATGATGAACGGAATGCAGATCATCACTGCAATCATCATCAGTTTGAAATCATCCAGATAGGCAATCTCGCGGCCTCGCGATTGATTTTAAGATTGACCATATAATAAAACCACCAAGACCGAGCGCCAGTGGCACTGAAACCATCAGCGCTGTCTTGCTCCACCCGCGACACGGCAGCGCAAGCTTTTGAGATGTGACACCAGAATTAGTCAATGCGAGAATGCGATATGTTGGAACTCGACATGCCTCTGAAATGCGGCCAATATTGTGCGATGACGAATATAACGCTGCATCATTTCACCTCATTTGACGGCACAAAATTGGCGATCCACGAAATGGGGGCGGGACGCCCTGTGGTGCTCCTTCACGGCTATTTCTCTGATGCCGCGACCAATTGGATTAAATATGGTCATGCTGCGACTTTGGTTGCAGCTGGGTACCGCGTGATCATGCCTGATTTGCGCGGGCACGGTGTCAGTGCAAAACCCCATGACGCAGCGCGTTACCCGCCCGATGTCCTTGCCGATGATGGCTATGCGCTGATCGCGCATTTGGGTCTGACGGATTATGATTTGGGCGGATATTCACTTGGTGCGCGCACTGTGGCCCGCATGTTGGTGCGCGGGGCCACGCCGCGCTGTGCGATTATTTCAGGAATGGGTTTGGCCGGCCTGACCCACCCGCAAACCCGCGCAGCTCATTTCCGCTCGGTTTTTTCTGGATTTGGCTCCCATAAACAGGGTTCGTCACAGTGGATGGCAGAAGCATTTCTCAAAACATCAGGTGGTGATCCGGTTGCGCTAGAGCGGGTTCTCGACACGTTTATCGATACAACGGAGACCGAATTGCGCGGGTTGTCATTGCCAATTGGTGTCGTGTGCGGGGCGGATGATCAAGATAATGGCTCTGCCGCTGCCTTGGTTGATATTTTGTCCAATGCCACATTTCTGACTGTTCCTGGCAACCATATGAGTGCTGTTGCAAAGGCTGATTTGGGGGTGGCAATCGCGCACTACCTCAATGATCTCGCGTGAAATAGGCGTTGCACGCTGGCCAGAAAATGCGCATATTACTAACATGAATGTTATTAGATCAATGATCAACAATCGCTACCGGCCCCTTGTTGCGCTCGATGCCATACGCAAATTGATCCAGAATAAAGAGGATACAAGCCAAGTTTTTCGCTTGCTCTATGCGCTACGGGGTGGTTCGTTTGAACGGAATTTCAAACGATTTAGGACCACGCCCGTTGGCATGCGCGTTCTGGCGAACAAACAAGATTTGGTCGACACGCTCTGCGACCGTGAATATTTGGAAAGCCTTCCGCACGGAAGCCTTGGTGCTGAGTTTCTGGCGTTTATGGACGACTGTGGCATAACATCAGATGGTTTAAACGAAGCTGCGCGTGATGCGGGTCTTGAAGATATTATCATTCCAGAGGATATGAAACGTTACGGCATGCGCATTCGTGTCCAGCATGATTTGTGGCACGTCGTTGCGGGCTATGGCTGCGATGGGTTTGGCGAAACCTGTAATGTTGCATATTCATATCCCCATACCGGTAATATTGGTTTTATGGTCATCGCGGTTGCTGGTGCTTGGAATTATTCAAAAACATTTCCGGGCGAACCGATCATGGGCGCAATGTGGCAGGGGCTTAAGCGGGGCAGGGCAACAAAGTGGCTGCCTGCAACAGATTGGGAAGCAATGTTACCACTTCCACTGACTGAAGTCCGCCGTCAATTGAACATCATAGATCACCCAACCAAATATAATGCCGCCCCCAATGCCATCGCACAGTCGCGGTCTGGATCACCGGTCATGCAGGCCGTTGGGGCTTGACCGGCAGGCATCTTGCGGCCACTCTCCTGCGTAATAAAATTACGTTTAGAGGAATTTTCTATGAAAGTCGCTGTTTCCATTTTCGCCTTGGCTGTATCGCTCAGCATCGCCGCGCCGGTGTTTGCTCAAAGCGCGCCAAGCATTGCCGACGCAGACAAGTTTGTCGCTGATGCGGAGGCAAAACTTGGCGATTTTGGTGTCTATGCAGCTCAAGTTGCCTGGATAAACAACACGTATATTACAGAAGACACCGATGCGGTGAATGCACGCGTTGGCGCAGAGGGAACTGAATTATCCGTAAATTATGCCGTTGAAGCTGCAAAATATAGCAGCATTTCCGGTTTGTCTTACGACACTAAGCGTAAACTGGATATTCTGCGGGGCGGGCTTGTCCTTCCCGCGCCAACCACCGACGGTGCAGCTGCTGATTTGAACACCATCGCGACCCGCCTAAATTCTGCTTATGGTAAGGGTAAGGGAACACTGGCTGGTCAACCGATCAACGGATCAGACATTGAAGAAAAAATGGGCACCTCGCGCAATCCAGATGAGTTGAAGGAAATGTGGGTAAGCTGGCACACCAATGTTGGCGCGCCAATGCGCGAAGATTATGCCAAAATGGTTGCCATTGCCAACAAAGGTGCAAAAGAACTGGGTTATGCCGATGTCGGGGCCATGTGGCGTTCGGGCTATGACATGCCTGCGGATGATTTCGCCAAGCTGACGGACAAATTATGGGCTCAGGTAAAGCCGCTATATGATGAAGTGCATTGCTACACGCGCGGAAAACTCAACGAAAAATACGGCGATGCAGTACAGGCCAAAACCGGACCCATTCGTGCTGATTTGCTGGGCAATATGTGGGCACAGGAATGGGGTGACATTTACAATATCGTCGCGCCCGCCGGGGCAGGAGACATCGGTTATGATGTCACAGAATTGCTGAAGACCAAAGGGTATGACCCCTTGAAAATGGTCAAAACGGGGGAGGGGTTTTTCTCTTCGCTTGGGTTTAAGGCGTTGCCGGAAACATTTTACCAGCGGTCCCAAATTACCAAACCGGCGGACCGTGACGTCGTTTGTCATGCCAGCGCGTGGGACATCGACAATGTTGATGATCTGCGTATCAAAATGTGCACCAAGGTCAACGGCGGCGATTTCGTGACGATCCACCATGAACTGGGCCACAATTATTATCAGCGCGCCTATAACAAACAGTCCTATCTTTATTTGAACGGGGCCAATGATGGCTTCCATGAAGCCATTGGTGATGCGGTTGCTTTGTCGATGACCCCTAATTATCTGGTGCAAATAGGGTTGCTCGATCCATCAAAGGTACCAAGTTCGGATAAGGATACGGGCCTGTTGCTGCGTCAGGCGATGGATAAGGTTGCTTTCCTGCCATTTGGATTGCTTGTCGATAAATGGCGCTGGGGCGTATTTTCCGGCGCGATCCCGACTGACACTTATAATAAGGGTTGGACCGACCTTCGTCTGAAATATCAGGGAATCGCGCCGCCCGTGGCGCGCGATGAAAGCAATTTTGATGCTGGTGCCAAATATCATATCCCGGGCAACACGCCTTATACGCGTTATTTTCTCGCGCGGATTTTGCAGTTCCAATT
>JAYUPB010000083.1:0-9771 GCA_043760405.1 Sphingomonadales bacterium
ACGGCCGCATCACTGCCAAGTCGCAAACGACAATCCCGCGCGCGGTCCGCGCCGCGCTTGGCGTTGGGCCGGGGGATAGTGTGTCCTATGAAATCAAGGGCAAGGAAGTTGTGATGAAGCGTGTGCGTAAGCCCGCAAAGCCCGCGCAGGATATGTTCATCGCCAATTTCTCGACCTTTACCGAATGGTCATCCGAAGCAGACACCATTGCCTATGCCGACCTTTAAGCCCGGTGACGTTGTTCGGGTTCCGTTCCCCTATGTTGAGACGCCTGTGCACCAAGTTCGGCCCGCGTTGGTCATATCTTCTGCCCGGCTGGGCCCACATAAAGATCTTTTTTGGGCCGTGATGATTACCAGTGCTGTCAATAAGGGCTGGCCGGGCGATGTCTCGATTGAAAAAGGGTACAGAGCCTTTGGGTTGCCTGCGCCTTCCGTAATCCGCTCCGCGAAAATTGCCGTGCTGGAAGCAGGCGCAGCAACGCGATTGGGCCATGTCAGTCCTGCGATTTTGGCCGAGGTGCAATCGCGGATCGCGGGCTATCTTGGCTTGACGGTCGGCGGATGATGGTTTGGGCGAACGGCACCGATGTGGATCAGCCGCGCAATTTGGCGAAGTCGGTGACGGTGGAGTGATAGGGCAAAGGCTCTGAATTTGGTAAATTGTTACTGTAGATTCAACTTTTTGAGTTCATTTTTCGTTTGAGAAAAACACAAGATGAGGTTTGTTGCCGTTGATCTGGAAACCGCCAACCCGCAGATGAGCAGTATCTGCCAAATCGGATTAGTAGTTTTCGAGGATGACAAAGAGGTTCATTCGGACACTCGCTTGGTTAACCCAAATGACTATTTCGACCCCTACAACGTTGCCATCCACGGTATTACCGCCGAGCATGTGCGCGGCGCACCCCAATTCAAGGATATATACACTTGGTTGTGTGACCACACTTCTGAACAGGTTGTGGCGTGTCATACGCACTTTGATAGGGTAGCGCTGGCTCAAGCATGTGGTCGCCATAGCCTTGAGCCTCTGCCCTGCAACTGGCTTGACACGGCGCGGGTTGCCCGTCGAGCCTGGGCACAGTTCTCGCAGTCGGGTTATGGCCTTGCCAATCTGGCAGACCATTTCGGTATCAACTTCAAACACCACGACGCGACGCTGCTGATATGGCGTATGAGGCAGGGGCGGCTGTCGAGTCGGGCGTTACCAAGAAAACAACGCTGCTCGTGGTAGGCGATCAAGACATTGATAAGCTGAACGGTCAGAACAAAAGCAGCAAGCACCGGAAAGCGGAAAGCCTGATCGAAGCGGGTCAAGCAATTCGGATACTTGGCGAAGCAGATTATATGAGCATGTGCAAAGAGTAGAACATGTTCTGAAAGTGTAATACCAATCAACGCCAATCCCCCACTGGCATTCTACTCCCATCCCCGATAACGACCACCCACCACACAACACCCCCACCTCACGGAGCCACCCTATGCACTTTGATGACGTTATCCTCGGTCGCCGGAGCATTCGCGGATATAAGCCAGATCCCGTTCCCCGTGCGCTGATTGAGGAGATACTTGCGCTGGCGATGCGCGCGCCGTCTTCGATGAATACGCAGCCGTGGAATTTCTATGTCATCACCGGCGAGCCGCTCAACCGGATCCGCGCTGGCAATACGGAACGGATGATAGCGGGCGTACCGCAATCGCGCGAATTTCGCGGCGGACAGCCCTTCGCAGGTCCGCACCGCGAACGGCAGATTGGCGTTGCCAAACAGCTTTTCTCCGCAATGGGGATCGCGCGCGATGACGCGGAGATGCGGCAGGATTGGGTGTTGCGCGGGTTTCGCCAATTTGATGCGCCGGTCTGCGTGATTATTACGTATGACCGCGTTTGCGATGGCAGCGACGATACCCCGTTTGATTGCGGCGCGGTTGCGACAGCGCTCGTCAACGCGGCATGGTCACGCGGGCTGGGTGCGGTGATCAACAGCCAAGGGATCATGCAATCACCCGTCGTGCGCGAACATGCCGGGATTGCTGATGATCAAATCATTATGAAAAGCATCGCGCTGGGCTGGCCCGATGAAAGCTTCCCGGCCAATGCCGTCGTTTCGACGCGAAAATCGGTTGAAGAGGCAAGCATGTTTGTAGGCTTTGATTGATCAAAGCGCGGCTGGGGCGGAGCCCTCGTTTCTCCCTTGCAATGTAGGATTTGCTATGGGAAATTTGGCGCGCTCTTTCTCATTTTGAACTTTGATTTACGGCTTTGCCTAAAATACGCGCACTGCGCCACTGCGCAAAAAATGCTTAACTTCGCAGTGGACTGCACCACTCTGGGAAGTTTGCGAAGCTAAGGGCTAAAAAACCCAGAATTCTGGGGATCCTCGTCGCACTCATTTGGTAGAGGTGATTTGGCAAAACCGCCCCTTCACCCGCCAATCGCTTCCTCAATCCAGGACCGTGCGTCGGGAAAATTACGTTCGACCTCTGGCAAATCATTGATGCAGAGGAACTTCACGCGGTGCCGCTCTGCACTTGCGAGATAGGCATGCACATCGTCTTTGGACCATGTGTCGAATGCGCCAACCGCGACGTGGAGATAGTCGACCGTATCGAGGATCACCGCGTTGCCAGATGCCAAGCACGCGTGATTGTGCAAGCCTTGTGCCACAAATTGTTCAGTACAGCGAAAACGAAGTCCTGCATTGCGAATGAATGCGTCGCGGTATGTGTCAAACAAGTCGGCCATGACCGACAGCTGCATCGGGTGGACAACGTGGGCGCTGTCAAAAATATGGTCAGCGGTATAGCCGATCATCGCTGCGGCATTGATCTGGTTATAATGGTTGAGCAACCGCGCCTCATCCCGGGCTTCATCACTATTCGCCAGATGCGTATAATCCATCCATCTACCGCGCAGCACGGGGCCGTTGGGCGCAAAGAAATCGGCGCGGACGACCGGCGCGGTCAAAAACACGTCATCGTTGAAATACAGGAAATTCTCGGACAGATCAGGGATACGCCACAACATCGTTTCAATCGCAAGTGAGTTGAATGTTGGCAACGCGGTTTCATAGCCGGCAAAAATATCGCGGTGATCAATGATGCTGATCTTTGCGGCAAAATCAGCAGAAAGAGGGGCGATGTCCGGAATTTGATTATCAGTCACAATCCACACCCGCCGCACCCACGGCGCGTTATTGGCAATCGAGCGGAGGCAGAAATTCAATTCATCACTGCACACCCACCGGTGAGGATTGGTGCCATTAACGTGAAGTGATGCCTTTGCATTGGATAGGTAATGATCACGCTGAACCTTCAACGCAGGGTCCGCCCCATCAACCCAAGTGATCACAGCATCAACATCAAACATTACAATGCTCTATTGGAACTTTTCGCAACGCCGCGCTAGGGGGTGAGGATCTGTTAAATATAGCAAAGGCAAGGTCGCCTGCCCCCTTTATACTAGCTCAATTTTCAGCTTGAATGATCCGCCTTATCTCTGACACGGTACAGGATGAAGATTTGAGATTGGGAGTGTCTGTATGTGGTACAAATCAAGAGTATGGGCGCTTGCTTGTGCGCTCAGCGTGCCCGTATCAGCGCAAACGCAAGAAGACACACAAGCCCCGCAAGTGGTATCGACCAAAGCGCAGCCGACCGAAACATTGTTCTACACAGAACATAATATCTGGACCGGGGAAAATGTGTCTTGGCAAGTCATGCCGAATGGGAAGGGCAAAATCATCATTCCAACCCACAGTTTCCGTGTCGCAAACGCGGCGAAGGATATCTTTTATACAATCCATAAGGGTGAACACAGATTCGACCTTGGCCCCGCGGTGTACGTTACCCTCCGCGCTGGATTCGACGATATCATCTCTGGCGAAGTGAATGAGATACCCTGCGAAATCGACATATCAGATCAACCCATTGGGATGCTGACATGGTCAGACAAAAAGGCTGCCACTGGATTCCGCTACGATCACGGATGTCAGGACGTTAAGGCAAAAGCACATTTGGCGAAAATTGCCGACGTATACCGCGCCATTGCGCTACAGCTCAATCATGAAAAACCCCTCATTCTTAAGCCATAGGACTAGCCCAACCCCTTATCCCATTGGGTATAGAATCTCCTTTGACACCGCGTTGATCGCTTTGATCACATCATCGCCCAGTACCAGTTCAGAAGCCGCAAAAATGTCAGCCAGTTGATCTTCGTGCGTAACCCCGACAATGGTTGAAGCGACGAAATCATGCTGCTTTGACCATGCAGTGGCCAGCGTTACTGGGGACATGCCCGCTTCTGCGGCAATGGCCATGAAGCGTTCAGTGGACGCGAGCGAGCGTTCATTGACGAAGCGTTGGGCCATAACCGTGTGTCGGCCGCCTTTGTTGATATAGCTTGAGAAGCGAGCGCCGTCCGGCGTCGCTCCGCCCTGATATTTTCCGGAGAGCACACCGCCGCCAAGAGGCGAATATGGAATCAAACTGACTCCTTCATGGCGGCACACCTGCGCCAGTTCATCTTCGAAACGGCGGTTATTCAGGCTAAAATTATTCTGGATGGTGTGGTAGCGCGCCGTGCCAAGGCGTTCGGACGCGGCCAGGCTTTTCATCAGGCCCCAGCTGGTTTCGTTTGAACAGCCCAGAACCCGGACCTTGCCCGCGCGCACCAGTTCGTCGAGGACCTCCATCGTTTCTTCATAGGCCGTCCCGTGATCGGGCCAGTGGGTTTGATACAGATCGATATAATCGGTTTGCAGGCGGCGCAGGCTGTCTTCCACCGCGACCATGATATTATGTCGGTCAAGCGCAGTCATGCCGCCGCGTTTGGGGGATTTGAACCATGTGTGGCTGGGGCCTGAAACCTTTGTGGCGATGATGATGGCATCGCGGTTTTGGCGCTTGAGCCAGCGGCCGACAATCTCCTCCGTGCGGCCGACCCATTTGATATCGGGCGGCACAGGATAACCTTCTGCCGTGTCGAAGAAATTGATGCCAGCATCCAAACTTTTGTCGAGGATGCGAAACGACGCAGCTTCATCGGCTTGACTGCCAAATGTCATTGTTCCCATGCAGATATCGGACACATAGAGCGCGCTTTTTCCCAGACGGCGTGATTTCATTTCGGCAAATTCCTTGGTTGCTAACCCCGAAGCGATAGTCCGGCTTTACAGCATGATGCAAGTCTTGCTCCCCAAACCGCAAAATGGGTATCGCCTTTTACCGAGATGGTCTTACACTCCGCCTATGACCGAATTGCTTCACACCACCGACGATATGATGGTTTTTGACTGGATCGCTGATCATGCATCGCGATTTCCGGATAAGATCGTGACCATTGATCTCCACAGCCAACGTCAACACAGCTATGCCCAAATCCATCAGCGGGTTGCACGGATTGCAGGCCATTTGCGGACATTGGGTGTTGCCAAGGGGGACCGTGTCGCAATCCTGTCAATGAATTCCAGCGACATGATTGATGTTCAATTTGCGTGTTGGCGGATTGGCGCGGTTTATACCCCGCTCAATTTCCGCCTGACCGCGCATGAGCTGGCGTTCATGGTCGAAAATAGCGGGTCTTCAATCTTCTTTTACGATATGGATCTCGCTGCGATCATCCCTGCACTGCGCGAAAAGACCAATGTCTCGCACTGGATTTCTATGGACCCACTGGGCGGGGCCAGCGATCTTGAAAACGCCATTGCTACTGCTGATCCAGTCTATGATTTTTGCCCTCAATTGCCTGATGATTTGTGCATGATCATGTATTCGTCGGGGACAACCGGCACGCCCAAAGGGGTGATGTTCAACCATGCCCAGTTTCATTTTACAGTCGCAGCATCGGTTGCCGGTGCTGCGGCGTCGGGCACCATGGTCGGACTTGTGATGATGCCACTGTTCCACATTGGCGGATTGATGGGCTATACATTGGTGGCGCTTAATCTGGGTGGCACAATCATCATCGCTCGCACTTTTGATGCCGGCCACTTGCTCAGCGTTTTTGGTGATCAAGACTTGGGCGTCACCCATTTTCTTGGTGTGCCCGCGCTTTATAACGCCATGCAAGCACATCCTGATTTTATGACCACCGATTTTTCACGCATGCAAACGGCAGCATGCGGCGCAGAAAGTGTTCCAGAAAGCTTGCTGCGCACTTGGTATGATCGCGGCATTGTCATTCAAGAAGGGTTCGGGATGACCGAGACCTGCGCTGGATGTCTCTTCCTTGATAAACGCGACATACCGCACAAAATTGGATCAGCGGGCAAGCCGGGTCGCCACTGCCAAGCCTATATCGCACGCGCCGATGGCAGTGAGGCCGACCCCGAAGAACTTGGCGAAATCTGGATTCGCGGCAAGAATATCACCCCCGGTTATTGGAACCGGCCAGAAGCCAATGAGTCAAGCTTTGTGAACGGCTGGTTCCGGTCAGGCGATATTGGGCGTCGTGACGCCGATGGATATTTCTACATCGAGGACCGCGTCAAAGACATGTATATTTCAGGCGGAGAAAATGTGTATCCCGCAGAAATTGAAAATGTTCTGTATGAATTGGACGCGATCATTGAGGTTGCAGTTATCGGCCTTCCCGACCCTAAATGGGGAGAAGCGGGATGCGCCGTCGTCGCACTAAAGCCGGGCATGGCCGTGACGCTGGACGACATTACGGCCCATTGTCGGGACCGAGTAGCGCGCTTTAAGATGCCAGCGCGCCTCGAAATCCTAGACGCCCTTCCGCGTAATGCCACTGGCAAAGTCTTGAAATTTGAATTGCGCGCGCTGTTCAAGGGGTAAAGGGGATCAACCCTTCATACAGTCCGATGGGCGGCGCTCCTGCCACATGATGTCCGTTCTTTAACATGAAGTAATGGCGGACAATTTCGGCCTGTTGCTCAATCCCGTAGCGTTTGAGCGACCAACCTGGCTTTATCGCATAATCATAACGGCAAAACGGATGCCTTGCGAGGGGAAGAAATATGCCCTGCTGATGCTGCCACACATGCGTCATTTCATGGATGAAAAGACCTTGGTCGGTTACATCGCGCGTGCAGAAATCATCGCAATAAAGAGTCCCTTTGGGATGAAAATGGATATTCCCACGCGGCGCCATGGCAATACTGCGCGGTTGAAACCACCACCATTTGCGGTTTGAAAGGCGCACCCTTTCATAAATAATGGCGTTGCCAAAGACTGATTTTGCCAGCGCGCGTTCCGCCTCAGTCAGACAACGTCCGTTCAATGCTTATGCCCCTCAGCATCACCTGCCGCCTTAACGTCGGCATCGGTTTCGATGGTACGGCCATTGGCATAGGTGAAAACCAGTTTCATTTTGGTGCCAGGCCCGGTTTTTGGATTGATATCAAACAACATCGCATGCTTGCCGCCCGATTTGAAAACGACCTTCCCCCCTGCGGACACCGCAACACCTGCGTCCAAGGATGTCATCTTCATCATGCCATTGGACATGATGTTATCATGAAGCTCAATTTTGACGACCTGGGGAGAGGACACGTCCATTAAGCGGTTATCTGCCGTTCCGCCGTGCAAAGTGAAATAGGCCACACCCGGATTGCCCGGGACCGCTGGTAAGGTCACCTGAGCGTCTTGCACATCCTCAACAGATTTTTCTGAACAGCCCGACAGCAGCAGCGCGGCAACAAAAAAAGGGCAGAAAAACTGTCGCAAAATAAGTCTCCTCGTTCAATTTGACTCTAACTAATGCCCCAAAAGCCTTGCGACAAGCAAAACGCTTCCTATATCGCGCTCAACAATCATCGGCCGTGCCTTTCGGGGGAAAGCAGGCTGCAACACACAACTGAGGTTAGTAAGACTATGGCAAAAGTAATTGGGATCGATCTTGGCACCACCAACAGCTGCGTTTCCGTAATGGAAGGTGGCACCCCCAAGGTGATCGAAAACTCAGAAGGCGCGCGCACGACGCCCTCGATTGTCGCCTTTGCCAAGGACGGTGAGCGTCTGATCGGTCAGCCTGCAAAGCGTCAGGCAGTGACCAATCCTGAAAATACAATTTTTGCGGTCAAGCGCCTGATCGGTCGCCGCTTCGATGATCCCATGACCAAGAAGGATATGGGTCTGGTCCCTTACACCATCGTCAAGGGTAAAACCGGCGACGCTTGGGTGAAGGCTGGTGGTGAAGAATATTCGCCGTCACAGATTTCAGCCTTCACTTTGCAAAAAATGAAGGAAACTGCAGAAGCTTATCTGGGTGAGACTGTCACCCAGGCCGTGATTACGGTGCCTGCTTATTTCAACGATGCCCAGCGTCAGGCAACCAAAGATGCGGGTCAGATTGCGGGCCTTGAAGTCCTGCGTATCATCAACGAACCGACGGCGGCTGCGCTGGCCTACGGGCTCGACAAGCAAGACGGTAAAACCATTGCGGTTTATGATTTGGGCGGCGGGACGTTTGATATTTCGGTTCTCGAAATTGGTGACGGCGTGTTTGAAGTCAAATCGACCAATGGCGATACGTTCCTCGGCGGTGAAGATTTTGATGCTGCAATCCTTGAATTCCTTGCCGCTGATTTCAAAAAAATCGAAGGCATTGATCTCAAGACTGATAAGCTTGCGCTCCAACGTCTCCGCGAAGCTGCTGAAAAGGCAAAGATTGAACTGTCGTCGGCACAGTCGACTGAGGTCAACCTGCCCTTCATTACCGCAGACGCCACCGGGCCAAAGCATCTTGTTAAAGCGATCACGCGTGCAGACCTTGAGAAAATGGTTGAAAGCCTCATCAAACGTACACTTGATCCCTGCAAAAAAGCACTTGCCGATGCGGGCGTGAAAGCGTCTGACATCAGCGAAGTCGTACTGGTCGGTGGGATGACGCGGATGCCGCGCGTCCGAGAAATCGTCAAAGAATTTTTCGGGAAAGAACCCCATACCGGCGTAAATCCTGATGAAGTTGTCGCAATGGGCGCAGCCATTCAGGCGGGCGTTTTGCAGGGCGATGTCAAGGACGTGTTGTTGCTTGACGTGACGCCGCTGTCCCTCGGCATTGAAACACTGGGCGGCGTTTTCACGCGTATGATCGACCGCAACACCACAATCCCGACCAAGAAAAGCCAAGTCTATTCTACCGCTGATGACAATCAGGGTGCGGTGACAATTCGTGTGTTCCAAGGCGAACGCGAAATGGCCGCTGACAATAAAATGCTCGGCAATTTCGATCTGGTCGGCATCCCCCCCGCCCCGCGCGGTGTGCCACAGATTGAAGTGACCTTTGACATTGACGCCAACGGTATCGTGTCGGTCCATGCCAAGGACAAAGGCACGGGCAAGGAACAACAGATCAAGATCCAAGCGTCAGGTGGTCTATCCGATGCTGACATCGATCAGATGGTCCGTGATGCTGAACAATTCGCCGAAGAAGACAAAAAGCGGCGCGAGGCAGCCGAAGCCAAGAACAACGCAGAAAGCCTGATCCACACAACCGAACGTCAATTGGTGGAGCATGCTGACAAGGTCGATGATGCGCTGAAAGCTGAAATTGAAGCTGCGGTGGCTGAAGCAAAAACCGCTGTAGAAAGCGGCGAACCTGAAGCGATGACCGAAAAAGCAACAGCACTGGCTCAGGTTGCGATGAAAATGGGTCAGGCTATCTATGAAAAGGAACAGGCGGCGGCCGCGTCTCCGTCTGCCGATAACGATGCCCCTGCCGAAGACGTTGTCGACGCCGAATTTTCGGAAGTTGACGAAAATAAGGGCTAACCCCTGAAACCCCCTCCCCGTTCATGGGGAGGGGAACAGG
>JAYUPB010000084.1:0-3387 GCA_043760405.1 Sphingomonadales bacterium
CAGCGACGTGAACGCGATTGCGTAGCCGACGATCACGACGGCTGCGAGCAGGGCAAACTCGATGTGTATGGGTTTGGGGCGGCGCATTTTGCTGGTTTAATGTCGTGTTCGTTGTTTTGCCATATTTGCAAGTTAATGGTTGCGAAAGGTCGCGGCAATTAATCGTTGTATCAAGTCCTCTCAGCACTTAGGTAACGTTTGATGTCCAAGTTTTTCAAATTGCCGTCTCCCGCGTTTCGGCGTGGTGTAAGCGATGGCTTTGGCGCGCCGATATATTTGTTTACGCCGCTGAAGCCAGATCGCTTTTTGAAAATTGATTCGTCACTTGGAGGCGCGTGGATGCGTGTCGGCGTCGCATTGGACAACGCCAATAAAGCAGAGGGGCAGCGTGTTGGCAAAGCAGCCGGAAAATTCACTAAAAAAGATCGCGTCGCTGCCTGACGGCGAAGAAGATTCTCTTTCGACTGCGATTGCTAGGAAAATTGCGCCGCTTTTGCCACACGGCACACGCGCTCAAGTTGTCGCGCAGGTTTTGAGCGTTGTTCAATCAGAGCAATTTTCGGGTCCGATTGCGCACCCAAAGCACCTTAGAGAATACGAAGAAATCTGCCCTGGCGCAGCTGATCGAATTATAGGGATGGCCGAAAGCGAAGTCGATCATTCACAATTGATGCAAACTGCCATGCTAAATGCAGAAATTGCCGACAACAAAGAGGGGCGGAGATTAGGCTTTGCGGCCTTAGTCATTCTCATGATGGGTGCTATTGTATGTGGCGCACTTGGTAAAGACACAATCGCTCTAGCGCTTTTGGGTGCAACCATGGTCGGAGTGATTGGGACGATTATCAAGGGCCGAAGCTCAAACGGCGATTAAGCCGCACGCTGCCAGTATCCCGCAAACCGGCGTGACTGGCGAGCGTTCATCGCCGCCGTTGTAACCATCGCCGCCTGAGCGCCGTTATCGACGCGGCGGTTATCTTCGCGCCATGCTGCTTCACCCGCATAAGCGTTGAGATACGGACCCGCGATATGGTGGTGCGTTCCGGTTTCCATGCGACGCAAGCGGCTGAAATAGCTTTCGGCTTGATTGGTGCAAGCGCCCTTGTCCATGAATTGGACCGAGTGATTGACGCGGTGCATATCCCAACCGGCGTGAAGCGCATCCCAACCCGTGCCTTCGTCGGCATGGATCGTCGCCAGCGTGTGAACGTGATCACGCACCAACGGCACCGCATCGCCTTCTGAGCGGCACAGGAAGGGCAAAGAGCGCCCGCCACGCTCGCGCATAATGACAACGCACTGGCGCTTGCCTGAGCGGTTGTAGGACAAGCGACGGTCAACGCGGTTTGCCTTTTCATTTTCAGGCTTCACGTATCCGCCGAAATAGGCACCGTCGATTTCCACGATACCACCAAGCATCCGGCCTTGCTGTTCAAGCGCCATCGCCTCGCGCAGCTTGTGCGTGAGAACGAATGCGGTCTTATACTGGCAGTTGAGATCGCGGCTAAGTTGAAGCGCAGCAACGCCCTTCGCACCGTTCACGAAAATGACGATAGCTGCGAGCAAGTCAGTGTAGGACATCTTGCGATTGGCAAAGATCGTGCCCGACGTGACGCTGTATTGGTGATGACAGCCAACGCACTTGAAGCGGCGACGTGTCGAGATCGCATAGCTTTCGACGCAACCGCAACGCGGGCAAACCGCTTCGCCGTCCGTGTCAGCCCAACGCATTGCTTTGAACGTGTCATAGGCTTTGTCTTCGCCCATGCTGAAAACAGCCTTGAGGCTGAGTGTGCGGGCCTTGGCTGAGAGAAGAAAGTGTTGTGCCATGTCATCGTATCCAGTGATATTATACATTGGATATGAGTATAGACAACATCAATGTCAAGGGTGTATATCACTGTATACGATGATATTTGTGGAGCGTTACCATGGTGGCAAAGTCTGATCCCGTAAATGTAGAATATGAGACTCGCGCAAAGAACTTGCTAAAAGGCGAGTTGAAGCGACGGGGAATCACTTATGCGGGGCTTGCCGAAAAACTGGCAGCGATTGGCGTCACCGAGAATGAACGCAATCTCAATAACAAGATTAGCCGAGGCGGCTTCACATCTGCGTTTTTGCTCCAATGCCTAGAGGTGATCGAGGCAAAGGAAATCCGCCTCTAGGCTGGACGTTGCCTGTTATCGGCGTCGTCCTCGTGGTGTTCCTATCGTGGGGCGTTGGCTGGCTACAGGCCAGCGAAAAAGAAAAGCGCCAACAGACCCCCGCCGCCTATCAAGACCGTGCTAAAAAGAATGCGCAACGCACCTGCATTGGGATCGAGCCTTCGACTGTTTTCGAATGTGTCTATGAACATATAGAAACCGCCAAACAAACAGCCCATGACGAGCAAGATTTGAGCGCACAACAACGCGCCGCTTCCAGCGCTCTTGCTTCGGCTGCTATCGCCTTTTTTACGCTGATAATTACTGGCGTTGGTGTCTGGTTTGTGAAGCGCACTTTGGAGGCTACTTTGGAGGCGGTAGAAGACACGGGGCGTGCGACTGAGGCGATGAATGACGCCAATGAAATTGCTCGCATGGCTTACAATGCCAGTGTCAGGCCATGGCTCAGTCTGGACGCTGAGATGGCCGTTGATTACCTTTCGTGGATGGAAGACGGAAACGCTGGGCTTTTTGTCGATGTAACCGCTCGCAACTATGGCAAAAGTCCGGCGATCAATGTCAACGTATTGATTAAAGTCGATGTCGCGGACTTTGGTGGCGACTACGGTTTTAACTATAGACAGTTTTTTGAGGATTGCTGTGAAGAGTTGAGGATAACAACAGAAAGCAGCATTAAGGGTGAAACAATTTTTCCTGAAAACAGCTTCATGGATCGCGGCGGTGACAGCATTACCTTCGATAAAGTTGAACGCAGTTTTCTGAGATTTGCGGCCATGCACCGGGGCACCGGTATTGCGGAATTTAGCGCCATCTACCCTGTGGTTTTTATTGGTTGTGGGTATAACTCCCCATATGATTCCGAAACAAGGATCACCGCCTACATGGCTAACGTCATGCAGTTTCAGCATGGCGTCGGCCACACTATCCTGTTCGGGCGAAACGAATATAGCCTTGACCTTCTCCTGCACCCCAAGGTTAAAGGGTGTGCAAGATTGGATTAGAGAACCTGCTAACCCCATGATCATCGCAAAAAATATAGACACGCTCTTACGCTCCTATTGGAGCGGCAATGCGGCAATCGAACCGGCTTTCGCCCTTGGTGCAACTGCTACATAATGCCGAGTGCTTCGGCAGCGGTCAGATCGGGCAATATCCCCGGCAAACATGATGCCATCAGCGATTTTCCCGCACCCGGTGGCCCGCACATCAACAGATTATG
>JAYUPB010000085.1:0-3360 GCA_043760405.1 Sphingomonadales bacterium
TATCATAGCCGATAACGCGTTCATAACGCAGGCTGACTTGCCCCTCGGCACGACGCGTCGAGATTGCGGCGTCTACCCCCGCGGCAAGCGTTGTGTACGTCAGTATGTCGCGCCCACCGTCAAGATCGGCGAATGCTACCTGCTGCACCTCGATATAGGGCGTCACATCCAAACGGGGCCGGTCGCGGGCTATCGCTTGCGGCGCTTCATCGGATGCGACGGGACCAGCAGTCTGCATGTCCTCCATCGGCACCCAATCGGACGCGATCTGTTGTGCAAACGCGCTGCTCGGCATCGCCAACACGACGATGCCTGCCAAAAGGGCAGTTTTCAAGGAGGGGGAATTTCGGTTGTGCATGGGTTATGCTCCATATCCGTAATAGCTGCCAAACTTGCGTCCGGTGGGGGAGAATTTGGTGCGGTTGAGCATCAATTGAATATGCTCACAGCCGCTCAACAGGCTAAGAGCATCGCGTAATGCGCTATCGGTGGTGACATCGGCATGGACAACGACAATGGTCTGCCCGACGTGCAATGCCAGTACGGAGGCCGGCGAGGCAGCCAATGCAGGCGGCGAATCAAAAATGATGATCCGCGCGGGGTCATGTGCGGTCAACTGGTCAAGCACCGCGCCTGCACGCGACGCCGCTAGATATTCGGTATCCTGATTGGTCTGTGCGCCAGCGGGCAAAATCGACAAGTTCGGGATGTCGGTTGCGATGACATAATCCTCAACGTCTATCGCCGGATTGGCAAGCGCATCCATAAGGCCGGGGCTGCTGGGGATGCCGAGCGTTGCTAGCACGCTGGGCTTGGCAAAATCGGCATCGACCAACAACACGCGGTTGTCCTTTTCGGACGCCATCGACAGCGCCAGATTGATTGCACAAAAGGTCTTACCCTCATTGGGGTGTGCAGAACAAATCAAGATACGCTCGCCGCGATCAATCGGATCAAGGCCCTTGCCGCCGCGCGCCGCAAGCAGCAACTGGCGTTTCACGATGCGGAATTCTTCGGACAGGCCAGTGACGGGGCCTTCAGGATCAATCATGTTTGCGGCGGTTAAGCGTTGCCGGTCGATCGTGGCATAACGTCCATTTTCCGAGGCCGGTGCTGGCGGAGCAGCAGCAGTGCGAAAGCTGGTTGGTGCAGCAGCAGGTGCGGCGGCAACAGGCTGTGCCACTGCAACGGGCGGCGCAGGAACAGGATCAGCCACACGCTCAGGCGCTCCTGCCCCCACGCGCAATGCTGCACCGAAATCATATTTTTCCGACGCGCGTTCGAGCAAAGATGCCGGAAGCTTTATGGGGGTGTGTTTGTTCATTTTCTTGTCCCCGCTCATGCCATGCCACGCTGGATAAATTCGACGACCAACAGCAGCACAAACACGCCGACCAATGCCGCCGTCCCGCCAACAAACAGTTTTAGCTTTCGTTTGCGTTCAATGCGTTGTTCGCCCGTCAACATTTGGGAAATCGATCCGATGACCGGCAATCCACTGGCACGTTCCAGCTTGGCGGCGGTTGGATAGCTGGTCTGTAGATGACCCAAAGCGAACGCGGCTGCAGCGCCTGCACCAAGCCCGGCAAAGAGTACCAATGCCAAAAACAATGGGCGGTTTGGAGCAACGGGCACTTTTGCGACCTCGGGGCCCTGGTTCACAACGAACTGCACCGCATCGGTTTGCGCACCAACCTGACCGCGAAGGCGAATCTCTTCACGGTCGGTCAGCAACTTGTCATACTGCACTTTCAGCACTTCGTGATCGCGATTGATCCGACTGTATTCAGCTGACACGCCGGGCTCCGCCGATTGCTTCGCGGCAAAGCCTGCCATGTCTGATTGCAATGCTGCTTTGCGCGCGCTTAGTGCCGAGACCGAAGCTTCGCGTTCCGCGCGCATCATCTGCAATGACGAGTACGCAGGGTTAGGCGTTTTATAGCCACCAGCACCAGACGCTCCGCCGCCTTGCGTTTTCAATATCGCAATCTGGTTACGCGTCGAAATCACGTCGGGATGATTATCGGTCAGTCCGCGCGCGCGCATCGCCGCCAATTCGCCTTGCGCTTGTGCAAGTGCAGGATTGCCACCGCCGCCGCCGCCCGATCCGGCGGTGTTCAGCGACGCAGGCGTGCCCGCTAGCTGGCTATTCAATGCACCAAGCGCACTACGCGCCTGAATCAGCTGCGAATCTATCTGCCCCAATTCAGCCCGCGCCGCCTCCATACGCGTCGACGCCGAACCGACGCCAGGCAACATGCCCAGATTGTTGGTTTCAAACGCAACGCGCTTTGCCTCAGCATCCGTCAGCTTTTTCTGTAGCTCTTCCAATTGCTTATCAAGAAAACGGATCGAACTGCTGGTTTCCTTACGGTCGCCAGCAATGCTGTCTTCCTCGGCCACATCGATCAATTTCTGCACCACATCGCGCGCATCCTTCGGCGATGGCTGCACCGCGGTGATCGTCAGGATATTGTCGTTGTTGATATCGGATTTGACATCGATATTCTTACGTAACGCGGAAATCTTGCCAGCAACCTCTTGATCGGACGCGACGCTGCGGCCCAGATCGGTACCGCGAATGACTTTAGCCAGATTGTCGGAAGAACCGAGCGTTTGTTTCAGCCGCTCGATGACTTTACGCTGTTCGCCTGCCGTAATGCCGACTTTTTCGTTCAACAAACCAGCCATGCGAATTTCGACCCGCGCCGATGATTCGTAACTATTGGGGATCAACGCAACCACCAACCAACCGAGAAAGCAGATGCCCCACGCAATCGCCAGCGCCAGCCAGCGCCGGTTCCATACGCCATGGATCGCTAATCGCAATTCGTCGTAAAGGCCGTTCATATCGTTTTCGGTTCTCTATTCATCAGGATCATTTTGGCCATCGGGGTCAGTCCGGCTTGGCAGATGCCAATCAGAACATGCTTTCAGGAATGATGATGACGTCGCCGGGTTGTAGCATCACGTTCGCTTTGGTGTCGCCGCGACGCAGCAAATCGTTGATGCGCAGTGTATATTCCTGCATCTGGCCAGTATCCCGGTCTACGCGTTGTAGCCGCGCTTTGTTGCCCGCCGCATATTCCGAAATCCCGCCAACCGCAGTTATCGCATCAAGCAAAGACATGTTCGCGCGGAACGGCACCGAGGCCGGTTTACCTACACCAGCACCCGCGATACGGATCTGTTGATTGTTGGTCGCGGCAAATTCCATCACAATCACCGATACAATCGGATCATTGATATATTGCGACAATTGCAGCTTAATATCCTGTGCCAGCATCGTCGCTGTTTTGCCAGCAGCGGGCATATCGGTGATCAACGGCGTCGTCACGCGGCCATCTGGACGCACCTGAA